>CBIHOZ010000019.1:0-63597 GCA_966211525.1 uncultured Chitinophaga sp. | reverse complement strand
AATCATCAGCTCCGAGGTTGAGACCGTTAACTTTATCATCAACCGAATTCTTGGCCGAAATGATAATAACGTTCTCCTGCTTCTTCATTCTTTTTAACGCATCGAGTACGGAAAGACCACTGCCACCCGGTAACATGATGTCCAGCAGAATGCAATCGTATTGATAGCCGGTAACTTTATCCAGCGCAGCGGTATAATCAGCAGCCGACTCCACCAGGAAATTTTCTTTTTCCAGTGAACTTACAATGACGTTACGCAGTTCGTCTTCATCCTCAATGACCAGTATTTTCATGGCTACATCGTTCAGAACAAATTAGTATTCAAAAGTAAGGACGAAAACCGGAAAGAAATGGGAATGATTTTATTTCATGCACACAATAAAAAAATAAACCATAGCTTTCATTCCCGATTGTTTCCGGATTTCACGTTTATTTTTGTCCTGTAATTAAGATGTTTTTATATGAAATTTAAAATAGCAATAGTTTGTATGATGGCCTTCGTTTCATGCATGCAAACGAGAAAAGACACGTTTACCGATAAATTCGAAAAAGGACAACGGTTGTCTGAACTTAAAACGAAGAAACTGAAGGAAGTTTCCGGTATAGCATCCAGTGTTGCAAACCCCGGTATGCTGTGGGCATTAAATGATAGTGGGAATGAAGCCGAACTATACCTGGTCGATAAAGACCTGAACATTGTATATACCTGTCGTTTAGGAGGACTTCATAACCGCGATTGGGAAGATATATCGGTTGGTCCGGGACCAGAAGCCAATCAAAGCTATATTTATGTAGGCGACATTGGCGACAACGAAGCTGTATATCCCTATAAATATATCTACCGTTTGCCGGAGCCTCGTGTGCAACCGGGTAAAAGTGACACCACGGTCGCTGCGGTTGACAGAATCGTATTCAAACTTCCAAATGCGATAAAGGACACCGAGTCGCTGATGATCGACCACAAGACGAAAGATATATATGTAGTGTCCAAACGCGAAGACCCGGTGTATGTATATAAATTGAAATATCCCTATAGTACAACGGATACACTTACGGCAACGGAAACAGTATCGCTTCCATACGCCAGCATCGTATCCGCCGATTACCAGCCGGGCAGTGGTGACGTGCTTATGAAAAACTACGATCATATTTACTACTGGGAGAACAGTCAGGGTGAGGATTTGAGTACGCTGCTTAAAAAGAAACCCGTTGAAGTTCAATACGAATCAGAGCCACAAGGTGAGTCCATCGCCTGGGCAACCGACAACTCCGGTTTTTATACCATCAGTGAAGTGAAGAAGAAGGAGAAATCATATCTCTATTTTTATAAGCGAAAGTAATTTTATAGGTACAGGTTCGAAGCATTGCATAAATTTTATGCAATGCTTTATTTTTGGTATATAGCTTTCTACAAGCAAACAGGTATGGCAAAAGCAAAAAAAGAAATACGGGTACGGGTTTGGGTAGAACTGGATGGCGAGCGTTTCTACGCTCCCGGGCGCGCAGAATAATTGCAGATGATACAAGACAACGGATCCATTTCGAAAGCTGCCAAGTCCATCGGGATGACCTATAAGAAAGCCTGGGCGATGGTGGATGAGATGAACGAAAAAGCGAAGAAGCCCTATGTCATCGCGCAGAAAGGCGGACAAAAAGGTGGCGGTACGGAAGTAACGGAAGCGGGTAAAAAAATGGTGGAAGCTTATACTAAAATGATGAGCCGCATTCATGCCATTGTTGAAAAAGACAAATCAATGCTCGACTACATTTGACCACCGGAAGCCGCTGACCGTCTGGTAAAGTCTTTATTTTAAACCGACTCACAGGGAATGGAAGAAATAGTGCTTCCATTTTTTTATATTTACCGATATGTTCATGCGTACATATCGATCGCTATGAAAAGAATCTTTACCCTGTTGCTCTTTATTTTTACGTTACAAGCCGCCTTCGCGCAAGGTCAGCGGGATAGTATAAAAACGGTTGAACTGACCGATGTTGTTGTAACAGCTTCGCGTCTGGAAGAAGATCTGGGTAAATCTCCGGTAAGTATTGAAAAGATCAGTACCCGCTCACTATACCAGTCTGCAGCGCCTTCGTTTTTTGATGCACTCGAAAATGTAAAAGGTATACAAATGCTGGTTCCCAGTGTAGGGTTCAAAGTGATCAACACACGTGGGTTCGGTAATACAACCAATGTGCGCTTTGTACAAATGGTAGATGGTATGGATAACCAGGCGCCACACCTCGGTACACCGATCGCCAACATGCTGGGGCCAGGTGATCTGGATATATATACCGTAGAGATTATTCCGGGCACGGCATCGGCCCTGTACGGCATGAATGCCATTAACGGTCTCGCCAATTTTATCACCAAAGATCCGTTTACAACGGCAGGCCTAAGCGTACAGCAAAAGGCAGGCATCAACAGAATCGGAAGTGGTGCCAAACCTTTTTCAGAAACAAGTATACGGTGGGCACATGTTGTGTCAGGCAAACTTGCATTTAAGATCAACGCAACGTATGTGCGCGGCACTGACTGGATTGCGGATGATAAACAGGATCTGAATCCGAAAGCAAATAGCAGCACAGGTCTTAGGGGCAATGACAACCCGGCTTTTGATGCCGTAAACTCGTATGGCAATGAATCGTCAAACCGGAGAACGCTGAACCTCGATGGTAAAAATTATGTGGTGGCACGAACCGGTTATTTCGAGAAGGAAGTGGTCGACTATAGCATTCAGAATTTTAAAACCGATGCCGCTATTCACTATGCATTTACGCCTGATAAAAAACTAATCTATACCTATCGCTTTGCCAACCTCGATAATATATACCAACGCTCCAATCGATTCAGACTGGAAGACTATCAGTTGCAGCAGCATGGACTCGCCTATAAATCAAAGTCACTTCAGCTGTTGGCATACCTCACATTTGAAAATACTGGTAAGTCGTATAATGCACGTTCTATGGCGGAGAACATCGATCGCAGTTTCAAGAGCGATGATCAATGGTTTACTGACTATAGCAATAGCTTTCGTTCGGCTATACAAAATAACCAATCGGTTTCCAATGCACATTCTATAGCGCGCAGTTTCAGTGACCAGGGAAGACCACAGCCGGGTTCTGCAGAATTCAACGATCTCATTCAGCGACTCGGTGGTATTAACAACTGGGATATAGGAGCGGCACTACGGGTAAAGGCGAGGCTGTTACATACCGAAGGACAACTAAATCTTACCAAAGACTTATTGCAGCGTTTCAACAAAATAACCGGTATAGAATTGTTGGCCGGTTTTGATTATCGAACCTATATTATCATTCCGGATGGTAATTACTTTATCAACCCGGAAAACGAAGGTGAAAATATACTCTATAGTAAAGCGGGCGGATTTTTACAGGCATCGAAGACTTTTCGCGAGAAATTAAAACTGGGTGCCACCATACGTGCTGACAAGAATGAGTTTTACAATCTGAAATGGAACCCACGTTTTACAGCGGTATATTCAGTGCATAATGTTCACCACATTCGATTCTCCTTTCAAAATGGTTTTCGTTTTCCAAGCGTGTTCGAAGCGTTCTCGAATGTTAACAGCGGTGGCGTGAAGCGGGTAGGAGGTCTGCCGGTAATGTCGTCCGGTATATTTGAGCGCGGGTATAAACGTGTTTCGATCGATGCTTTTCAGGCGGCTGTGATCCGTGACGTAAATCAAACAGGCTTATCGCAGCACGATGCCATTATAAAGAATAAAGACTTACTGGTTAGGAACGACTATACGTATGTAAAACCCGAAGAGATCCGCTCCCTCGAAGCCGGTTATCGCGGAACATTTCTCGAGGGAGACTTACAATTCGATCTCGATTTTTACTACAACCGTTATAACAATTTTATAGCCCAGGTAGAAATGAATATTCCACGTACTGCCGTGGCTGATTCAATTCCGTTTTACCTCAACGACAGGCGTAAACAGGATCGCTATCGCATGTGGACAAATTCGCACACAACAGCCTATAACTATGGAGCTGGTATAGGCCTTCGCTATACACTGCTTCGTAACTTCAACGCTTCAGGCAACGTTACGTACGCGCGACTGCAACGGAAGTCCAATAACGATGGACTTGAAGACGGCTTCAATACACCGCGATGGATCATTAATATTTCGCTCGCGAACGATCACCTGTATAAGAATATAGGCTTCAACCTAACGTGGCGCTGGCAAAGTGATTATTATTGGCAATCATTTTTGGTGAACGGAAATGTTCCAGCCTACCAGACCGTAGATGCACAACTATCATCACGCTGGAATAAAGTTTCCGTAAAGATCGGCAGCAGCAACATCTTCAACCATTACTACCATTCATTCCTCGGAGGCCCCTCCATCGGAGGCTTCTACTATACAACCCTAACCTGCACCCTGTAAGTATATACCTGCCAAAACGCCCAAGCCATCCGAACACAAAAAACTTCCGAACCTCCGACTTCTAAACTTCCCGACTTTCCGACTTCCTGACTTGCGGACTCCCTGACTTCTTAACTCCCCAACTTCCCCACTTTAAAAATTTCTTCCGTACTTGTGTCCAATTCCTGAAAGCTCATTTGTCATAGGGATGTATTGAATGTAATAACCACATCTAAAACAAAAACGACAATGGACGAATTCATGTTAATTTTCAGACACGAGGATGGCAAAAAAGTAGCATCTCCGGAGCAGATCGAGCACTGGATGAAACAAACCATGGACTGGATTGGCGGTATTGCCGCGCAAAACAAATACAGTGGCGGCAATGGTTTACCCTTCGAAGGCAGTAAAGTTGTGTGGCACAATAACGTTGTTACCAACGGACCATTTGGCGAAATCAAGGAAACGATTGGCGGCTATATAATAGTGAAAGCGGAGTCGGTAGATGAGGCTGTTGAATTTGCCAAAGGATGTCCGGTGCTGCAAGGTGAAGGCAATAGTGTAGAAGTAAGAAAGATCGCCCGTGGCGATGGTGTTCATTAATTTAAGGATGGCTTCTGCGCTGTATACTATATATAGGGCGGAAGCCTGATTTCAACGATGGAACATCACGAACTGATTCCGCATTTATTCAGGATCGAGTACCGGAAGATCGTTTCGGTTCTCTGTAAACATTTTGGCTTCGACCAGGTTGAGACAGCCGAAGATATAGCGAGCGACACATTTCTGACAGCAGCACAGATATGGCCGCTGAAAGGTATACCGGAAGAACCGGTGGCATGGCTCTATAGCGTTGCGCGCAACAAGGCAAAAAACTATTTGCAGCGCGATCGCGTCTTTGAAAACAAAATTACGCCCGAGATAAAAAACAATACTGCGGATGGCTATGAAATAGACCTGTCGCCTCAAAATATATCCGACAGTCAGTTGCAGATGATGTTTGCGATTTGTCATCCTGCTATTCCGCCCGAAGCACAGATCGGTTTGTCGCTGCGTATACTTTGCGGGTTTGGTATTGATGAAATCGCTGATGCATTTCTCACGAACAAAGAGACTATAAACAAGCGCCTGTTCCGTGCACGTGAAAAGTTGCGCGAGGAGAAGATAACGATCAGCCTGCCTGCCCAAAGCGAGATTGACGCACGACTCGCCAATGTATTGACCACGCTATACCTGCTGTTTAGTGAAGGGTACTATTCAACCAGTCAGCAGCAGACTCTTCGAAAAGAGCTTTGCCTCGAAGCAATGCGACTATGCTATATGCTGGTTGAAAATCCGTATACCAACAAGCCTCCGGTAAACGCTTTGCTGGCGCTGATGTGCTTTCATGCATCACGGTTTGATGCACGGGTAAGTGATACCGGAGAATTTATACTATACGATGAACAGGACACAAGCTTGTGGAACCAGGGACTCATCCGCAAAGGCGCACAATTTTTACAGCGTGCAACCACCGGGAATATAATTTCAACGTATCACCTCGAAGCCAGCATTGCGTATTGGAATACCAGGAAAGAAGATACCGTTGAGAAATGGGAAAATATACTTCATCTCTATAACCACCTGCTTCAGCTGAAATATTCTCCGATAGCAGCACTAAACCGAACGTATGCGCTTTCCAAAGTAAAAGGTAAACGCGAAGCCATCCAGGAAGCAGAAAAATTAAAACTGGTTACCAACCATTTTTACTTCACACTGCTGGGCGAACTCTATACCGGCATTGACAATCAACAAGCAAAGATGAATCTGGAGAAAGCTATAGCGCTTGCCAGAACATCATCGGATAAGCAAACTATTCAGAAGAAAATAGATGCGCTTCAATAGAAAAATAAACCAACGCCTTGTAGCTGGAAACCTGTAGCATCAGCAGGTTTTTCCAAAAGTTTTCTTTACTTCGTGCTTCTCACAGATTGAGTAACTATTATGTCGCAACGCATTACGAACTGGGCCGGTAATTTTGCATATCACACTTCACGTATACATTATCCGAGAACTATAGATGAAGTATGTCAGGTTGTGAAGCAGTGTAAACAAATCCGAGCGCTGGGTTCGCGTCATTCCTTTAATACGATAGCGGACAGCAGTGAAGACCTGGTATCGCTTGAGTACATGAATGCCATTGTTGAGCTGGACTGGTTGCAGCATACCATCACCGTAGAAGCCGGAATTAAATATGGAGAAGTATGCGAACATTTACATCTGCATGGATATGCATTGCATAACCTTGCTTCGCTCCCGCATATATCCATCGCAGGAGCAGTGGCTACTGCTACACATGGCTCCGGTATACATAATGGAAACCTGGCTACGAGTGTAGCTGCCCTGGAATTTGTGAATGCAGCGGGCGAAGTAGTAAAGTTGTCGCGGGCCGATGGCGATATATTTAATGGTGCTGTAGTAAATCTCGGTGCGCTGGGTATTGTTACGCGCATCACGCTCGATCTTGTACCTGCATTTGACGTGCAGCAGTATGTATACCTTAATATGCCGGTGCAGCAGCTTGAGAAACACTTTATCGCGATCATGTCGGCCGGCTATAGTGTGAGTCTCTTTACAAAATATCAGAACAAGACTATAAATGAAGTGTGGATCAAGAAGCAGTCAGATATACCCGTGGATACAGCTCCGGCCGAATTCTATGGCGCAAGACTTGCAACTCGAAATGTACATCCGATAGAAGAAGAGTCGGCAGAGAATTGTACGGATCAATTGGGTGTACTCGGGCCGTGGTACGATCGCCTGCCACATTTTAAAATGGGCTTTAAGCCAAGCTCTGGTAAAGAACTGCAGTCGGAATATTTTATACCGGTCGAGTATGCTTATGAAGCGTTTATGGCTGTAGAAAGTCTTCATGAACAGATTGCTCCCCATCTTTTTATATCGGAAGTAAGAACGATCAAAGCAGATGACCTGTGGATGAGTCCCTGCTATAAACGTAATTGTATCGCTCTTCACTTCACGTGGCACCAGGAAGTGGATGCCGTTATGAAATTATTACCACTCATTGAGGCGAAGCTCGCTCCGTTTAACCCGGCACCGCATTGGGGTAAATTGTTTACGCTTTCGCCTGAAAAAATCGCACTGCGTTTCGAGAGATTGGCCGATTTTAAACAATTGTTTAAAACTCATGATCCAGAGGGTAAATTTCGGAATGATTTTTTACGAACCTGTCTTCCGTAGAAAGCTTCAACAAGTTGTAAAGCGGTACAACATATAGCTGCCCATCTATATACTATAGCTTTTCTTTTAGAATACGTTTTTTACCGGTTGTCACTTCAACAAACGATTCCTGAATCGGAATGTGGACTGCAACAGTTGTGAAGGTCGTAGAATTGCTGAAAAACCGAATGAACATTCAATCGGTATGGAGCAACCGGACAAAAAGCATATCATCTTTCAGACCGTATTGGAGCTGATCCGCGAAAAGGGTTTTCATGGTACGCCTGTGAGCATGATTGCCGAGCGGGCTAACGTGGCTGCCGGCACCATCTATCATTACTTCGACAGTAAAGAAGTAATGCTCATTGAGCTCTATAAATATATTAAGGACCAGGTACAGGCTATCGTTGCAAAAACAGAGCAATCATCCCGCACATATCCCGAGCAATTTTACCAGCTATGGATAGCCCTGTATCAATTCTATATTAATAACCCGAACGTGCTGGGTTTCTTCGAACAGTTCGTAAATTCACCTTATTATACAGACGAACTCTCTGATAATACCTGCGCTCTCCGTAAAACACTTCTCGATTTTGTTAGTAAAGGCGTTAAGCAAAATGTGCTGATGCCCCTGCGGCCTGAAATTTTAAGTGCTCTCTTTCATGGTAACATTATTACGATGGCCAAGATGCACAAACTGCGAAAAGTTGTGTTGAAAAAAGAAGAAGTCAGTGAAGTGATTGATGCCTGCTGGCGAAGTGTTACCAAGCCCGGTACCGGTTATCCTGATAAACGTACTATTGATTTCAAGTTAAATAAAAATGGAAAATGAAAATGGCAAAGTATAAAGTGCTGTTGATGCTTGTCGGGTTGCTGATTTCCGGGCAGGTATATAGTCAGCAGGCTTCCGATACTATTCCGGGTACTTTTACCCTTGAACAATGTATCTCCTATACCCTGAAGAATGGTGCCGCGGTGCAGCAGGCACAGATTGATGCATCTATAGCCGAGCGTGATGTACGCATCGGACTTTCATCATGGCTGCCGCAGATATCGGCACAGTATGCGGCTGTACATAACATTCGCAGACAAACTTCTGTGTTTGGCGACCAGGTTATCACCATCGGTACGAAATACAATTCCAATATTTTATTTCAGGCAACACAAACGCTCTATAGCAACGATGTGTTTCTCGCATCGCGTGCTGCCAAATATACCCGCATGCAGGCTGCTCAAAATACAGAGAGCAGCAAGATCGATGTGGTGGTAGAAGTTAGTAAAGCGTTTTATGATATACTCTTTACCCGCGAGCAACTGCGTATCCTGAATGAAAACATCCTCCGGCAGGAGAAACAATACAGAGATGCCTATAGTCGCTATGAATCAGGTCTTGTTGATAAGACAGATTATCAGCGCGCAAGTATATCGCTATCCAATACACGCGCCAGTCGCAAGCGCACCTTTGAATCCACGCATGCTAAATTTGCCTACCTCAAGCAACTGATGGGTATAGCACCGGAAAAGGAATTGACGTTGCAATACGACAGTGCTACGCTGATGAGCGAAGGTATACTTATTGATACAACGCAAACTCCGGCATACGCATCGCGCATTGAATACAAGCAGCTTCAAACACAAATGCAGTTGCTGCAGCTGAACACCAACTATTACAAACTCGGGTTCCTGCCGACACTCTCTGCGTACATCAATTATAATCCGCTGTTCTTTAACAACTCGTTACCGGATCTGTATAACAAAGCGTATCCAACATCTGCTTTGGGTATACAGGCTTCGATACCGCTCTTTACCGGTACCAAGCGACTGCAGAATGTAAAACGTGCACGTCTGCAGGAAGATCGTCTGCAGGTACAAATGGAAAATACACAACGTGCCATCTATACCGAGTACCAGACAGCACTTGCAAATTACAAGAGCGACTATAACGAATGGCAAGTACTGCGACAGAATGCCGAGATAGCGAAGGAGGTATACAATACCATCAAGCTTCAATACGATGAAGGCATTAAAGCGTATGTAGACCTGATCGTAGCAGAGACTGATCTGCAAACGGCACAACTCAATTATTACAATGCACTCTTCCAGGTATTGTCGAGCAAACTCGACTATGAAAGAGCTTTAGGAATTATTAACGTGAACTGATCTTGAAATATACCTATATGATGAAACATCATTTACTCCGGCTTTTTGCGGCACTTGTTACGCTGACCATCTTGTATGGTTGTGGGAATTCGCAGAAGAAACAGCAAGGGCCGCCTCCGGCTGTACCGGTTAATGTTCAGCAAGTAACATCCAGTAATGTAACCGGTACGGATGTATACCCGGCAACGGTAGTGCCGGTTAATGAAGTCGAGCTCCGTCCCCAGGTGTCAGGCTATATTACCAATATATATATCAAAGACGGTCAGAAAGTTTCGAAAGGACAAAAGCTTTACGAGATCGACCGCAGTAAATATCAGGCCGCGATTCGCCAGGCACAAGCCAATGTACAAAGCGCGAAAGCCAATCTGCATCGCGTTAAGCAGGATGTAGATCGCTATGAACGGCTGTTGGAGAAAGATGCGATAGCACGTCAGCAGGTAGAGTATGCACGCGCAGATTACCAGACAGCACAGTCGCAGGTGGCAGCAGCGGAAGCACAACTCGCGAGCGCATCCACCGACTATAATTACTCGGTTATAACAGCTCCGTTTGATGGTGCTATAGGTATATCTCAGGTGAGAATTGGTACACAGGTATCACCGGGTCAGCCGTTGCTCAATACTATATCTTCCGAAGATCCGATGGCTGTTGATTTCGTCATTAACGAGGGTGAACTCAATCGCTTCAACAGACTTCGCACCAGCAACATTGACTCTTTGTTTACATTACGCTATTCCGATGGTACACGGTATGAGCATCCGGGTAAGCTGATGGCTATAGATCGCGCGATCGGCCGCCAGAGCGGAACGATAACCGTAAGACTGTCATTCCCGAATCCAAAGCGCGAGCTATATCCCGGCATGACACTGAATGTAGATGTACTGAACCAGGATATAGGTGATCGAGTTGTGATACCCTATAAATCGGTTACCGAACAAATGGGCGAGTACTTTGTATTTGTTGTGCAAGGTGATTCTGTACAGCAGCGCAGACTTCAGCTTGGCACACGTATGCAGGAGTATGTTGTTGTTCGCGATGGTTTGAAGAGTGGCGAGACGATTGTTGTAGAAGGTATACAACGCTTGCGTCAGGGAGCAAAAGTACAGGTCGGTCCTCCTGCAGGTGCACCGCAGAAAAGTGCAGGAAAATAAATTACCTAAATTTTAGAAGCGCATGATTTCAGATGTTTTTATAAGACGACCGGTCACGTCTATCGTTATATCCCTGCTGATTTTACTCGTAGGTGTATTGGCGATGATGAACCTGCCGGTTACACAATATCCCGATATTACGCCACCGGTAGTTTCTGTCTCCGGTAACTATACCGGTGCGGATGCTCTTACAGTGGAACAAACTGTTGCTACTCCGGTGGAAACACAGGTGAACGGTACACCCGGTATGATGTATATGAGCTCCAACAGTACCAGTACGGGGCAAATGCAGATGAACGTTACGTTCGAAGTAGGCACCGATGTAAATATAGCGACACTGGATGTGCAGAACCGTGTAAGCATTGCAGAACCGCGTTTGCCGGAAGAAGTACGAAGACTCGGTATGGTGGTACGTAAACGAAACCCAAGCATCATGATGGTGGTGGGTATATATTCACCGAAAGGGACACACGGTGTTGAATACCTCGATAACTATACCAATATATTTGTGCGTGATGCGCTGTTGCGTGTTCCCGGTGTTGGTGATATCAACGCTTTGGGACAGGACTTCAGTATGCGTATCTGGCTCAAGCCGGATAAGCTTGCACAATATAGTATCAGTGCAAAAGAAATTTCGGCTGCTATACAGGAACAGAACTTGCAGGTTGCTGCCGGTACAGTAGGGGCGATGCCGCAATTCAACTCGCAGACATTCGAATATCCCATCACGGTAAACGGACGCTTGACAACGCAGGAAGAGTTTGAAAATATAGTGGTGCGCACCAATCCGAAAGACGGATCGCTGGTATACCTGAAAGATGTTGCCCGCATCGACTTCGGTCGTTTTGACTATGGAAGGTTCTCAGCGATCAACGGTAAACCCGCTGCGATGTTGCTGATATACCAGGCACCCGGCAGCAACGCACTGGCTACTGCGGAAGGTGTATATGCAGCACTGAAAGAATTAAAAGCTTCGTTCCCGTCTGATGTAGACTACGTGGTTTCGTTCGAGTCGGTATCCGTTGTAGAAGTCTCGATCGAAGAAGTGGTGCATACCCTGGTGGAAGCGTTGATTCTTGTAACCATCGTGGTGTTCCTCTTTTTGCAAAGCTGGCGGGCTACACTGGTGCCGGTTCTTGCTATACCGGTATCCATTATTGGTACATTCATTTTCTTTATACCGTTAGGGTTTACGATCAACACGCTTACCTTATTTGGGTTCGTGCTTGCGATTGGTATTGTGGTGGATGATGCGATTGTGGTGGTGGAAGCCGTGCAGCACTATATAGATCATGAGAAGCTCTCGGCAAAAGACGCAACGCGTAAAGCGATGAAAGATATAACGGCTCCGGTTATTGCCATTGCGCTGATATTGGCAGCCGTGTTTATACCGGTAGGATTTATACCCGGTATCGTAGGTCGCCTCTATCAGCAGTTCGCGATTACCATCGCTATATCGGTGTTGATTTCTGCATTCGTAGCGCTTACACTTACACCGGCACTATGCTCGCTGATGCTGAAGCCAATGAATGTAAACAAAGATTCACGCGGGCTGAATAAGTTCTTCTTCAAGTTTAACGGCTGGTTCGGAAGAACTACAGACAATTATGCCCATGGTGTAAAACACAGCATTCGTTATACTCCGCTCGTGCTTATCCTGCTGGCCTGTATATATGTAGGTACGTTTGCACTCTTCCAAAGCAAGCCGACTGGATTTATACCCACAGAAGATGAAGGACGTCTTTTCATTTCATTTGAATTACCAGAAGGTTCATCATCATCGCGTACACGTGAGTTGATGGCTAAACTTTCGGATATGATTCGTGAAGTGCCAGCAATTAAGAATTATACCGGTATCGGTGGATTGAATGCGATCAACTTTGCGTTCAAACCGAACAGCGGTACATACTTCATTCAGTTGCATCCGTGGAGTCAGCGGAAAGATCCTTCACAGCAGTTGTTTGGTGTGATAGGACAGTTGCAGCAAAAGTTTGCAGCGATTAAGGAAGCAAACATTGTCATTGTACCACCACCTGCTATACCGGGTCTTGGACAAACCGGTGGTTTCAGTTTCATGCTCGAACAAAAAGCCGGCACGGATATAAAAGAATTCGAGCGCGTATTAGGACAGTTCCTGATGAAAGCGAATCAACGTCCGGAAATACAAATGGCCTATAGCTTCTTTACAGCAAAAACTCCGGGCTACTATGTTGAAGTAGATCGTGAAAAAGTAAAAAAACTAGGAGTGGCCATGTCGGATGTATTCTCTACGATGTCATCCTATATGGGAAGCCAGTATGTAAACGACTTTACGCGCTATGGAAGAAACTTCCGCGTGGTAGCGCAGGCTGATACGGTATACCGCGATGATATAGAAGATCTGAAACAATATTATGTACTAAACAGGGAAGGTGCATCGGTTCCGCTCAGCGCATTGGTGTCGTATCGCGTTGTAGAAAGTGCACCGGTTATATCGCACTATAATCTTTTCCGTTCTGCCGAGATCAATGGTAACGCTGCAACCGGCTATAGTAGCGGACAAGCTTTGGCTGCGTTACGTGAAGTAGCAGCAGAAGTTTTACCAGCAGGTTATGGTTACGACTTCTCCGGTCTTAGCCGCGAAGAGCTTGCAGCGGGAAGCAGTACGATCACCATCTTTGCATTGTCGATCCTGGTAGTATTATTATTACTTGCTGCCTTGTATGAAAGCTGGTCAGTTCCGTTCTCAATCATGTTAGCCGTACCGTTGGGTGCCTTCGGAGCGATACTCGCATTGACGTTCCTGCCGAAGCTCAACAACAATATATATGCGCAGATCGGTTTGATTACACTCATTGGTCTTGCCGCGAAGAACGCGATCCTGATTGTTGAATTTGCAAAAGAACGTGTGGACAAAGGTGTAGAATTGATCGAAGCAACACTCGATGCCGTGAGACTTCGTTTACGCCCGATCATCATGACATCGCTCGCCTTTATACTTGGTGTGTTGCCATTAGCATTGGCGTCCGGTGCCGGAGCAGTAGCACGTCAAACCATCGGCTGGACAGTAATCGGAGGTATGCTTGCCGCAACGTTCCTCGCGATCTTTATCGTCCCCGTGTTATACGTAATTATAACCAAAGTCTCCTACGGTAGCAAGAAACTAACCGAACTCCGCGAAGCCGATAGAACCACTCCGGATATTTAGGGATTTGAAAAAATTGTAAGATTAATAAGATTATAAGATTGAAAGATTTTTAAGATATACTTTAAGAAATGAAACGGGTATACCATCATTGGTATACCCGTTCTTTTTACCGGTCGCTATCTAATCTTGTAATAATCTTTTTAATTTTCCAATTTTATAATCTTCCAATCTTATAATCATCCAATCTTCGAATCCTCTACCCCGCCACGCTCATCACACCTTCAGACGTCATCACTACCCGCTTCATACTTCCATCCTCATTATAGTATAGATAATCGAGACATACTGATCGCCTGTGACTGCCGCCATCTTTTAGACCTCCGTTGTGATAAAAGAAATAAGACTTGCCTTTGAAATCTATAATAGCGGGGCGGTTCGTTTCACAGTTGCCTGCAAGTTCGTTAAGTATACCTTTAAATTGCCACGGCCCATCGATAGAACGACTCATGGCGTATGCAACCTTCTCCGGAGATTCATAGCCATACGATAAATAATACCAGCCATTTTTCTTATGAATGTGCGCTCCCTCCATGAAGTCAGGAAGCTTGATGGTTTTAATGGAGCCATTCAGCTCGACCATATTATCGTGAAGCTTGGCATAGTAACATTTATTTTTACCCCAGAAGATATAGGCCTGTCCGTTGTCGTCTAGGAGTACCGTTGGATCGAAATTGTCTGTGCCGGGAAGTATACCGGTCTTGGTAGTGATCAGTGCGGCACCAATCGCATCGCGAAACGGTCCGGTTGGTGAATCGGCAACCGCTACACCAATTGCTTTACCCTCGATGGATGCATGTGTAACGGTTACATACCAATAGAACTTATCTCCACGCTGAATTACCTTCGAAGCATACGCATCACCCTTGGCCCATTTAAAATCAGTTGCCTTCAGGTTTACCGGGTGTTCACTCCAGTCGCGAAGATTTTGTGAAGAAAAACACAACCACTTGTTCATCGTATATTGATACGTGCCCGGAGGTGCTTCATCATGACCAGTATATAAATATACTTTGTCGTTATGCACAAGTACGGTTGGATCTGCCGTGAACGTATTCTGGATGATCGGGTTGCCGGTGAATGGAGCGTCTGTCGTTGGCATAAATAATTGTTTTACTATGGGATTGAAGATGGTAAACTCCCAAAAAACAATGCCAGCAACTTTATCAGCGTTAGTTCAGCGAAGGATGAACAGCAGGAAAAATCTTCAGGTGAATTTTTGTAATGAAATGAATGAGTTCCAGTAAATATGTTTTTTGCAGATCCTTGGAAAACCGATAGCCGGAATTTTTTTCACCATTCAGTTTTTGCAGGATGCTGGCTACTTCTATGTCCTGTACATCATTCAGTGCATAAAGCGTATTGCTCATGGTATTGAACAGACGGTTACAGCGGATGTGCCGTAGCGTGTTTTCGGGAAGTAAATGTTTGTCGAACATATATACCGATCCACCCGACACCTGTCTGGATATATGTACTATACAATACAAATCCCTTATCGTACTCAGCATGATCATTGTGCCTGCTCTTCAACGTGCATAACCTGTTCCATAGCTTCACAGGTAAATTTAATTTCTGAAAGCGGAAGGTGTAACGGTGGTTTGCTTCTTGAAGAAGTGATTGAAGTGTGCAGGTTCTTCAAATCCGAGGCAATAACTGATCTCAGATATATTCCAGTCCGTATGTTTTAGTAAAGCTTTAGCTTCGCTCGTTAAGCGTTCAGCAATATGATCGGTAGTAGTCTTACCCGTGGTGAGGCGTATGGCACGATTCAAATGATTAACGTGTACCGATAGCTTCTCTGCAAAATCACTGGCCGATCGTAATGTAAATCGCTGCGAAGGAGAATCAATCGGAAACTGGCGCTCCAGCAATTCCGTAAACACAGCGGTGATGCGTGCGTTTGCATCGGTATGTTGATAAAGTGTTTCCGTAGGCTGTACCTTCAATGCATAATGGATCATCTCCATAATATAGTTCGTAATGAGATCGTACTTGTATATATAGTCTGATCCAATCTCATTCAGCATTTTTTCGAAGACACTGCTTATGTATTTATCCTGCGATTTATTCAGTGAGTAACTCGGTTTATTACCCGGCACAAACATGGGCAGATCACGTATACTTCCGCGCAGTCGCTCGGTAAAGAACGATTCCTTGAAGATGCAGAAATACCCTGTAGAATCATCCGACCGTTGTTCAAATGTATAGGGAACATTACTGCTAAAAAACATCAGCGTAGTACCCGATACCTCAACACTCTTATCGGCATAGTGGTATAAATGATTACCTCGCATCAATGTAATCTTGTAAAATTCCCTTCGACTGTATGGAGCGGGTGTCTTACCTGGTCCCATACAATCTTCCAGTCTGAATACATTAAAGTGTCCTATATCTTTTTTAAGATTCTCCGGAAGCCAGTTAAATTTCTGTCTGTAGAAATCTTCAAGTGTCTCAATCTTTGGCATAATGTTTAGTTTTGGAATTCCGTTAATTTTCCAATTTTCTAATCTTCCAATTTTTCAACTGAAAATAGATTTCCTGTCAGTCAAAGGTACTACTGAAGCCAACAGACAAACTTACAACCTTCAAACGAAAACTTGCAAAATTCAAACAATTGAGAACGTTGCTATGCTGTTTGTTTTTCGCAGGTTCAACACGGTTTGCATAGTAAAATGCAGGGATTCCGCCTTAAGAACGCATGATTCCGGGGATTGAACCATTCTATTCGCGAAACAATGATTGCCGTGTTGGTAATTCGTAAGTGAGCGATCGCTACGGCATTGGACAGACTGCTGAAATCGGTCGTATCAGGTAAATTTTAATCCAGTTGCAATCCTATTGCACGTATTCATGCGTTATCTTTGAGGCGTGAGGTTCACTGCGATCATATTGGCTATATATACGCTGGTGCTGGCATGTTACCCGTGCATGGATCGCGGGGCATGTGTCGATGAACCTGTTTCTGTTGCTGCGCAGACTTTGCTTACCGAGCATCATACGCCAGACAGTGATGAACAGGATCATTGCTCTCCGCTTTGCATTTGTTCGTGTTGTGCTGCTTCTGTCCAACTTGCTACTTCTGTTATTGTTATACCGGTGCTCGTATCGCACCACACTGAATTTATAGTTCCGTATCAGCAACGCGCTTTGCTGAACGGCATACATACAATCTGGCAACCTCCCAGGTTAGCCTGATTCTCTTTCACGGATGACGTTCAGTCATTCGTCATTTATACTTCTATTATTAATTTATGACAACGCATGGCGATGTGCGGATGTATAGTGTTCATCGCTATACCTGCATCGCAGAGCGTCTGTCCAATACCTATCATATTTAATTTATGCTAGACAGGATCATTCATTATTCCATCCACAATAAACTCGTTGTTGGTTTGTTCGTCATCGGGTTGATCGTGTGGGGTGGATATTCACTCATGAAGTTACCCATCGATGCTGTGCCGGATATTACCAATAACCAGGTGCAGATCATTACAACCGCTCCATCGCAATCAGCATTGGACATTGAGCGATTGATTACATTTCCGGTGGAGCAGACCATGGCTACTATACCGGGTATACATGAGATACGCAGCTTCTCACGTTTTGGCCTTTCGGTAGTGACCATCGTGTTTCAGGACAATATCGATATATACTGGGCACGGCAGCAGGTAAATGAACGAATGGTGTCTGCCACCAGTCAGATACCGGAGGGTATAGGACAACCCGAACTCGCGCCTGTAACAACAGGCCTGGGCGAAATATACCAGTATATCGTTCGTCCGAAAGAAGGATACGAATCGAAATATACTCCGATGGAACTGCGCAATGTGCAGGACTGGATCGTGCGCAGACAACTGCTCGGTACTGCAGGTGTTGCCGATGTGGCGAGCTTTGGCGGCTACCTGAAACAATATGAGATCGCCATTGATCCCGATAAACTCCGCAGCTATAACCTCAGCATCCAGGATATATTTACCGCACTCGAACAGAACAACGGCAATACCGGTGGTGCCTATATCGACAAGAAACCCAATGCCTATTTTATTCGCAGTGAAGGTCTCATCAGCTCGGAAGAAGATATAGGGAAGATCGTTATAAAAAATACCAGCAGTGGCATGCCGGTACTCGTTCGTGATGTAGCCGTGGTACAGTTTGGACACGCCAATCGTTTTGGTGCCATGACCTATAACCACGAAGGTGAAGTTGTAGGCGCTATTGTATTGATGTTGAAAGGCGAAAATTCAAATGCTGTTGTAAACCGTGTAAAAGCCCGCATACAACAAATTGAAAAGACGTTACCGGAAGGACTTGAGATCGATGCCTTTCTCGACCGCAGTGAACTGGTAGGACGAACCATCGGAACGGTAGAAAAGAATCTTATTGAGGGCGCGTTGATCGTTATTGTAGTACTTGTGCTTTTCCTCGGTAATCTGCGTGCCGGACTCATCGTTGCTTCGGTTATTCCACTCGCCATGCTCTTTGCTGTTGCGCTCATGTATACATTTGGTGTCTCGGGAAATCTGATGAGTCTGGGTGCTATTGACTTCGGTTTGATCGTAGACGGTGCGGTTATTATCGTGGAAGCAACGATGCACCACCTGGGACTTCGCTCCGTCACCCGCAGACTGACGCAATCTGAAATGGACGAGGAAGTATATACTTCGGCTTCGAAGATCAGGACCTCGGCTGCTTTTGGTGAGATCATCATTCTGATAGTATATCTGCCGATCCTTGCACTTGTAGGTGTTGAAGGTAAAATGTTTAAGCCGATGGCACAGACGGTTGGTTTTGCTATACTCGGTGCGTTTATACTTTCCGTTACCTATATCCCGATGCTGTCTGCACTCTTCCTGAGTAAACGTCCGCGGCATGAACGAAATTTATCAGATCGCATGATGGACTTCTTTCATCGCATCTATACTCCTGCACTTCGTCAGTCATTACGCTATAAAGCGTGGGTTGTCATCGCTTCGGTGCTGATTTTCATAGCAAGTCTCATCATGTTTTTAAATATGGGCGGAGAGTTTTTGCCAACATTGGAAGAAGGAGATTTTGCGGTTGAGACACGTGTACTTACCGGCAGCAGCTTGTCCTATACCATAGAAGCATCGCAGAAAGCATCGGAAGTTTTACTGCGTGAGTTTCCGGATGAAGTGGAAGAGGTAGTTGCTAAGATCGGTTCTTCCGAGATACCAACGGATCCGATGCCAATTGAAGCGTGCGACTTAATGGTTATTCTGAAACCAAAAGATAACTGGAAAAAAGCGCGCAACCGTGAAGACCTCGCAGAGAAAATGGGAGAAGCCTTGGAAGTTGTACCCGGAGTAACATTCGGATTTCAGCAACCTATACAAATGCGTTTTAACGAATTGATGTCGGGCGTGCGCCAGGATGTAGCAGTAAAGATCTTCGGGGAAGATCTTGAGACACTTACAGATTTGTCGCAACAGGTTGCCCGGGTAGTTCGTACGGTAGAAGGCGCACGCGACCTGTATGTAGAGGAAGTAACGGGGCTTCCGCAGATCGTAGTGAAGATTAACCGTGATGAAATTGCCAAGTATGGTATATCTATAGCAGCGGTTAATCAGGCGATCAATACCGCTTTTGCGGGGCAGTCTGCCGGACTGGTATACGAAGGTGAAAAACGTTTTGATCTTGTGGTGCGATTGAATACAGAGCATCGTCAGCAAATCGAAGATGTTCGGAACCTGTTTATCACAACACCAGCCGGCAACCAGCTACAACTTAGTCAACTGGCAGATGTAGCGTTCAAGATTGGTCCGAACCAGATACAACGTGAGGATGCCAAGCGCAGAATTATCGTAGGCTTTAATGTACGCGGTCGCGATGTAGCCGGAGTTGTGAAGGAGATTCAGCAGAAGATAGCGCAGGATGTAAATTTACCACCGGGTTATTATACTACATATGGTGGCCAGTTTGAAAACCTGCAACAGGCCCAGGCGCGTTTATCCGTTGCTGTACCGGCTGCATTGATGCTGATCTTTATATTGTTGTTCCTGACGTTCAATTCTGTAAAAAAATCATTGCTCATTTTTACAGCTATACCCATGGCAGCCATTGGCGGTGTATTCGCTTTGCTGTTGCGCTCCATGCCGTTTAGTATATCTGCCGGTGTCGGCTTCATTGCATTGTTTGGTGTAGCCGTGCTTAACGGTATTGTATTGCTGGCTGAGTTTAACCGACTGCGGAAGGAAGGCTATACCGATCTGTATGACGTGGTGATGAAAGGAACAGCCGTACGCTTACGGCCCGTGCTCATGACAGCCGCGGTGGCTTCACTCGGTTTTTTGCCAATGGCGTTAACAACAAGTGCCGGAGCTGAAGTACAAAAGCCACTGGCTACAGTCGTGATCGGCGGACTGATTACATCCACATTGCTTACGCTGATTGTATTACCCTGCCTGTATATATACTTCGAAAATATATACTGGCGCAAATCCAATGCAAATGAGACAGTATAAAACATATACGTGCTGCATGAATAAACCCTGTCAGCATCGGAAATTAACCCTATATCAGATGCGAGCGAAAGTTCTATTGGTATTGCTGTGTTCATGGTATACCGTCCAGGCACAACGGGTATCGGTTACACTGGACGAAGCTATTCAACAAGCGCTTCAGAAAAACAAAAGTATAGAAGCCGCTGCCTGGGATGTTCAATACCAGCAACAGCTGAAACGTACCGCGCTGGATGTTGGTAAAACCAGTGTGATATACATGCGTGGCCAGTATAACAGCTATGCGAAGGATGATAACAATATAACGGTGTCGCAAAGTATACCTTTTCCCACGGTGTTTACAACACAACAGGCACTGCATAATTCGTTGGTAAAGGGAAGTGAACTGCGAAAGGCTGCGACTGAAAACGAATTGGTGTACCAGGTAAAACAGGTATATCACGAACTGCTGTATCTGTCAGCGTACGAAGCGCTCCTGAAAAGACAGGACAGTATATATACTGCATTCGTAAAAGCTGCAGACCTGCGGTATCGCACCGGGGAGGCGCGCCTGCTGGAAAAGACAACAGCGGAAACACAACACAGCGAAATACTGAATATGCAGGCACAGGTGCAAGCCGATATACTCGTATACCAGGAACAACTGCAGGCACTCATGAATAGTGCACAGCCGGTACAGATTGCGCAGCATAGCCTTGCGGAACGTAAATGGGAATTGCCTGTTGACAGTACATCGGTTCAGTCCAATCCGGAACTGGTATACTATAAACAACAGACGGAGGTAACAACACGCGAGCGTAAAGTAGCCAGCGCCCGCTTCCTTCCTGACATCACCGTAGGCTACTTTAACCAAACGCTTATCGGTACACCGGTAAATGCGAGTGGTGAGCTTGCCACGAAGAGCGACCGCTTCCAGGGCTTTGAAGTTGGTCTTGCTATACCGTTGTGGTTTGGTCCGCAGGCTGCAAAAGTAAAGGCCGCTTCTATCCAGCAGAAGAAAGTGCAGGCTGAATACGAATACTTGCAAACCCGCACGCAGGCACAATGGCAGCAGGCCGTGCAGCAGTATAGTAAGAATCGAAATACAGTAAACTACTATAAAACGTCTGCAGTAGTAAACGCTGAACTTATACTGAAGCAGGCAACTGTTGCTTTTCGAAACGGAGAGATCGGGTATACCGAGTATTGGCTTGCTGTTCGCAATGCCATGCAGCTGCAGGAAAATTACCTTCAGGCGGTGAATGCGCTTAACCAATCCGTTGTGACGCTGGAGTTTTTAGCAGGTACGAAGTAGTACCAGAGATATAACGAATCACTTTATTCTATAAATGAACTATGAACTTTCTGAAATATATACTGATACCGGTAGTGATGGTGTCTATCTTTTTCTCCTGTAACACCCGGGAAGAAACCGCTGCGACAGAAGAACATCACGATGAAGAGAGCAATACCGTGGAACTGACCGATGCGCAGATGAAGACAGCCGGCATCCAGCTAGGTAAAATTGAACCGAGACAAATCAGCGGTACCATTAAAGTAAACGGTGTACTGGATGTTCCGCCTCAGCAACTCGTGAGTATATCGGTACCATTGGGCGGCTTTCTGAAGAGTACAACGCTACTGCAGGGATCACGCGTACAAAAAGGACAATTGATCGCGGTGATAGAAAATCCTGAATATATACAGTTGCAACAGGATTACCTCGAAGCAGCAAACCAATTGGAATTTGCCAAGGCTGATTACGAACGGCAGCAGGAGCTGGCAAAGGAAAATGTAAATGCGCAGAAAACTTTGCAGCAAGCTAAATCAACGTATCAGAGCTGGCTGGCAAAACGAAACGGTCTGATGGCAAAACTCAAACTCATTCACGTAGATTTGAATGAAGTCGAAAAAGGAAATATTACCAGCACCGGAAATGTATACTCACCGATCAGCGGTTATGTTACGGAAGTAAATGTGAACATCGGAAAGTTTGTAGCGCCAGCAGATGTACTCTTTGAGATTGTAGATACCGAACATCTGCACGCAGAATTAACGGTGTTTGAAAAAGATGTTCTGAAGTTACGAATAGGACAGAAGGTTCGCTTTACACTTGCCAACGAATCGGAGGAGCGCATGGCTACGGTATATCTGATCGGCCGCGAAATAGGGGCAGATCGCAGTGTGCGCATTCATTGTCACATCGATAAAGAAGATAAAGAGTTACTGCCGGGCATGTACCTGAAAGCAAATGTTGAGACAGGCGGTGCCAAAGTTCCAGCTTTACCGAACGAAGCGGTTATAGACTATCAGGGTAAGAAATATATATTTATACCGGTGGAAGGCGAAGCTCATGAACATCATGCAGAAGAGAAACATGATGAAAAGCAGGACGAAGAAAAACATGCGCACGAAGAAGGAACGCACTTCAGCATGGTGGAAGTTCAGATTGGTAACAGCGAATTAGGTTTTACAGAAATCACATTACCGGATTCGCTTAGTCAAAACACACATGTAGTGATTAAGGGAGCATACTCCATTCTCTCGAAAATCAAGAACAGCGAAGAAGAGGGCGGACACGTGCACTGATAAAATATATAAAATATAGTTTCTGAAGTTAACGAAGGCTTGCTGTAATTTTCTCCAGATCAATTCCTTTGCCGATTACAGGTTTAAAGAGATCACCCACTTCTTTGATGCGATCCATCGCGTTGAAGATTGTGAAGTCCGTCATCTTTAAACCTTTCTTCACTTCATCCCAATGCAACGGCATGGATACGGTTGCGCCTTTCTTCGGCCGAAGCGAGTAAGGTGCCGCCAGCGTTGCTTTGGGACGGTTCTGCAGGAAATCTATATACATCTTGCCATTGCGATTGGACACAATGCGTTCAATGCTGGTATACTTGGGGATCTCCCTATGTACAAGCGTTGCTACGACACGACCGAATTCCTTGGATTGCTCGTAGGTATATTTCGCTCCCAGCGGTATATAGATGTGCAGTCCCGTTGATCCGCTCGTTTTACAGTAGGAGGGAACATGCATACTGTCCAATACCTGCTTGGTTACCTGTGCTGCTTCAATTACCTGGTCGAATGAATTTTTATCCGGATCAAGATCGATAATGCACCAGTCAGGATGATCGGGTTTTTCAATGCGACTGCTCCACGGATTAAGTTCAATACATCCCATGGATGCCATCAGTAATATACTCGCTTCTTCCTGCACTACCAGGAAATGTTTGTCTACATCTTCTTCGTCACTGCTGTGGTATAAATATGTATTTACCCAGTCCGGTACTTTGCCGGTAACATCCTTCTGGTAAAAGCTTTTTCCATGGATGCCATTCGGAAACCGGTTCAGCGATTGCGGGCGATCCTTCAGGTACGGCAATATATAGGGCGCCACCTGGTAATAATAATTAAGCATGTCGCGCTTGCTAACCTGTTCATCCGGCCAGTATATTTTGCTGAGGTTAGTAAATTTTATACTGTGTCCATCGATCTCCCGAACTTGTGTTTCATCGGTAGGATTCAGTAATGTTTTGCGCGTCTTTTTACCGGTAGGTTGAATGATTTTCTTCTCGCGCAGTACATGCTTCTTGTCCACTATATCTTCTACGTCCGTCTCATGTTCAAGCACCACCTCGCCGGCACTTTTGTCCACGCGCATACCCTCGAACGAAGGATGCCGCATAACACCATCACTGGTCATTTCGTTGAAGCTTACTTCACACACCAGTTTGGGCTGCAACCATACGGCTACTGCTTCCGGCGGGTTCGGACGAAAACGCGAAGGTTTATTGATGTCGGGAACTATATCAAACGGTGATTGTGATATAACCAGTTGTTTGAACTGGGCCAGCATTTCCTTTTGCATTTTATCGTTGAAGCCGGTGCCGATCTTACCGGTATAGACAAGTTTACCATTAGTATATACACCAACCAATAATGAACTGAAAGGTTTACTCGAACCTTTGTTGAGTGTATAACCACCAATAACAACTTCTTGTCTTTTATTGGCTTTGATCTTCAGCCAGTCCGTTGTGCGCTCTCCGGGGCGGTAACTGCTGTCAATTTGCTTCGCAATAATTCCCTCGAGTCCCAACTGCTTGGCAAGGGGCAGAAACTCGGAGCCGGTGGTCTCAAAGGTTTCACTCAACCGGATGATACCTTCCTGTGGTATAACCTGTTTTAGGATGGCTCTGCGTTCGTGCAGCGGTAACGGCATCAGATTCTTGCCATCGAGCCAAAGTATATCGAATATATAGTATATCAGGTCACCGTCTGCTTCACTTCGCCAGTTTTGTAAGGCACCGAAGTCGGCATGGCCGTGTTCGTTTAGTACAACAATTTCTCCATCTACGATAGCATTTATATTCCACGCTGACACCGCCTCATATACCGGGTAAAACTTTTTGTTGAATGATTTGTCATTCCTGGATTTCAACTCCGTTATACCTTCGTTGTGAAAAGCGAGTGCACGATAGCCATCCCACTTGATCTCGTAAATCCATCCAGGCTTATCATGCGGTTTATCTACGAGTGTTGCCAGCATTGGACTTATGGTCGTGGAGAAAGGTATAGCTTCTACCTGCGATGTCGATTTTATATCAAGTTTTTTTTTACGTGCAGCACTTTTGCGTGCTGTTGTTTTCTTTGCGGCCACTGCTTTTTTTCGTACAGTGGCAGTTGAAGTCCTGGATGGCTCACGTTTGACTGGCTTCTTATTTTCAGTACCAGCTTTCGCTTTTAACTGCTCGATCGTTTTCTTTGATACAACCGATTTATCTTTCAGGAGTATATCTTCTGATGTAGCATATTTATCATCGAGTTTCATAAGAAGCCACGAATTTTCACCACGGCCCGGTGCTTTTACAAGGGCGAAGGCGCCTTTCAGTTTTTTACCATGCAGTATAAATTTGATTTTGCCCTTATGAAGTTGATGACGCAGCGCTTTGTCGTTTTGAAGTTTATCGGATGAGCTTTGATCATCCGCAGGTTCATACCATCCCTCGTCCCAAACGATTACCGTACCGGCTCCATAATTACCGGCAGGAATTATACCTTCAAATGTGCGGTAATCATACGGATGGTCTTCAACCATCATCGCAAGCCGCTTTACTTTTGGATCAAGCGATGGTCCTTTCGGTATAGCCCAGCTTTTCAAGACATCATCCATCTCCAGTCTGAAATCATAATGAAGATGAGACGCAGCGTGTTTCTGAACGACAAACTTCAGCGATTGCTTGTCGGCTTTTCCACCAACCGGTTCGGGTGTCTGCGTGAATGAACGTTTCTTTTTGTATTGGACGAGACTCATTTAAGGAAGTGATTAAAAGTCATGCCATCCACTGTTCTATACAAAATATACCCCTATACATGGCGTGGTCGTTGAGACAGTTTGAAATGTGTCCCATGAGAGGAGTTGCCGTTTGCCGGAGGAATGATTTTTTTTAAATCATGGAAAAGCCCGTTTGTATAGTGTTGCAGGTTGTAAAAAAATATATGCGTATGGATACTTCAAGTACAGACCGATTGCTCGATACCATTGTAGATGATATGGCCTATGCTGCTGCTATTGTTGACGACCTGCACGAACGTGGTTATGATAACAACTTCGAACTTGTGGGCAACACACTGGTATGTCTGCAAAGCCAGGAGCACTATGCACCGCGCGATTTCTGGGTTGATGAGATCTATAGGTTCGACCACGACAGTATCGGGCTTCGCGGGTACTTTGTTTATGCATTGCGTGAACCTGTGCATGATGTGATGGGAATTTTTATAGCGCGCCTGGTGGAAGACTTCAGGCTATAGATGTGTGAGAGTATATTTACCCGTGCAGGCATGCCGGTATATTCGAGGCGATGGTTGCCAAATAGGGTTACCGCGATAATATAGTGTCCATATAGCTCCTCACCGGGGCTGCCCTTTGTGCATTCTGCGCGAGGCATAATTTTATTACAGTTTTCATAAAGCTCCCCTCTATATGAAAAAAAATATTGGACTTCTCGTGGCGATGCTGGTGGTAAGCATGGTCACGGTCTACGCACAGCGTGATTCTGATTCAACGCGCATCAGTGCTTCCCTGGTGGAAGATCGGGTAAATGAAGAGCCGCGAACACAATACGCTCCGAAAGACTATCAGGCTGTCGAATCGTGGGATATACCCGCTGCACTGCGAAGTACGCTGCAGGGATATCGTTACAAAGGATGGAAGGAAAGTGGCAGGTTCTACAAAAGTATCTATAACAGAGGGTATATATTAAACATGGAATCCGGTAGCAATACCCGGAATTTTTACTTCGATCGAAACGGAAATGAGATCAACACGCGCGTTGCCTGGACATCGCTCGATTAAAAACTATATATACTCCTCACAAGACACGCGAGGCCGGGCTTCTACACCTGGCCTTTTTAATTTTCAGGTATTTCAGTTTGATCCCAAAAAGGCATTGACAGTTCTCTTAATTGGAACGATACCACGAAAAACGGTATGAATTTATTGTTAAACACTATGAAAATCGGGGTTTAAACATTAGATTTGATCATTCCGGGAGCCCATCTCGATCCGTTTAACGATTTGACAGTCACATAGTAAAAGTAGTTGCTGTATTTGTTTTCAGACGATGCGTGGAAAACATTGTCTGTGCACAATTACTGTGGAATAGTTATTGGATAAAGCGGCTCAGCTTGAATCTCTTATTAAAATCTACCCCCCTTCAGATTTAACAGGAGTTCCGGTATCGATTTTAAATCCCAATCATACTTGAATTACTATGCGTAAGATTTTTACGATTCGTTTTCTTGTCCTGTTCTTTTTTACAACGTTAGCGCTACGCGCAGAAGCCGTAACGCTATATACCTATACCAACGGAGGGAGTACTGGCCAGTGGAACGTTGCTGCCACGTGGACAACAGATCCGTCAGGCGTAACGCTCACGGGAAGTGCAGTCCCAGGCAACAACGATATTGTACACATCCTCAACGGATTTACGGTAACACTCTCCGCCAACGTGACCACTACCGGTCTTACGATCAACATTCACAACGGAGGTACATTGAACCTGTCTACGTTTACGATGAATACCATCAGTAACCTGACAGGTTCGGGAACGTTGCGCATCAAGGCAGGTTATTTCCCCACCATCACAACCAACAGTTTCCTTTCGAATTATGCAGCGGGGGCTACGGTTGAATTCTATGATTTCAGCGGAACTTTGCCGGTATCGATCAACTATCCCAACCTTACCTTTACCAACACAACAGCGAGTAATTATACCATTGTTTTTTCAAACGCATCGGCATATAGCTTTACGGTATACGGCAACTTCGTTACCCGCACAACCGGCACGGGCACTTTATCCGTATTGCTGGGTACACAAATTACCAATGTGCTTAACCTTACGGTAAATGGAAATGTTACGATTGGTGCCAACACAACGCTCGGGGTAGGCGCATTTAATGCAATTCATACCGTTACGCTTAACAGTAACATGACCAACAATGGTACTGTGGACTTCAGTAACTCGGCACAATATACCGCCTCTACAAACGGAGCGGCCAACATAACGTTTACCGGTGCAACAGACAATACACTGGCCTGTAACGGTATTACTGATTTTTACACGCTTACGGTTAACAAGGGTCTAAGCTCAACGAGTATACTTTCCGTCACCTCTACAAATATTGCGAACCTGAATTTATACTCCAGTGGTCAACTGATCATGATATCCAACGGGACACTGAAGCTGGGGAGCAACATCAACATACCGCGTGTATATGGATCGGGGACAACCAACTATGATATAGGTTCATCAACACAAAGTCCTATGTTGTGGATCGATGGCGCTACCGTAAATACCAATGGTGCTGCACTGGTGGTATATGGAAAGATACGCATCACTGCCGGGAGCTTTACCAGCGTTGGCGGACAGGGAACGGTAATTCGTGAGGAAGGACAGTATATAATTGAAGGCGGTACATTTACCACCGAGAAGTTCAGACCTTCTACAACGGCTACAACGCACCGCGGTTCTTTTACTATGACGGGCGGTATATTTAATGCAAGCGGCACAACGGCATCAGACTCGCGTTATGCCCGATTCTCTTTGCCGTTTCCCGAGCAGGTATTTATTATGTCGGGAGGTACCATTAACGTAAGTAACCCGGAGGCATCAACGTCATCGGGAGATGCAGCGTACGGAGGTATACATATCGGGTGTAACGCTTCGAACTATAATGTTACCGGCGGAACTGTGAATGCTATACTCTCCGGTACCGCTTCGTTCTTTAATATAGCAACGGTGGCTCCCTTCTGGGACTTTAATATTACCCGCACCGGTGGTACACCAACCACTGTACGTCTGGCGGGTATCGGTAGCGTTGGCGGAACAGTTACAACGGCACAGCCACTGGTTGTGTTGAATGATTTTACCATCAACGGTACAAACACTCCGGTATTTAATGCGAATGGTTTGAATGTTACCGTGGGTGGTGACTTCGCCATCAACAGTGGCGGAACATATACGCCCAATGCCAACACCACAACATTCAACGGTGGCGCGGATCAGATCTTTTCAAATGACGGAACCATCACATCGGGACTATATAATTTTACTGTGGATAAATCTGCGGGTACATTAACGCTGAGTGGTTCGGCAACAACCTATACCGTTACACAGATGCTTACGCTGATGGGCGGTATTCTGAATGATGGCGGAAAAACAATTCAGGTTACGGGTAACATTTACAATGAAGCGAGTCACACGGGTACCGGTAATATTACACTTGCCGGCAGTGTAACACAAACTATATCCGGCGATGGTACCGGTATATTTGGTAATCTTATTCTGAACAACCCCAGTGTACCCGGCGTAACTGCTACATCAGATCTTACCGTGAGCGGTATACTTACCCTGGCGGGAACCAGCAACAGTTTGTTTGATATAGCACACTACCTGTTGTCGCTTACCTCGACTTCAGCAAGTGCGCTCACCACTACCGGGAATGGATTCAGCAATGTAAAAATGATTCGAACTTCCGGGTATCAGTCCGATCGCGGAGTACAGAAAACATATGGTAACTTGTCGGCCTTTACGTTCGCGTTTGGCGTGGGCAGTAATTATACTCCGGCTACTATACAGCTTACCGCTGCACCCAGTATATATGGAACGATCACGGCTCGTCCGGTTAACTCGCGACATCAATTTATCGTGGCCGGTAATACCAATAACCTCACCTGGTATTGGAAGGTGGTGAGTTCAGGATTTACAGGTATAGGGGCCACGGCTGTTACGCATAGCTATAAATACGAAGAGGCAAGTGTTTCTCCTGCCGGCGATGATATCAACTATGTGCCGGCACGTTACAATCCAACCAATTGGACTGTACTGAATAATGTTTCATTTGTGAATGAAGCAACCAATGTTATATCGTTCTCCAATGTAAGCTATATAGATGGTGACTTCACGGCAGGTATACCGGCGTCTTTTGGTACCGTAAAAATATTCTATAGTAAACGAAGTGGTAACTGGAATGATACCGGTGCAGGAACAACACCGTGGTCAAACGTTAGTCATACCGGCCCGGATGCAACGACCATACCAGGCGATGGCGACCAGGTATTTATCGGCGATGGCGTAACGTATAACCATACCATTACAATTACATCCAACAATCGCTCTTCCGGCGGACTTGAGATCAACTCGGGAAGTACGCTGGATGTAGGTATATATACCGGTCATAACTTCGGCCGATTGGAAAATGTACCGATCTCCGGCAGTGGTTTGTTACGCATATCATCAGCAACGGCCACAGCGGAATTTCCTGCCGGTGACTTCGGCAATTTTATACGCGCGAATGGCGGCACGGTAGAATACTATACAACGGGTACACAGGATTTTACAATCCCGACCAGCTCAAGTGTGCCTACGAGTCTGCCGCTTATCTCCTATAAGAACCTGGTACTGAAACCCGCGAGTGGACAATATATAGCAATGCCGAACCAGAATGAGCGCATCTATGGAAATATAACCGTGCAAGGTGCATCGTCTACCGGTGTAGCCCGTTTCAATGCGGCAGCTTCGCGAACGTTAACCGTTAATGGTAACGTGATTGTATCCAGCGGTAATCTTCAGTTCATGAATGGGACAGCGCAGACGGTGGAGGTTGATGGTAATGTAACGATCAGCTCTGGTGCTATTGTTAATCTTGCTAGCAGCGGAACAGCAGCCGTTAATATACTGTCGATTGAGGGGAATCTGATCAACAACGGTACACTCGATTTGTCCAATACAGCTTCGTATGTATGTAACACTATATTTACAGGTACAGCCAACACATCCATTACCGGAACCGGTTCTACAACTGACTTCAATATACTAACGGTTTCGAAAGGAACATCACAAACACCGGTGCTGGACGTAAACGCCTCGGCCTTTACCTTATCGGGAGCAACTTTGCCACTGGTATTGAACTACGGTACATTCCGGTTGTCAAGTTCACAGACGGTTACGATTGCTACGAATGCAGATTTCTCGATCCCGTCAACGGCAAGGCTATCCGCCAATGGAGGTACATTGCAAACAACAGGAGGCGATGGCAACGATCTGTTATTAGCCGGAACACTGGAGATACTGAACGGTACGGTAAATATAGGAACGACTGCAAACGACAACGCGATTGAATATGCTGCAACAGGACAACCTACCATTACTGCTTCCGGTGGAACACTGAATGTAAAGGCACAGATCAGAAGATCATTTGCCAGCTCGCAGGGTGCACTGGTATATAATCAGTCGGGAACCAGTATCGTATCCGTTGGTCGAGACAATGCAACGGTAACCACACGCGGTGTATTTGAGATGCTCAATACAGGAAGTTCATTTACCATGTCAGGCGGAACCTTGCAGATTGTGCGTACTTCCGGCAGTACATCTATAGCGGATCTGTATCTGCAGCCTGCATCGTATTCCATTACGGGTGGAACGGTGGAGATCGGTACCGGTGCAACATCCCAAACTATAGATATCAACTCGATCATCCCGCTGTACAATGTAACGGTTACCGGTTCAACCAATATAGCACGCCTGGAGTATAACCCGCTTACGCTCTATGGCTCACTTACTATTGGCAGTGGCAATATCTTTAACGCCAATGCACTCAACGTATCCATAGCTGGTAACTTTGTCAATTCAAATGCTACCAATACGATCGGTATTGCAGTGGGCGGGTACCAGGCCGGATCTGTTTCGCAGACCACTACATTAAATGGTTCGTCATCCAATCAAACCATTACCGGTACAAGCGGAAACCTGACGAACTTCGGAAACCTGGTTATCAATAATACTTTCTCCGGAGGATCCGTGGCGCTGCAGGCGAATACAAATCTGCAGGTAAATGGTATACTCATGTTATCGAGTGGTATACTGGCTGGTGGCGCGAACACAATTACCGCGATCAGTACAGTGTCCAACTCATCAACCCATACGAGCACATCGGGAGGAAGTATAACGCTGGCGGGAACTTCCGCGCAGACCATTACGGGTAATGGCTCCGGTAAATTCGGAGATGTTATACTGAACAATACATCGGGTGCTGTATTTGGTGCCAACCAGGAAATTACCGGTACGCTGACTTTTACCAACGGAGCACTTAACATCGGATCGTATGCATTGGTACTGTCGAATACAAGTCTCACTTCTATTGTCAATGCAACCACTACAAAGTATATCATTACCTCCGGAAGACTTTCGGATGGCGGTATTACCAAGGCGTTTTCGGGCTCGCTGGCCAGTGCCAACTTTATATTCCCGATTGGTGTGAGTGGTAAATATACCCAGGCTGATTATACTATATCTACAGGAACTGCCGGTGGTACAATTACCATTAAACCCGTAAACAGCAAGCATCCCAGTGCTACAGGGTCTGGTACATCGTATATTAATTACTACTGGAGTGTAAGCCATACCATTGCCAACTTAACAGCACTTACCCATAAATATACCTATGTGGCAGCAGACCAGTCCGGCTCTCCCGGTAACTACCGTGATGCGCGCTTCAGCGGAGGTGCGTGGACCATTGGTGTTACCGCAGGAAATCCGAATACAACAACGCGAGTTATTACCTTTACCAATATAACTGATCTTACAGGCGACTATACGGCAGGCCAGGCCACGGCCTTTGTTAACCCGACAACCTATACCAGTATAGCTTCGGGCAGCTGGGAATCGGATGGAGCTGTTTGGGACATCGATCCGCCCGGAACAAATATAGGACCACCGGCAGGTTCGTTCGTAATCATCAGCGAAGGACATACCGTAACGGTTACGTCCAATGCGAAACGCATGGCTACGTTGGAAGTACGCGGCAGGCTTCATCTTGGAACTACTACCGGCCACGATTTTGGAACAGTAACAACAAGTGGTGCCGGAGCGCGTACCATCCAGATAAAGTCTTCTACTTTCCCGACTGGTAATTTTACAAACTTCACAGCTGCGAATGGCGGTACGGTTGAGTATGATGGTACGGTTACCTTGCCGACACAATCAACCTATAACAATATAGCCTTTACCAGTGCGGGTACAAAGACACTGTCCAATGTTGATCTTACGATCAATGGCAATGTAACAGTGGATGCAGGAACCGTTACCAACGCTGTAAGCAACCGCGATATAACGCTGACCAGTACGACAGGCGATTTTACAAACCGCGGCACATTCTTAACCGGTACCGGTACAATTATAGTAGGAAGAAACTTTACCAACACCGGAGCCAGTGCATCCTTCACTGCGGGCAGCGGTAACGGTGGACTGCGCATTGCCGGTAATTTTACGAACAGTACAAATGCAACCTTTACAGCGAGCACTGATAGTATAGGTGTGCGTGGCAGTCTTACCAACAGCGCTACATTTACAGCGGGCTCCGGTGCAATTCGTGTCACCGGAAATTTGAATAACACCGGGGGAACATTTGCAGCCGGTTCAGGTATTGTTTCTATTACAGGGTCGCTCAATAACAACGCAGTGTATACAGCGGGCTCCGGTGCTACAACGGTGCGCGGCTCTTATAGCAACAGTGGTATTGGTGCTGTGCATAATGCAAATGCCAACGCACTTACTATTACCGGTAACTTTACCAATACACTGAGTGCGATCTTCAATGCGGGTAGCGGGTCCGTTGCAGTAGGCGGTAACTGGAATAACTCCGGAACATTCTCTGCTGCTACAAGTTCCGTAGCGTTCACCGGTACATCTCCGCAGACCTTAACGGGCAATACTACCTTTAACAACCTTACGCGTTCGAATGGCGGATCGCTCACGGTAAACAATGATATCGTGATCAGCGGAAGTCTTACGCTTGCCAGTGGAAATATAGCTACCGGCAGCAACATGGTGCGCGTTACAAACACCACGACACAATCTGTTTCCGGAAGCGCGTCTTCCTTCATTGATGGTATACTGGCGATCAGCTATCCGAATACAGCAGGTGCAAGCCGCATATTCCCGATTGGTAAAGGAAGTATATACCGCCCCGTTACCATTCAGCAGACCGCTGCGTCTACCGCACCCGTTGTAAGTGTAGAGATGATTAATTCACCGCCTTCGGGAAGTTACCCTTCGTCCATTGAAGGACTTTCACCGGCTCGTTACTATGCGATTACGCAGGTGTCGGGTACGATGAACTCGCCTACGGTAGAGTTAGGTTTCAATACCAATTCTCCAACAGATGAACCGATTGCAGTACCGGGTAACGCACGCATCGTACGGGCTACAGCTTCTACCGGCCCGTGGACCGATGAAGGTGGCGCGGGAGTATATTCACCAGCATCGCCTTCAGGATATGCTACATCCGGAGTTACTTCCTTTGCAAGTCCAACGTACTTCGCGCTGGGTTTCAAGAACCAGGTATTGCCGATCACATTGAAATCATTCGATGCCCAATTGAAAGGAGAAGTTGTGTTGCTGAACTGGGTAACCTATACCGAGATCAACAATGCATACTTTACTATTGAACGCAGTGCTGATGGTATACATTATGATTCCATTGGTTTTGAAGAAGGTGCCGGGTATAGTGCAGTTATGCTTTCGTATCAGCAAACGGATTATCGTCCGCTGTTCGGTGTGTCTTACTACCGCCTGAAGCAAACTGACTTTGACGGAAGATATAGTTATTCGAAAGTGGTGCGGATCGAGAATACAAACAGGAGAGGTTCATCGATGGTAGTATATCCGAATCCCTCGCGATTATCAGAGAAGCTGGCCGTGCGGATACATACCGACCAGGTAACGGGTATATACCTGGTGATTACCCACGTATCCGGTCGAACTATATTTTCCGATTATATAACCCTGAATGAAAACCTGGAAGTAGACTTGTATACATTGGACACCGGTTACACACTGGAGCGTGGTGTGTACTTTGTGAGTATAACTTCGGCTGGTTTCAAAGAGACTCAGAAGCTGATCATTCATTAGTAAATATACAGCAGACCGGAGCCACTCTGGTCTGCTATATATCGTCATCGTGTAAGGCGTTATCCTTTTCGTTCGCGCGCTGCTTTCACCACTTTTTTCCGCATATCCTGTTTCTTTGCACGGTATTGCTCAAACTGTTCCGGAGTTAGTATAGCTTTCAGATCTTCGTCCTTGGCATCGTCAATCGACTTTACATCCTTGAACTTTGATCTTCGGCTTCCGCCTTGTGCACGTACTGATTCTGTTTGTTGCGCATACTTCAGGTTGATCTCATGAACTCTCGGTTCCTGTTCAGCTGTAATGCTTAATTCAGTCTTCATCCATTCCGTCCATTTGGTAGCGCGTTCTTCCGGTGTTAAGGCTGTGCGTTCCTCATCCTGTGCCTGTGTTGTTACGGTGATGAATGATAAACATACCAGTAAAGCGATAGCCTGAATTACGTTTTTTGGTGACATACGTTGATTATTAATAATTATATAGAATTGAAAATATACTCATGTGGCTCTTGGATGCCGCACCGGATCAAAGGTTTAATGCGCTTAAAAAAAATTTTACAATGCGCAATTCATGTTTAGCCGGCAAACCTCATTCATAGCTCACCGGACTGGTAATCAAATTGCAAAACAGTATAAATTCCTGTTGGCAGGATTATTTTTGTAAGGATATAAACTGTATCGACTTATGGGCAAAACAACAGCGGGTATATTACTGTATCGTTATACGGATGGGATTCCGGAATTTTTCCTGGTGCATCCGGGCGGACCGTTCTGGTTCAGAAAAGATGTCGGTGCCTGGTCTGTGCCGAAAGGCGAACTGAATGAAAATGAAGATGCTCTCCTTGGAGCAAAGCGTGAATTTGAAGAGGAAACGAGTATAAAAGTGGATGGTGAATTTATAGCGCTCAAAGCTGTAAAGGGAAGCAACGGCAAGACTATCCGCATTTTTGCATTGCAGCATGATGCAGACGCTTCGCTGGTAAAGTCGAATTTGTTTTCGATGGAATGGCCTTCCAGGTCGGGTATATTTCGCGAGTTCCCGGAAGTTGATCGTGGCGACTGGTTCTCATTCGAAGAAGCTGTTGTTAAAATCAACAAGCATCAGGTACCCGTGTTACAGGAGCTGAAAGCGATGATTGAAGCCGGAATATAGTATATTTCATGCCGGATATACCAATACGATATCTTGTAGATATTATAGATTTTCCGGCTTGAACTTCTTCCGGTAGCTCACAGATTTTCCCGAGACCATAAAGACACCATCGCCCCGGTAGTGAAGCGTTTCAGGATATTTAGGAGAAGCTGCGACATGCGCCTTTACCACTTCCAGAATGAAGAAACTATATTTCCGCAGGAGACTGGTATCGGCTACTTTACATTCGAAGTTAGCGTAACACTCTTTGATAAGCGGAGCTTTCACCTTATCAGCAGGCTCGGCCGTGAGTTTATACTTTTGAAATTTATCGACATCGCTGCCAGAACAATTTCCGATGCCAACCACTTCGTTCACAAGTTTGGCAGTTGGAATATTAATGACACATTCGCGGCTCTTACGAATCAACTCATAACTATAATTAGCGCTGGTGATGAAACATCCTATACGGGAAGGTGAGAACTCCATAACGGTATGCCATCCCATCGTCATAATGTTGTTCTGATTTTTCCAGTGAGAGCTTACCAGTACAATCGGACCAGGTTCAAGAAACCTGCGCACCATCCACACGGGAAAATCTTTCTTTTTATAAGCCTTCATGGATCATCGCTTGCATGCGGATGATAACGGATAAATTATCGTACCAAACGACTCGTTACTTGTAGCTGTATATTTTGTACTTCAATATACTATATCCGCCATCGGGTTGTTTTTGAAAACGCAAGGTAGCCGATGGTTGTGGCGGTGCATATCCAAAACCGTAATCGCCTCCACCGGTGCCTTCATCGCCATTTAGTCTCCGGATCACCTGCCATTTTCCATTCACAAATTTTCCTTCTTCAATTGATTCAACATCCAGTCGCAGTGATTTATCTGTTATACGTTCGGGTATAAAGGTGAGCAGGTAATCTTTGCCAATTACTATAAACTCATCTTTGCCGGTATGTATAATAATTCCACCGGCAACCGAAGGCGGGGGAGGTGGTGGCAGTCCGGGTATATTTGTAAAGTTAGACTGTCTGCCGAGCTCTGCTTTAATAGTATATCCACCGAGTTTTAACTGTTGGGTACGTTGCACGGTATCCACTAATATACCGGCCATCGAGCCTTTGCCCTGGTGTTGAATGATAAGGTCTTTTACCTGTTGCAGAGTGGCGTATGTTTGCGTTATAGGATCATACACTGCCGGATAATCGTCAATGCCAAAGGGAGCATAGCCAAATATATCATGCTGTCCGAAAGCCCATAGAGCTTCGTGTGCGGAACGTTCTCCCGGCCGAACCTCCGGTATAAAAAATGCATTATACGGCCGGTGATATTGTTGCACCGTATAGCGTATATCCGGTACATATATATCCGGTACGATAAGATCGATAGCAGGTGCCGCGGCACGCCATATATCCAGCGTATGCGGAGTAGGTCCTCCGCTGGGATATTTACCCGGCCATGCACCCCCAACGCCCGGCTGTTTGATCCACGCATTTACATACATGGGCAGCGGGTAAGCTTCTTTTCCGGCAGCAGCTATTTTACCTATATATTTAGCATAGTGGTATACCGTAAATAATTCTTCGGTGAGATGCGAAAGTGTTTTCCAGTTTTTATCATCAAATATACTTTTGCCGAAAACTTCTTCCCACGTTCCTTTCAATTTATACCCGCGTATTTTAAGAACACTGTCCAGTTCCGGTTGAAGCTTTCCTTTGTTTGCTGTGATATAGTCGGCCAGATCTTTTGGTATAGGCGATTGAAATGCTTTGTTCGCAGCATCACTATAATCGCGCGGAGTATTGAACAATCCCACCTCGTTTTGTACCTGTACCATAATAACAGTTTGTTCTTTTTCATCGATGCTTCGTATATGTTGCATCATGGCACGAAAGGCGCGTGCGTCTGCCGCAGCCGTTGCGTCACCGAAAGCAGAAAGATGTTGTAACGTATTGCCTTTTGCATCTTTTGCCCGCGGATATTTTTGTGTGTTATTTTTTATCCATGCTGGTGCATACATGGAATAGCCGTTCTTCCAGGAAGCAAACCAGAGTATAACCAGGTGCAGATCTTCTTTTCGCGCACCCATAATCATGCTGTCGAGTAACGTGAAATCAAATTTACCTTCTGCCGGTTCAACAAGTTCCCAATACGCAGCGGCAATAACGGTGTTAAGGTTTTTCGCTTTCATGTTTTTCCAGATGGGGCGCATATACGCAGCACCCGATGTGCTCGAGTTGTGCAGCTCTCCGCCCAGTATCAGAAAAGGTTTACCCTTTACGATGAGCTGTGTAGTCGCTTCCGTTTTTATAAGATGGGGAAAAGCCGTAGACTGCGCTTGTGTGTGGATACTAGCAATGAATGAAAGCAAAAGCGTGAGGTATCTTTTCATTTGTCTGAAGTTAAAGACCAACAGTTGAAATACTATTGCAACGCTCGCAGGCAGGTGTTATTAGGTGACGTATTTTTCAGCGCTTCACCCTGACACGTTGCATCTTTTAACAACGTAATTATCAGGATCAGGAACTGAAGCAGTTCAGTAAGAATACTACAGGAATTATAGTTGTCGATGGAGATTTGCGAACTTCTGTCAATCGGCTCCATGAAAGGCTATATAGTGTGACCAGTGAAATCGTTTTGCATGCCTATACATCTTGTTTTCAATTCACGCAGGTATTAACTTACACGATGCCTGCCCTTAAAACGATTTTAATAATTGATGATGATATAGATGATCAGGAGATATTAATAACGGCTATTCAGGAGTTGGATGAGACAATAACGTGCGTGACCGCTTTGAACGGTAAAGAAGGACTGGCGAAGTTGAAGTCGAAGGAAGTAACACCGGCCCTGATCTTTCTTGATCTGAATATGCCAGCCATGAATGGTTTTCAATTCCTGGAGCATGTGAAGGAGAACGATGAACTGCGCGAAATTCCGGTTGTTGTCTTTTCTACTTCTTCCAATTCTTCCGATGTGCAACAGACGAGGAGACTGGGTGCTATTGATTTCTTTACAAAGCCCACGAGCTTTCTTAAACTGAAGCAATTATTGATTCCACGGCTTGAGTTTATCCGGTAGGTACAGGTATAATTTTTTTATAAGCCGGGTTGTCCTGGCCTTACGTGAAGACTATACGCAATGGAAAATGCTCTTCGTAAAATTGAAGAAACAGAACAGCGATTCAGAGATCTTCTGAAGGAGGCACCTGTTTCTACTGCGTTGTTAACGGGGCCTGACCTCATTATTGAAATTGCCAACGATATATCGCTTGACCTCTGGGGACGTGATGCTTCCATCATTGGAAAAAAGTTGCTGGAGGCAATGCCCGAAATGGAGTGGCAGCCTGCCTATCAGGAGTTACTAAAAGTATACTCTACAGGAGTTGTTTATGAAGGCAAAGAGGTTGTTGCATATCTGAAGAAGAATGATGTGCTCGAAAAGGTATATGTGAATTTTACTTACAAGCCGATCTTCGATTCACAAGGAAAAGTTACGAATGTATTTGCTGTTGGCTATGACGTAACAGAACAGGTAATTGCGCGCGAACGGATCAAGGATGCAGAAGAGCGCGCACGGCTTGCGATAGAGTCTGCTGGTATAGGAACGTTTGATCTCACCTATGAAACAGGAGCGTTGATTACGTCGGAACGTTTCAGTGAGATCTTCGGCATTTCAGGACCACGCACGCGCGATGAATATATAGCGTTTGTGCATCCGGAAGACCAGCCTATATATATTGCTGCGCATAGAACAGCCGAACGAACCGGTTTGTTGTTGTACGAACTGCGCATCATTCATCCGGACGGAAGTATACACTGGATCCGGCTTAACGGTAAAGTGTTTTATAATCATGAAAGGAAACCGGTGCGACTGATCGGTACTGCATTGGATATAACCGACCAGAAGCTCTCGCAGAAACTACTCGTGGAGAGTGAACAGCGTTTTCGAACCCTGATCACAGAAACGTCTATGGTGGCCATGGGGCTATATATAGGACCAGAGATACGGATTCAGTATGTGAACGATGTGATGATTCGCTTTTGGGGAAAAGATGCGTCGGTTATCGGCAAGACCTTTGATGATGCCATTCCCGAATTAAAAGGCCAGCCTTTTCTCGACAGACTTCATCGTGTATATACAACGGGTGAAACGTACGAGGGCAAGGAAGAGGTTGCACAATTACGTGTAGACGGTAAACTTCAGGATTTTTATTTCAACTATATATATAAGGCCTTACGCGACTCGGAAGGGAAGATCTATGGTATACATCATATAGCGATTGATGTAACGGAGGCGGTGCTGGCTAAAAAAGAGCTCACGGAACGGGAATTGAATTTTCGCACGCTCATCATGCAGGCTCCTGTTGGTATTTGTATTGTTCGTAACAAACCAACCGTAGCAGAAGTTGTGAACGATGCTTTTCTGCAGCTTGTCGGCAAGACGCGTGCAGAGTTTAACCACAAATCATATTGGGATGCGCTGGATGGAATCAAAGATGTATATGAGCCCATCATTGCTTATGTATTCAGTACCGGAGTACCCTTTGTCGGAAGAGAGCAGACGGTAACATTGGTTCGTAATGGAAAAGAACAAAGGTTGTTTATCGATTTTGTTTGTGAACCCCTGCGTGAGATTGGCAATGCGGTAAGTAAAGTAATTATACTCGCCATTGATGTAACCGACAAAGTGTTGGCGAGAAAGAAGATTGAAGAATCGCGCGACTACCTGAGTTCTATTATGGAGTCGCTGCCACAGATGGCATGGGCCGCCAGTGCAACCGGTGATGTAACGTATGTAAACAAACAGTGGAAAGACTATACCGGATTAAAAAATGAACACGATCATTCCTGGGAAGCCTTGTTACACCCGAACGATGTTGACGCATTCACAACACAATGGACACGTGCACGGACTGATAGTAAAACGTTCGAACGGGAAGTTCGGTATAAGAAATATACCGGTGAATATCGCTGGCATTTTATACGCGCAGTAGCCATTGTTAATGCGAGTAATCAAACTACCAAGTGGGTGGGCACCTGTACCGATATACATGATCAGAAACTTTCGGTGGAAGGACTCGAGATCAGGATCAACGAACGCACACGCGACCTGCAACGATCAAACCTGGAACTGCAGCAATTTGCATATATAGCTTCGCACGATTTACAGGAGCCGCTTCGTAAAATAGCAACCTTTACCGAACTGCTCAGCGGCAATCTTGGTAAAGATATAGATGAAAAGTCCAGGTCTTACCTCGGCAAAATTACAGCTTCCGCCAGGCGCATGCTCGCGCTTATACAGGGTGTATTGAACTTTTCACAGCTTTCCCGAAGCGAAGAAGAGTTCTTTGATATGGTTGATCTGAATGAAATTATAGCCGAGGTAAAAAGTGATTTTGAATTAGCCATTGCCGAGAAGGGCGCGCGCATTCATGCAGATCATTTACCGATTATACCCGGTATCCGCTTGCAGTTGATACAGTTGTTCTCAAACCTGTTAAGTAATGCACTGAAATTTTCGGAACCCGGAAAATACCCGGAGATCTATATAAAAGTATGCGACCTGGCAACACGCGAAGTCAGTGATTACCCGGCACTCAATCCGAGACGGTCCTATATTTGCCTGGAGTTTAAAGACAATGGTATAGGTTTCTCGCAGGAGTATGCCGAACAAGTCTTTGTAATTTTTCAGCGACTCAACGATCGTCAATCATATTCCGGAACAGGCATAGGCCTGGCGTTGTGTAAACGTATTGTGCTCAATCACAAAGGAGAAATTTACGCACGATCTAAACCAGGTGAAGGCTCTTCATTCCATATCATTCTGCCGAAAGAAGCGGACGAAGAACAAGTAGTGGAAGGAAGATTTATATAAATCATGTGAACGTTGGTATAAATCCTGAATTTTATAGTCGTTTTAAATACCCGTGCTATACTTTTGTATAGTTCTTTGTTAAATTCAATTGTTTATTTTTCATTGTTATAAACCCAACATGCTGAAACGAATAACAACCTGTGCCCTGGTGGTAATGTTTATAGCCACTGCTTGTGAGAAGAAAAACGTAGTGCGTACACTTACGGTAAAGAATAACCTGGATATAGATCGTCCTGCTTCAACAGTATCCATACCGTTGGATACCTTGAAAGCACTGGTAACAAAATATGGCGCTGATCACCTGGTGGTAAAAGAGCAGGGACAAACGCTGGTGACGCAGCTCATCGATGCAGGCAGCGATGGTATACCGGATGAGTTGCTTTTTCAAGCCAATATCAAAGCTGGTGAAGAAAGGACTTATACAATAGAAGCTGTTGAAAATGTTGCTGCGGTAGCTGCACCTGAGCACACTACCTACTCGCGTTTTGTACCGGAGCGTATTGATGATTATGCCTGGGAGAATGATCGCGTTGCATTTCGCACCTACGGTCCTAAAGCACAACAGATAACAGAATCAGGCAAGCCGGGAGGAACACTTACCAGCGGTATGGATTGCTGGTTCAAGCGTGTAGCCTATCCGGTAATTGACAAGTGGTATAAAAAGAATCTCGATACAGCCGGGTATTATCACATTGATCATGGTGAAGGATATGATCCCTACCACGTAGGCAACAGTCGCGGATGCGGAGGTATAGGTATATGGGAAGGCGACTCGCTCTATGTGTCAAAGAATTTTGTATCCTATAGAACAATTGCAGCAGGCCCTATACGAACCATCTTTGAGCTGACATATGCACCGTGGAATGCAAATGGTCGCATCGTGAACGAGAAGAAAATTATCAGTCTAGATCTCGGCAGTAACCTGAGCCGTTATGAAGTACATATACAAAGTGATAAAGCGTTGCCGAACGTTACCACCGGCATTACCCTGCACGATCAGAAGGGAGAAGTGAAGCGCGATTCAGTGACGGGCTGGGTGCGATACTGGGAACCTATAGATGATTCGGAACTTGGCACCGGTATTGTAATTGCACCGCAGCAACTTGTAGCGTTACGAGAACACCGCACGGCTGTAAAAGATCAGAGCCATGTACTGGTTGTAGCAAAGCCTGAGGATGTAGTGGTATACTATGCCGGCTTTGGCTGGAAGAAAAGCGGGCAGTATACTTCGGTTGCCGCGTGGGATCAGTACCTGACAAACTTTTCAAAAAGTATTGCCTCCCCGTTAATCATTCAGGTTAAATAGTAAAGGTATATAGCATGCGGTTTATAGCAGCGGGAATATTATGTTTTAGGATGCTATAGATGCATCAGGAACTTTTGATTAATCTTGAACCGGATTTTAATTTTCCAGAACAAACATGCTGGCAGCAAAACAAGTACGCAGAGTCGCGATCGTGGGGTATAACCGCATTCCTTTTGCAAGGCAAAATACATTGTATGCCGAGGCGGGCAACAAGGATATGATGGTGGCTGCCCTGCAGGGATTAATAGACCGGTATAAATTACAGGGAATGTTGTTGGGAGAAGTAGCAGGTGGTGCTGTGATCAAGCACAGCTGGGAGATTAACCTGATGCGCGAATGTGTTATGGCAACATCACTCAACCCGGCAACGCCCGCATGCGATATACAACAGGCATGTGATACCGGTATAGAAACTGCAGTATATATAGCGAATAAAATAGCACTCGGTCAAATTGATGCCGGTATAGCCGGTGGTGTGGATTCAACCAGCAACGTGCCGCTGGTATTGAACGAGCGCATCAGAAATATATTACTGACTGCACGCAGAGCTAAAACGATGGGAGCGAGGCTCAGTCAGTTCCTGAAGATACGGTTGAAAGATCTATACCCGGTAGCACCTATGAACATTGAACCTCGCACCGGTTTATCAATGGGTGGTCATACAGAGATTACGGCTCGTTACTATGGTATATCGCGTGAAGAACAGGATGCGTTTGCTTTAGTGAGTCATCAGAAAATGGCAAAGGCGTATGACGAAGGTTTCTTTCAGGACATGATAACTCCGTATGCGGGCTTATCGCGCGATAATAATTTACGAACAGATACCAGCATGGAGAAGCTGGCCAAGCTCAAGCCTGCTTTCGATAAAGAGAAAGGTACGCTCACGGCCGGTAACTCTTCACCGCTTACGGATGGTGCATCCTGTATATTATTGGCAAGTGAAGATTGGGCCCGGCAGCAGGGATTGCCAGTACTGGCCTATATAACTTTTGCCGAGCTTGCAGCCATAGAGTATATCAACAACCGACATAACCTGTTGATGTCTCCGGTATATGCATCAACCCGTATGCTAAAGAAAGCGGGGCTTACCTTGCAGGATTTTGATTACTACGAAATACACGAAGCCTTTGCAGCGCAGGTATTGGCGACACTGAAGATCTGGGAGAGTAAAGAACTGACAGCTCAGTTCGGTTCGGATGCACCTTTAGGCAGTATCGATCGCAGCAAGCTTAATGTGAAGGGAAGTAGTCTGGCAGCAGGGCATCCTTTTGCTGCAACGGGTGGTCGGGTGCTTGCTACCATGGCGAAATTGCTTCACGAGAAAGGAAGCGGCCGCGGATTTATATCAGTTTGTGCGGCTGGTGGCCAGGGGATCACAGCAATCCTTGAAAAATAAAAGATGTTACTACCCACATATATAGTATGGCCGAACTTTTGCCTCGATAATTTTTCAAAAACATAGGGGAAAAGTACAGCTGAATTGTCTTATCGCTAAATGAGTATCTGCACACGTTGGAAATGGAGTAAAAGAGACGATTAATGCTTCGAAATTGAGCGTGCAGCACCGTAAAAGAAATTGAAAAACGACTTCAGAAGGTTTATTTGAGCCTTTTTATCGACCGAAATGGAACTTATAGAGCTTGTAAGACGTTTGCATAGACATTAAAAAATATGTTAAAAAATTTTTATCCTTGCATTAAAACAACATAAAGGAACTTCTAGTAATTTTAGACCCCAAAACGAAATCGTTCGAAAAATATTATACAATAAAAAATAGCTGCGTACGACTATCAACGGAAAATCGTTCGTAACAGGTTCGTATAACTTTCGTCAAGCTCATGAGTAAACCATTACAAAAAAAAGTAGCCAACTATACCATTGCAAAAGAGGCACGGTTAAAAGGCATATACCCCTATTTCAGACCGATTGAATCTGCGCAGAGCACGGAAGTTATCATCGAAGGAAAACGGGTATTGATGTTTGGCTCGAACTCATACCTGGGGCTTACGAACCATCCTTATATCAAAGAAGCTGCTCAAAAGGCAATCAGTAAATATGGAACGGGCTGCGCAGGCTCCCGATTTTTGAACGGCACACTCGATATACACATTGAACTTGAAAAAAGAATTGCGGCCTTTACCGGTAAAGAAGATGCATTGATCTTCAGCACAGGCTTCCAGGTTAACCTGGGAGTAATGGCATCGCTCACCGGCCGTAACGATTATTTGATACTGGACGAATACGATCACGCTTCCATCTATGATGGTACACGCCTTTCTTTCTCGCGTGTTATCAAATATGCTCACAACGATATGCAGGATCTGCAAAAGAAGTTGAGTGTATTGCCTGAAGAATCTATCAAGCTGATTGTAGTAGATGGTATATTCAGCATGGAAGGAGATATAGCAAAACTTCCTGAACTCATTACCATAGCTGACCAGTTTGGTGCAACCATCGTAGTAGACGATGCGCATAGCCTGGGGGTTATCGGACAGAAAGGTGCCGGTACTGCTTCTCACTTCGACCTCACCGAAAAAGTTGATATCATCACGGGTACTTTCAGTAAATCACTGGCGTCACTTGGTGGCTTCGTGGCTGCTGATGCCGATACTATTGAATTCCTGAAACACCACGCACGCTCACTGATATTCAGTGCCAGCATGACGCCATCATCCGCAGCCAGTGTGCTTGCTGCTTTGGATCTTATTGAAACAGAGCCGGAGCACATGGATAACCTGTGGAAGAATACACATTACGCCATGCACCTGCTTCGTGAAGAAGGCCTGGATATAGGCGCTACCGAGAGTCCGATCATCCCGATCTACGTACGGGATAACAATAAAACGTTCATGGTGACCAGTATGCTGCAGCAAGAGGGGGTATTTGTAAACCCTGTGGTATCTCCTGCTGTACCACCGGATTCATCACTACTTCGCTTTTCGCTCATGGCAACGCACACCTTTGGCCAGATTGAAGAGGCAATCGAAAAAATCTCGAAAGTCTTCAAGCGTGTGGGTATCGCCAATATAAAAGAGCCCATTAAATGAAACGTGTTCTTCCTGCCAGCAGCAAAAAAGACATAAAGGCTTTTATTGATTTTCAGCATGACCTTTATGCGGATGACCCCTGCTACGTTCCGGAATTATTCATCGCACAGCGCGATCTGCTTACGCCCGGTAAACATCCCTTTCATGAACATTCTGAAATACAGCTTTTCCTCGCCTATAACAACGATAAGGTTGTAGGAAGAATCGCTGCTATTCTGAACAATAATCACAACAAATTCAACCAGGTTACAGACGGCTTTTTTGGCTTCTTTGATTGCATCAACGATGGCGAAATTGCTTCCATGTTACTGGATAAAGCAACGGAGTGGCTACGCGCCAAAGGTGCTACAAGCCTCATCGGCCCGGTAAACTTTTCAACCAATGAAACGTGCGGCATGCTCGTTTCAGGTTTTGATACTCCTCCTTTTGTTATGATGCCGCATAACAAAGAGTACTATAACGCTTTACTCGAACAACTCGATTTCAAAAAGCGTGTTGATCTGCTGGCTTATTACTTCGGTAAAGATGGCTACAATGATAAGGCTGTTAAACTTCAGAGCGTACTCACGGAACGATTGAAGAACAGAGGCATCACAATTCGCTCCGTGAACAAGAAGAAGTTTCAGGAAGAAGTTGACAAGATTCGTGAGGTATATAATTCTGCATGGGACAAGAACCTCGGTTTTGTTCCGATGACGGAGAAGGAGTTCAACTATATGGCCAAAGATCTGAACCTCGTGCTCGATACAGATTTTTGCCTGGTAGCAGAGAAGGATGGTAAACATATAGGCTTTGCGCTGGCGTTGCCTGACATCAACCAGGCGCTGATCAAGGTGAAGCGTGGCAGATTGTTGCCATTCGGTTTATTCAAACTGCTTTTCGGACTGAAAAAAGTAAACGGCATACGCATCATTACACTCGGTGTAGTAGAAGAGTATAGAAAGGCAGGTATAGAAGCGTGTTTTTATGCTTCTATCATTAATGCATACCGGAAGAAAAAGTACGAGCATGCAGAAGCATCGTGGGTACTTGAGAATAACGAACTGATGAATAAAGCCATTCAGCAAATTAACGGTATACCGCACAAGCGATACAGGATTTTTGAGAAGGCTATATGAAAGAGCGTGTATTGATAACAGGAGCCAGCGGCTTTGTAGGGTTTCACCTCATCGAAGCGGCTCTTCAAAAAGGTCTTGACGTATATGCAGCGGTGCGTCCATCAAGCCAGGTGGAACATCTGAAGCATCTGCCGATACACTATACCACGCTCAATTTTTCAAACAGGAATGCATTGGAAGCAAACCTGCAGGAAAATAAATACAACTACATTATTCACGCAGCAGGTGCTATAAAAGCAGCCGACTATGCGGAATATGTAAAGGTAAACGCAGAGTATACCCGTAACCTGGCCCAGGCGGCACAAGAGTCAGCTATAGGATTAAAGAAATTTGTCTTTATCAGCAGTCTCGCATCCATGGGGCCATCCGGAACGGGTAAACCTATAACGGAGCAAGATCAGGCCAACCCGCTTACAAGCTATGGCAAGAGTAAGCTGGTAGCCGAAACATACCTGTCTGAACTTACAGATCTGCCATTAATATCATTGCGTCCAACGGCAGTATATGGGCCACGCGAGCGCGATATATTTATTATGATCAACGTCATTAACAAAGGGCTTGAACCTTATATAGGACGTATACCCCAGAAGTTGAGCTTCATCTACGTGAAAGATCTTGCATCGGTGTCGATACAAGCTTTGACCAGTGCTGTCAATAACAAAAGTTATATCGTGGCAGATGGTTTGAGTTATGACCGATACCAGCTTGGCGAGATAGTAAAGCGCATTCTGAAAAAGAATACGATCAAACTACACTTGCCTTTCGTGGTAGCAAAAGCCATCGCTGTATTGCAGGAAGGTGCAGGCTCTATCAGCGGCAAGTCGCCTATATTGAGTCGCGAAAAACTGGCGGAGTTAACTGCTCTCGACTGGTCATGCAATATTGAACCACTCCGAAACGACTTAGGCTTTGAGCCGAAGTATACATTGGAAACCGGCATGGCAGAGACTTTGCAATGGTATAAAGAAAATAAATGGCTGTAAAAAGCCTTTATATATACAGGTGGTATTAAAAAATTATAGTGAACGATTATGAAAAAACAAATTGAAGATGCTAACGGTAAGTTAGGTGTACTCATTCCCGGACTTGGGGCCGTAGCCACTACAATGATTGCAGGTGTGGAAGCCGTAAAGAAAGGTCTTGCACAACCGGTAGGATCATTAACACAAACCGGCAATATCCGTTTGGGTAAGAGAACTGAGAACCGCTACCCGAAGATTAAAGACTTCGTGCCGCTGGCAGATTTGAATGATATCGTTTTTGGCGGATGGGATGTATATGAAGACAACGTATACGAAGCTGCCGTAAATGCACGCGTACTCGAACTGGGTTTACTACAGGCTATCAAGCCTGAGCTCGAGCGCGTAAAACCGATGAAAGCTGTATTCGATAAATCCTATATCAAGAACCTCGATGGTACCAACGTCAAGGAAGCTGCAACCAAGTATGACCTTGCGCTTGCCGTAATGAAGGACATCGAAGACTTCAAAAAGAAAAACAACTGCAGCCGCCTGGTAATGGTGTGGTGCGGATCTACTGAGAAATATATCGAGGAGACAGACGTACATCAAAGTATTTATGCTTTCGAAGACGGTCTGCGTAACAACGACCCGATGATTTCGCCAAGTATGATCTATGCATACGCTGCAATCAAAATGGGCGTACCCTATGCAAACGGTGCTCCGAACCTTACGTGCGATATACCTGCATTGGTTGAACTGGCAAGAGAGAACAATGTACCGGTAGGAGGTAAAGATTTCAAAACAGGTCAGACCCTGATGAAGACTATACTTGCTCCCGGCTTACACGCACGTTCACTCGGTATACGCGGATGGTTCTCAACAAACATCTTAGGAAACCGCGATGGTCTTGTACTCGATGATCCGGATAACTTCAAAACAAAAGAAGTATCTAAACTCGGTGTACTTGAAGATATACTCAGACCTGAGCAGAGCCCTGAACTTTACGGAGATATATACCACAAGATTCGTATCAACTACTATCCTCCGCATGGCGACAACAAAGAGAGCTGGGATAACATCGACATCTTCGGCTGGTTAGGATATCCGATGCAGATCAAGATCAACTTCCTCTGCCGCGATTCAATCCTGGCTGCTCCGATCGTGCTGGACCTGGCGTTGTTTATGGACCTTGCCAAACGCGCTGAGATGAGTGGTATACAAGAGTGGTTGTCATTCTACTTCAAGTCACCACAAACTGCACCAGACCTTCGTCCGGAGCATGATATATTCAAGCAGCTTATCAAACTGCAGAATACACTGCGCCATATGATGGGTGAAGATCTTATTACTCACTTGGGACTCGACTATTATCAGGATCTGGTAGAAGCTCTGTAGTGAGTAGCGTACACAAAATCATCGCTTCCTGTTTTGGAATCGGTAACCTGAAAGGTGGAGGCACCGTAGCTGCAGCAGTATGCTGCGGTGCCTTGCTTCTGGTTCGCGATGGGAAGCTTGATCCTATAGTAATGTTTTTAATAACACTGATGATTATAGACATCGGTGTATGGTCGGCTGACGGTGTTGAACCCGAATGGGGAAAAGACAGTAGCCGTGTAGTTGTAGATGAAATTGCAGGAATGTGCGTAAGCGTTTTATTCCTGCCATTAACCTGGAGCACGATACTGATGAGTTTTATACTCTTTCGTGCTTTTGATATACTGAAACCACTATATATCCGGAAGCTCGAAGTTGTTTCCGGAGGATGGGGCGTGATGCTGGACGATGTAGCGGCCGGTATATATACGAACATCGTTATGCAATTGCTGATAAGATTTACGCTGTAGCTATAAGCTTATGCAAACGTTCATAAAAGCGCAGGGCGCATCATTCTTGGCCTGGGTGGTAGACACTCTGGTTATGGTCTTTTGTGTCGAAGTCCTTTCGTTGCGCTATACGGTTGCCAGTGTAACCGGCAATGCTGCCGGTGCAATAACACATTTTACAGTGGGAAGAGGGTGGGTATTCAATTCACAAAAAAACATCGGCCACCAGGTGTTTCGATATGCGTTGGTATGGTGCGGATATGTATTCCTGACAACCTTCCTGGTATATCTCTTTGCCGACTATCTCAAAATCAACTACCTGGTATCGAAGGTAACTTCTTCTGTGCTGGCAAGTATAGTTTACACGTATCCCTTGCAAAAATATTTTGTATTTAAATGAACCTGGTTCAACACACGATAATGATGGTAGCGATAGAGCGGAGGGAACGGTTGATCCTCAGTATACTTTTTGTGCTTGCCGCAACGGTACTTCACGCACAAACTGTTGTTACCGGAACAATCATCGATAAAGAAACGAAAGACCCGCTGCCATTCGTAAACGTGATCTTTGCAGGAACATCAACAGGTTCTGTTTCCGATACCGAAGGTAAATATAGAATTAGCTCACCCGAGCAGTACACGCAGGTGCAATTCTCTTTTATCGGATATAAAACTATAACCCGGAACATCAAGCCCGGTGAGACAAACGAGATCAACATACGACTTGAGCCGGAAGCAACGGTACTGAACGAAGTAGAAGTTACGGTTGATAACAGAAAAGAAAAGTACAGAAACAAGAACAACCCGGCGGTAGACCTGGTGCGCGAAATGATTGATCGCAAAAAACAGAATCGCATGGAGAACTACCAGTTTGTAGAGTATGAAGAATACGAGAAACTACAAATGTCACTGAGCAATGTTTCTGATAAATTTAAAGAGCGAAAATTATTCCGGAAGTATAAATGGCTGTTCGATAATGTAGACACCACTTCCATTGAAGGCAAAGCATTGCTGCCGATATACCTGCAGGAGACGATCAACGATCAATACTATCGCAAATCTCCTGAGAAGAAAAAGACAATCAAGAAGGCGCATCAGAAAGTTAGCTTTGACGACTATGTCGATAACCAGGGATTGAGCACATACCTCAACTACCTGTATAACGATATCGATATATATGATAATAACATTACCATACTTACCAACCAGTTTCTGAGTCCTATAGCGGATGCGGCCCCTACATTCTATAAATTCTATATAACCGATACGTTGAAAGACGTAACACCCAAACTGGTTGAGCTCGTTTTTGTGCCGCGCAATGCAGGCGACTTTCTGTTCCAGGGAAAACTATATGTTACACTCGACAGCAATTATGCAGTGCAGAAAGTGGACATGACGGTAAACAAAAATATTAACCTGAATTGGGTTCGCGAGCTATATATACAACAGGACTTTGAAAAAGGCGAAGATAACCGTTACCACGTAGCGAAAAGTAAAATGCGTGCAGACTTCGGCTTGTCCAAAGACAGAGGAGGTATATATGGAGAACGCCTCGTATCGTATAAAAACTTTACTACAAACCGCGCACGCCAGGATAGTTTCTACGAAGCAGAAGAAGGTGCAGCGGCATCTATACTTGATCCGCAAACCAGTGAAGCGTACTGGCTGGAACATCGCCACGATTCACTATCACATGCGGAATCCAAAGTATACCAGAATATAGACAGTCTGCAAAAGATGCCATCATTCAGACGTACGATGGATATTGCTACGCTGCTGCTGGCAGGATATAAAAGCTTTGGCTGGTGGGAATTAGGACCGGTAAACACATTCTACAGCTTTAACCCGGTTGAAGGTTTCAGGCTTCGTGTAGGCGGAAGAACAACAACCCGTTTCAGTGAGAGACTATATCTCGAAACCTACGGTGCCTATGGTTTTAAAGATGAGAAGTGGAAATATTATTTAGGTGCTACGTATTCTTTCACCGGTAAATCTATTTGGCAATTCCCGGTAAAATCACTACGGGTGAGCTTTCAGCGTGATACAAAAATTCCCGGACAGGAACTTCAGTTCGTGCAAGAAGATAACTTCCTGCTTTCATTCAAACGCGGTGTAAATGACAAGTGGTTGTACAACGACATCTGGACAGTAGATTATCTGAATGAATTTGACAGTCACTTCTCGTATCGGTTAGGTTTCAAAAACTGGAAACAGGCACCTGCCGGTGGACTCTACTACCAGGTGCGCGATGGTGAGACAACACGCGATATACAGGAGCTCACAACTACTGAACTTTCACTGGAGTTACGCTGGGCACCGGCCGAGCAGTTCTACCAGGGTAAATCCTATCGTATACCGATTCCGAACCGCCATCCTATATTTACGTTGCGTTTCATCGGTGGCGTAAAAGGATTATTCAACAGTCAGTATAATTACCAGAACGTAGCGTTGAACGTATACAAGCGCGTATACCTTTCACAGTTCGGCTATACCGACATTGTAGCGGAGGGTGGGTATATATTTGGTAAAGTACCGTTTCCGTTATTGGCTATACACCGCGCCAACCAAACGTATTCATACCAGTTGCAGTCATACAACCTCATGAACTTCCTCGAGTTTGTAAGCGATAAATATGTAAGTGTTAATTTCGATCACTACTTCAACGGATTTATCTTTAACAAGATACCGTTGCTCAAGAAGCTGAAGTGGCGCGAGGTAGCAACCTTTAAAGTATTGTACGGAAGTATACGCAATGAAAATAACCCGCAATACAATACATCTCAATTCCTGTTCCCGGTAAACAGCGAGGGAGTGGCTACAACTTATTCGCTGCGCAGAGAGCCGTATATGGAAGCGAGTATAGGTATAGCAAACATTTTCAAATTGCTGCGCTTCGACCTCGTGAAACGATTATCATATTACGATCATCCCGAAGTGGCCAAGTGGGGAATACGCGGAAGATTTAAATTTGATTTTTAGTTTATGGATGATATAGCACAGAAGTCTCTCAAGAATACAGGTATGGAATCAAAACCGATCCGGGTTGTTTTGCAACAACTCATTTACAAAGTCATCAATCCGTTTGTAAAGTTTTTGATCAGGATTGGTTTTACACCGAACGCAGTAACGACTACGGGTCTAATATTAAATATAGGCGTAGCGGTTATTTTCATAATAGGAGCGGAGGAAGGGAACCGCGGAGACTTATCGTATGTTGGCTGGGCAGGGGGACTGATCTTGTTTGCAGGATTGTTCGATATGCTCGATGGACAGGTTGCGCGTTTGGGAAACATGAGCTCTACATTCGGAGCGTTGTACGACTCGGTGCTCGACCGCTATAGCGAGCTTATCATGTTCCTGGGCATTTGTTATTACCTGATCGGTCACCATTACTTTCTGAGTTCATTGTTTGCCTTCATAGCACTGATCGGCTCCATGATGGTAAGTTATGTGCGGGCCCGTGCAGAAGGTTTAGGCATTGAATGTAAAGGAGGACTGATGCAGCGTCCGGAACGCGTTGTAACGGTAGGTGTAACTGCCATTGCATGCGGTATAACTGCGAGTATACTGGGAGGAAACTATAAACTATATATACCGGGTATTCCATTTCAGGTATTCGAAACGATATCAATATTTACGATACCATTAACGGTGATGGCGATTCTTACAAACATTACGGCTATCAACAGGCTGCGTGATGCGAAGCGCTCACTGGAATTGAAAGAAAACAAATAAGACATGATGGATTTTTTGATCAGTCTGTTTTTTGTCGGTGCTATGTCATTAACACCGGCAGCACCGGAAGAAACATGCACCTGCACGGGCCAGGAGAAATTCCCTGTTCCGCCGGTCGATCAGAATACGCTCTTCTATATACAACGTACACCGAATACCAATACAATTATGTATACGCTGAATTTCGAAAAGAAAGATCAGCTTGATACAGACAACCCGGTACATCCGTATTGGATCCGCTACCAGGAAGAAGGACAGAAGGAAGAGCTATCGTTTATACAGCGCAACTACGCGTATGGCTTGAAGACAGAAGATCTTGGAAACGGTAAATATGAATTACGGTTTGTGTCCTATAAGAAACTTCCGTTTTACCTCACCAAATCTTCACGAGACAACCGCTATCATATTCATGCCGTGATCAATAAAAAGAAGATCGAAGTGTCGCGCGTTTTTTTACAGATTGAAGGCGGATCGTTTTGGTTGCCCAACGTAGTTTGTGCAGAAGTAAAAGGTGTAGATCCGGACACGGGTGTTGAAATTGTTGAACGGTTTAAACCATGAGTGCTATGAAAAAGAATTTTGTTTCCATTTCGCAGGAGTCAACTGGCATGTTGAATAGAGATTGGATGGAGGCTTTGTCGTAAGTACGTGTCTCCGTGCCCATCTTTATATTTACTCCGGTCGTTCTCTACTTCTCATGGCGTGCGTTTACAGTAGCACATAATAATATACTAACCTTTATCGCGAGCTTTGCAGGTGGTTTGTTCATCTGGACATTGACTGAATATGTACTGCATCGCTTTATATTTCACTTCGTGCCCAAATCGCCCTGGGGACTTCGTCTGCACTTCATCTTCCACGGAGTACACCATGATTATCCCAACGATCGCCTGCGCCTGGTAATGCCTCCGTCAGTAAGTATACCGTTGGCTACTGCTTTCTATTTTCTGTTTCAATGGCTTCTTCCGTTTGAATACCTGAATGGATTTTTTGCAGCCTTTATACTCGGATACCTGGTATATGACATATCGCACTATGCCATGCATCACCTGAATTTCAAGAACCCCATCATGAAGAAAATAAAGCAGCATCACATGCAGCATCACTATTCCGATCCGGACCGTGGTTATGGTGTAAGCTCAGCACTATGGGACAAAATATTCAGATCTGACTTTGAGAAATAATACGAAATACCTCGACCTGCCTGTGTTTAACTTTACCCTGAGGCACGTACTTGTAGCCAGCATGGTGTCTGCTATATATCTTTTGTTATCTTGGCTGCTGATCGGTTATAAAACAGATCAACTCGTATTGGCAGGTATATTCAGTGTGTGTTACCTCGCATCGTCCTTCACACGCAAATTCATCCTCGGCTTTTCAATATTTATAGTTTACTGGATTATCTACGATTACATGAAAGCGTTCCCGAACTATACGTTCAATCCGGTACACATTAAAAGTTTATACGACCTGGAGAAAAGTATATTCGGTATTGCACAAGGTACATCTATACTTACACCCAACGAATTCTGGCTTCAACACAGCTATACCTTCATCGATGTTATGACGGGTATATTTTACCTGTGCTGGATTCCGGTACCGCTCGCTTTTGCGGCATACCTGTTTTTCAAAGACAAAGCGAGGTTCCTGGAGTTTTCACTTACGTTTCTGTTCGTTAACCTGATTGGCTTTGTGGTATACTATCTTTATCCGGCAGCGCCACCTTGGTACGTTCAGAAATTTGGTTTTGATTTTATAGCGGCAACACCCGGCAACACTGCAGGGCTTGTTCGTTTCGATCAGTTCTTCGGTATAAATCTGTTTACATCGCTCTATGCAAAAGGTTCCAACGTGTTTGCAGCGATGCCTTCGCTGCACTCTGCTTATCCGCTTATTGTAACGTATATCGGGTTTAAGAGCCGGTTAGGCTGGGCTAACATCATCTTTGTTATCATTACAGTCGGTATCTGGTTTGCAGCTGTATACACCAGTCACCATTACGTGCTGGATGTACTGGCCGGTATAGCTACCGCAGCGGTTGGAATAGCGGGGTACCATTGGTTGATGCAAAACAAGAAGTATATCGCGATGATCGAGCGCTATCGCAAGACTATATCGTAGCCTGGTATATATACTCGTAGTATATCAAGGGTTGAGATAGAAGCGAATACCAACACCGGCATGAAGTATACCCCACACGGTAAGATACCCCGTGTTCTGCGCATAGCTGACCAGCTTTAGCTCGTTCGTTCCAATCTCATAATATCCTTCCCAAACTGAATCGTGAATTTTGTGTCGTACTTTTCCTCCTATAAAAATATTAGCACGTACGGCTTCGCTCCACCAGTAATAACCGTCCGGGTACCAGGAAGGTAAATCAGAACTATACCGTCCTCCCATTGTATACGTAAAATAAGTTCCGGTTGAAAAAGGATAGATTGTTGTTTTACCTGCGCGAATCTTCCAGGGCGATGCGGTGAACTTGAGCGTTATCGTTTCAAGATCATGACCACCAATGGTGCCGGGTAAATAGCCAAACAATAAATCTACACTCGCTTTCTTATGGAAGATGTCATAGCCGCCACCGGCTGACAGGAAACCTATACTCCCGGCATATTGCAGAACAAATGAATCGGGTATATACCATTTGTGATGGCGTTTTAACGAAACACTGTCTTGTGCAGCAAGTGTTGCAGGAAGTGTGTAAAGTATGACGAGCAGAACAAAGTAAAATCGGGTCATGTCAGTAGTATATCTCTTCCACACTATATTTATCTTCCCACAATTTCAGGATCAGGTACATGCGCTCATTCATGCTGGTGGACACGATATATTGTATACCATCATCATACGGCTGCGTGTTTGAATACTTATGCGTATGGCCGTGCAGCGACACTGCAACTTTGTTTGATGCTGCCAGTATACGTGCATACGCATGTTCCATAGCAGGATCAAAATCACTATCGAACGGCGGTACATGCGAGGAAACAACAGCGTGTTTGAAGCCATCTGCTGCCAGCTCGTTTTTCAGCCATGTTGTATCAGGCACATGACCGTTAAAATTATACTCTCGTGAATTCGTGTTAAGAAAAATGAATTTGAAATCATTTTTGATGAAGGAATAATTCAGTGGGCCATACATTTTCTCAAATACAAGTTCTCCGTTGCCCGACAGATCATGATTGCCAATTACAGCGAGATAAGGCTTGTTCAGTTTTTTCATGATGCTATGTACCCAGTGAAACTCATCATTTATACCAAAGTCAGTAATATCGCCATTGAGTATTACAAAGTCGGCAGAGTGCTGGTTAGCGCTTGAAACGAATGCGTCCACATCGTCATAGAAGCGTTGCGTGTCACCCATGAGTATCAATGTCATGGTATCTTTAGCTGCTACACGCGTTTGTATAGCGTCAATAGCCGCTGCGTTCAGATTTTGTTCGTCATCCGGTACCATTACTTCGTATGGATGATACTCGAATAGCGAGCAGCCGCTGACAATTAAAATGATAAGGGTATAAATGCTTAATCTTCTCACAAATCTCCGCCACATAATGTAATTTGGGTGATAGTACTCGTCTACGGAATTCCGCCAATTAGGTTTACAAAATTAAGGTTAAGGAAATATTACCAATCGCATGAGGCGATTCTTCTTTGATATCGGGCGATGAAAGTTTGTAGGTAAATGAGGCGCTTAAAGACTCAAACGATATAACCCAACCGATGTCGGCAGATGCAAGGAAGCGGTTAACCACCGGGGCAGGAGCAGGCGCATGCTGTTCGTTACTATCGCTCGTAAATATACCACGCTTGAAAACATTCCCTTCGATCAACGTGTTGTGCAGCACGATATCAAAAGCAGGTCGCAGTATAAAATACGATTTTAGCCGTTGCTTATTGTTGTATGCAGCATACTGCTCAATGAACCCGGAAAAGTAAGGAGCCATTTTGCCCAGCCGTAACGTTGTATAAAATTTAACACCATCACGCAGTGTTCCGAGTGATACATTACTCCCATACAAGGCTTCAAAGTATCTTCGCTGCAATACGGATTTTTCGAACGTCACATTCAGATTTACCAACAGGGCAGGCGACAACTGATGATCCCATCCCATGGGTTCAGGACTTTTCGTAAGCTTGTGAACATAGGTTTGCAGTTGCTCACCATAGGCATATTTACCCATTACTCCAATTATCCATTCGGTATGAACAAGATATCTGCGCTTCGGGTTGGATGAATGTAAAGCATGCGATACAAACATAGCGCCTGAGTACGGATAATCTACCGGGTCAGGCTTCTGAGCGGATATATCTGCCGGAGTATACATCATGTGCATGGCACCCCAGCTATAGGTGTTAATGCTACTATCGCCAGCCTTTAGCAGCAGGTTGTTAAAAACAGATTTAATTGGTTTTTGTCTTCGGTAGAAAACATCAATGCGTGTTCCGTTGGTATAGCCGCGGTCGGAGCCGCGAAGTGTAAACAGATCATTGTCTTCGTAAAGCCTGAGCATGTGCACCGGCTGTGTTTGTGCCAGAGCGTTCACCGAGAGCGCCATGAACATAAGTAGAAGTATACGCATGGCAACTACGACTCAGCCCATACAGTCTGTTTAAGTTCAAGATTATATAGTATATCGTGAACCGTTTTCAATTCATCCGGATCATCAAACAGAACATCGGTATGTAACGCATCTTCAATATCAAGAATGAGCGATAGTTTTTCAGGACTGCGTAATCCTAAATCGTGTGCAAGATCGGCTTGCGGCTTAACGCGCGTAGCGGGGATTCCGTATTGATACAGGATGTCTTTTATCCTGTGAAGGTTTTGGTAATAGTATAAATTTCTCATAGTGTTTTATCATGCTTAGACGTATATATGGTATTATTATTTCAGGAGGCCTCTTCTCTCTGTATACAAGTATCACCGGCTGCAGTGACATACCCCACATCAGCTGCAACCGGTATACCGCTAATCAACTTCACTCACCATTTCAGATATATAGTTATAAAATATAGTTACAGACACTTACTTTTTTGTTACGTGGTATACTAAAGTATAGCACGCTTCAAGGAACAGTATGCGATTAAGTTTTACTTCTTCGCCGGTGCCGTATCTTAACCACGACCGTATTGAAAAAGTGTCATTTATAGTAAATATTTTTTTTAGTTCTGTAACCAGTCTTAGGTCATGGAAAAGCTGGCGATAGCTATAGCGCATGATTATATCAGTACCAACATAGCCCTGTGGTTAAGGTATGCGGCTGTTGATTCCAAGACGGTCGATACTAATTTTTATAATGCGTGAGCACACCAGTGAAGCCATGTATAGCTTTCCTTTTGCTCATCGCTGCCGAATGACTATGGGGTATTGCATTCAGTACTTAACACAGCATGTATTGTATTTTTTTGAAACACGGTATATATACTTCAATAGTTCATGCAATGAAGTATACTCCGGGCTTCACCTTAATGCTGGCATTAACGTTCTGCCAGTGATTTTTAATTTAACACAATGTTCGACTAAAACCGTTTTATAGTCTAAATACGGATAAAAAAAATATTAGTTTTTAAATCCGTTCGCTAAAAGATCAAGAATAATCTCTAGGCGGTCGCCTATCTTTTTAATACGGTTGTCTTCGAACAGTCCCATTTCTATTCCTCTGAAAGCACAGAGCATTACGTAGGCAAGGTCGTCCAGGTCACCGTCTTCAATTTTCTTGAATTCTTTTGTCTCGATGCCGTACGAAAGTATAGCTTTCAATCCTTCCAGTTCGCGGGCTTCGTAGCTCTTCTTTAATTTTTTTATCAGATTCGGATTTTCAGAAATCTCCCCGAATACAATGCTATAGAGTGCTGCTTTCTGTGTGAGCAATTTGATGCGATGGGACGTAAATGCCTTGAGCTTTTCCTCAGCTGTGGTAGCTTTTTCCACAGCGATATTTACGACCATCATAACTTCCTCCATATCTTCGCGTATTACTGCGTCAAAGATTTCGTCTTTGCTGGCATAGTAATAATAAAGTGTGCTTTTACCCTTACCGGCAGCTTTGGCTATATCTTCCATGGTGGTTTTGAATAAGCCAAAACGTTGAAAGAGTGCACGGGCGGCCTTCAATACTTCCGTACGAATGGCCTCGTCCTTTGTCATATGGAGGGTCTGACTCATTTGAAATTTTAGACTCTATCCGTTTTTCAGTCCAAAAATACATCAAATATTCTAAAATCCATTAGCGAAACGTAATTCTTTCGAAGAATCCATTCAAAAAGCTGATGTTTTAAAGCATTTTTGGCTGTAATGAACGAATAAAAAGAATGCCAGGGTAGCGTGTACCCAATGAAATATGACCTGCGCATACCGCAGGCGTTGACGGGCCGGAAATGAAAAGGGTATATATCAGAAAAGTCACGATCTCTTGCGAGACCGTGACCCGTCTAAAACATTATTAACCTAGTATAAAGTCGTTAAAGCAGTCTGGTCAGCTGATGTAAACGGACGATCACCTCCGCTTGAGCATGCCAGCATCCAGGAGTTTGCAGATGGACCCGTAGGAGTTCCGTTGATGTAAACAGCACCTACACCCGCAGTACCTTCGGTGCCACCAGTGCCGCAGCTATATCTGCGTCTCATATAGTCGGTGTGACGGAAACCGATTGCGTGTCCAATCTCGTGTGCTATTACTGTAGCAGCATCGCCACGTTGTGAAGAATTGTTATAGTAGTACGTATTCAATTGTATAGGACTTGCCGGATCACCACTGCTGGAAGGGAATCCTGCGCTGAAACCAAGCGTGTTGCTCGCTTCGTAGAAAGACAGAATCTGGATATCAGCTGCAGCGGCATTTGTTGTAGCCTGGAAGGTTAGTGTAAGTCCCAACGCGTTATAGCGGCTCAACGCTGTGTTGAATGCGTTCTGCATATAAGATCCGAAACCTGGATCCATATATACATATATAGTGCGTGGTGTACTGGTAACAATGTTTGTAGTGCGATAGTGTTCTTCTTCCGCTTCTGAAGAAATACTTACCGGTGCCGCCAGTTCGTCAATGTCATGGTCTGTAAGAAATACATCGTACTCTACCATGTAACCGTTTTTGTAGCGGGATAAACCCTGGCTCGTGTCGAAACCTGCAGCATTCAATTTTGCTACAACATCAGGTGACACTTCGTTGGACTTAGCTGCTTCCTGTTCACTACAGGAAAGGGCGGCAAATAGCATTGCCACGCAGCATGATGCGTACATCTTTTTCATAAGTTTTTAAATTTAGGTAATGGTTAATTTTATGTGAACAAGTAAGTTATTTAGAACTAACTTCACAAGTTTTTAAATGGATTTATAGCCTGATACCGGATTAATCCGGTATATATATAGTATATAATTATGCGTATTTATCTCGGTATACTCTTTCTGTTGATATCGTTCAATATATATAGTCAGTCGTCCAAATATATAGTTGTTTCATCCCGCGAAGAAGTTAATGTGTTGTTGCGGAAGAATGCGATCCGGTATGCAAAGGCGTTACCGTCAGGTGATTATCTATGTATAGTTCAGGGAGATCAGCAAGCTCAGAAACGATTGCAGGCTGCCGATACAATTGATAATCGCTGGAAAATAGCGCCAGCATTGCTTCAAAGCGGATCCAGCCAGTCAATATATACTATTCAGGTGGCGGATATATATGCGTTTAAACAGTGGTTAACTGCGCATTCGGATTTGTGTGCTATACAGCACGAACATGAAGCATCGCAAACATTTGTTGTGAAGATATTGAAGACTATAGATTCACTTGATGCGTTGATTGATTGCGATGCTGTAACCTTTGTGGATAAATATACTCACGTGATTCAGGATGAAACAGCAAACAGTTTTCAAGATCGGAGTGTAAACAGGGTAAATATGGTACATGATATATACCCGGAATTGAGTGGTGACGGAATGCATGTCTGCGTAAAGGAAAGATCGTTTGATACAACGGATATAGATCTTGCCGGCCGGTATATTTATTCACCGCTGGCAGACACTGAACAGTCACTACACGCGGGACAGATGGCAACCATTATTGCGGGGGGCGGTAACACGATGCCTCAATCAAAAGGTGTAGCCTGGAAAAGCAAGGTGATGTCATCCTCCTATAATAATTTATTTCCGGACGATGCTGCCGCGTTGACATCGCAAAATGTGTGGGTACAAAATCATTCCTATGGGGTAAGTGTCAATAATATATATGGAGCCGAAGCCCGTGCATACGATGTTAGCGCCAACAGCTATCCAAATATGCTATATTTTTTCTCTGCCGGTAATTCCGGAACTACTGTCAGCACATCCGGCACCTATGCCGGTATAGCTGGTTATGCGAACCTGAGCGGAAACATGAAGATGGCAAAAAATATACTCACGGTAACGGCTGCCGATAAAGAGGGCACCATCAGTACATTGAATTCGAGCGGTCCGGCATACGATGGTCGCGTAAAACCCGAGCTCACGGCATTCGGCTCGGAAGGTACGTCCGATGCGGCCGCGATGGTGTCGGGAATTTCGTTACTGGTGCAACAGGTATATAAAGAGCAGTATCAACAATTGCCGGATGCTGCACTCGTTAAAGCTATACTCATTGCTTCATCGGAAGATATAGGTAAGAAAGGAATAGACTTCATCTCCGGATATGGTGCGGTTGATGCCTATAAAGCCGTACAACTGGTAAAAGCTTCCTCATTTATCAATGCGTCTATTGGCAGTGATGACGAGCGGAAAATAACAATCCATGTCCCGACTGGTATAAAAACATTGAAGGTCGCATTAACGTGGAATGATCCCGCGGCAGCGGCCGGTGATGCGACAGCACTTGTGAATGACTTGAACAGTACGCTTGTCCATAATAACAGTGAATGGAAACCCTGGGTGTTGAATCATTATCCCAATGTTGATTCGCTTGCGTTGCCCGCAGTTCGCAAGGACGACCATTTAAACACCGTAGAGTATATCACTGTTGACAACCCTGCATCAGGTACTTATGAACTCGTAGTAACGGCCGGTTCACTTGCAACTGACATTCAAAATTTTCACGTTGCATATTGGCTTGACTCGGCTGATATATTTCAATGGACATACCCGACCAGGTCTGTTGAGCTTGAAGCAGCACAACCCGCATACTTGCGTTGGAACAACACCTTCAATCATACGGGCATGCTGGAGGTAAGTGTTGATGGAGGTGTGTATGAACTGATTGCGGAAGATGTTGCTCTGGGCAACGGATTTCTTACCTGGATACCTCCTGCCGGTTTGCACACGGCTGTGGCGCGTATGCAAGTGAATGGTATATATATAGTGTCTGATACCTTTACCATTGCCCCGGCAATGCAGGTGCAGGTGGGGTATAATTGTACTGACGAAGTAATGCTGCAATGGAATAAGGTGCCGGGAGCGCAACGGTATCGCCTGTTTACAATGCAAGGCAACTACATGACTCCGGTCATGGATGCGGCCGATACAGCGTTTATCTTTCGTAAAGAGAAATATACTTCCCCCTACTTTGCTGTTCAACCG
>CBIHOZ010000018.1:0-65163 GCA_966211525.1 uncultured Chitinophaga sp. | reverse complement strand
AGTAAGAAGTAAGAAGTAAGAAGTAAGAAGTAAGAAGTAAGAAGTAAGAAGTAAGTTTGTGCCAAATGATGTTGTATTTAGAAGAGTGCGTGAGTGCCGGGGCTGTCGGGCCTGACCCCAAACCAACACCTACTTACTTCTTACTCCTTGATTCTGTATTCTAAAATATAGTACAACTTTCAGCTATTCTGTATATATTGAGAATAGCAACAACCCGTACTCATCTCCACCTTTCATGAAGTACCCTGTAGAAATCGGATTGGGCCATGTTCGTCTCAGTGCCCATTTTGTGTTGGAAACGTTGGCCTTTATTGTCGGCTTCCGGTATTTCCTATTTCTGAAACGTAAACAGTCGGATCCGATTCCTGAATCGAATCGCATCTGGATCATTTTCGGTGCTGCATTCGGAGCTTTCATTTTTTCGCGTGTGCTCGGTTCGCTGGAAGATCCGCAGGCATGGGCACGAGCTGAAAATCCGTGGCTATATTTCTATGCGAACAAAACTATTGTGGGGGGCTTGTTGGGTGGTTTACTCTTTGTGGAGATCACCAAGTTCTTTCTGAACGAGAAATCGTCATCTGGCGATCTGTTTACATACCCGCTTTTGCTGGCGATGATCATTGGTCGTATAGGATGCTTCTCGGCCGGTATATATGAGCCTACGTTTGGAGTCGCATCTTCACTTCCCTGGGCTATGGATTTGGGGGATGGTATATTACGTCATCCCGTTGCATTATACGAGGTTGTTTTCCTGGTGCTGCTCTGGGTTTCGCTATATAACCTGGAGAAATATACCCGCCTGGGTATGGGCGTGCGGTTTAAATTATTTATGATTGCGTACCTCGCATTCCGTTTTGTACTTGAATTTATAAAACCCGTTCACCCGCTGGTATGGTCGTTCACAACGATACAACTGGCTTGCGTTGCCGGACTGGTATATTACTATCGCACCCTTACACTTTTATTCTATAACCCCGGAAAACTTGCTGTGCATGAACAATAACCGAAACTATATTTACTACGATTATACCGTTAGCCTTTGTACGGTGTGTCATCGGCAGATCGATGCCAAGATTATCTTCGAAGATGATAAAGTATTTCTGACCAAGCGATGCCGCGAGCACGGCTCTCAAAAAGTATTAATCGCAGATGACATTCAGTACTACAAACAGATACGAAATTATAACAAAGCATCTGAGTATCCATTGCGTCCGCATACGGCAACGCATTTTGGCTGTCCGTATGATTGTGGTATATGTCCGGATCATGAGCAGCATTCGTGTCTCACACTTATTGAAATAACAGATCGATGTAATCTTACCTGTCCTACGTGCTATGCGAGTTCGTCACCTACACATGGCAGGCATCGCACGCTGGAGGAGATTGCATTTATGCTGGATGCGATCGTGAAGAGTGAAGGTGAACCGGATGTTGTGCAGATCAGTGGCGGAGAACCTACTATACACCCGGACTTCTTTACGATACTGGATATGGCCAAGGCACGACCGATCAAACACCTGATGGTAAATACCAACGGGATTCGTATAGCGTCTGATCCTGCATTTGCCGAACGGCTTGCCTCCTATATGCCTGACTTTGAAATATACCTGCAATTCGATTCTTTTGAAGAACACGCCTTGCAACAACTGCGCGGTAAAGATATGCGGGCCGTTCGCGAGAAAGCTATAGCAACGTTAAACGCATTGAACCTGTCGACTACATTGGTGGTAACACTACAGAAAGGGTTGAATGATCACGAAATCGGCAAGACAATAGATTATGCTTTGCAGCAACGTTGTGTAAGAGGCGTTACGTTTCAGCCAACACAAGCGAGCGGAAGGCTGGAGCATTTTGACCCGGCTGTAAACCGCTTAACGAATACCGAGATCAGAAGAAAAATACTTGAGCAGACTACGGTGTTTCAATCCAATGATCTTATACCTGTGCCGTGCAATCCGGACGCACTGGTAATGGGCTACGCACTGAAGACAGATGCTGGTGTACACGGTCTCACACGACTGATTGATCCGGAATTCCTGCTCAATAATTCGCGCAACACCATTGTATACGAACAGGATGAGAAGCTGCATAGTCATGTGATGAAAATGTTCAGCACCGCTAATTCCATCGATTCACTTGAAAATGATTTTCACCATTTACTCTGTTGTCTTCCTGATATTATAGCGCCTGAGTTTTCGTATAATAACCTGTTCAGAGTAATTATCATGAATTTTATGGATGCGTATGACTTTGATGTGCGTGCCATCAAAAAGTCATGTGTTCATATTGTTGATACATCGGGTAAAATAATACCATTCGAAACCATGAATTTGTTTTATAGACCCGAGTTTAAAGAGAAACTGAAAACGCTTCGCCAAGAAGTACTATAACTTATGAATGACATCGGGAAAATTGTAGGTATTAATTTACTTGTCATGTTGTTGTACATGATCCTGATCAATGTTACGTCATTGGGGCAGGAACGTCAACTTGCTGTATTGGTGTTTTCTGCGTTTGCTGTAGGGATTCATGTAGCCGTCAGCATATTTGTAGCTATAATCCTTTTTATTCAGAAGAATCCGAAGGCAAAAGCATTTCTGCTGAGTGCAGGTATTGTATTGGTAATTGGCTTTTCATCATGCCTGGGTAGTGCATCGCTATAATACACGGTGACGTTGCGTTTGTAAAATAGTATACCTGCGATATAGGGTATACTTTCATTGTTGTATGGAATGTGTATAACTATGAATGTTTAATCATCAGTAGACGTTTATCAGATATACTGTTACCTTAGCACAAGCTAAACAAACCAGCGATCATGATAGAAGGAATATGGCAGGGAGAATATGTTTATGATGAATACTGTAAAGTTCCGTTTCAGCAAGTTACTATACCTTTTACCTTAAGTATCAGACAATCCGGTGTGATGGGAATGAGCGGTGGACTGGAAGGTGTTTGGCAGGACGATTCCGCTGTCAGCAACATTACCATGCCCGCCAATGTATACGGGTTGATTAAAGACAACGAGTTATTCTTCGTGAAGCTGTATCCGAAAACATTTGGTTATGATGAAGGCGGCAATCTCTTCGTAGGCGATGAAGCACATCCTGAAATTTTTTATACTGGTATGCTGTGGAAGGATAACATCTTTCATGGAACGTGGCGTATTGAGCGAACGTTTCGCAAAGTAAATGGCAGGTTGTATGAGATTCTGGCAGGGTCAGGTTTGTGGTGGATAAAAAAAGTATAGCACCGCAGCTATACATCATCAATATAGAATCCTCTGGTAAATAGCCGGAGGATTTTTTCATTTAATGGAGTGCTGTTGTATGTGATTGTCCTTCCGCTTTTTCGGCATCCGTCAAATCAATGATTTTTTACAATTCTGCGTTTTCGCTGCCCGGTAAGTTTGATAAAAAATAACAGAGAGATGAACGCTGACAATAAACTGAAAGCAGGGCTGTGCCTGGTGGCGGCTTTCCTGCTAACCTCCGTGCTGTGTGCAGCACAGGGAGAAACAAATCACAATCAGAAAACTAAAATTCAAAATGGCATGTCTTCTATTCAGAATAACAAAGAGGTAGTTCGCAAGATCTATGAAGAGTCGTTGAATAAGCGAAATATAGGTTTGCTTCAGCAACTTATTTCCGAAACATATAGTGGCGTTGATGGCTCCAAAGGTGCAGCGGGTTTTCAGGGACCAGTAATGGGAGTAATCAAAGCATTTCCGGATGCGCAATGGCACGTCGAAGAACTGATTGGAGAGGGTGATCGTGTTGTGATCCGCTGGCGAATATCAGGAACACATCAAGGACCGTTTCAGAATATACCGGCCACGGGCAACCCGGTGTCTGTTACCGGGATGGGCATCTATGAATTGAAGGATGGAAAAGTAACAGCAACACAGATCCAGACGGATCGTTTCAGCTTTTTGCAACAGCTTGATGTATTGCCTGCAGATATAGCCGTGCTGCAACGCAGACAGTCCAAAGATCGCGTCAGTTTTATCGACAAGTTCCTGGTCCCTGCGGCTGCGCGGCAAGAGTTCTACGAGCGCATGAATATAAATCGAAGTTTTATCAAAAATCTTCCCGGCTTTATTGAAGATGCAGCGTACGAGTACACCGATGCACACGGCAATTTGATCTGCGTAACGGTAGCCCTGTGGGAAAGCAGTGAAGCACTTGCCAAAGCCAAAGAAGCAGTGCAGGCCGAGTATAGAAAGCAGGGCTTCGATGCTGCCGAAATGTTAAAGCGATTGAATATTGTTGTCGACCGTGGCATCTATACTCCGGTGGAAAATCCATAAGTGTATAGCGATACCGTTACCAATAAAAAATCCTCCGGCTCATCTGCCCGAGGATTTTTTGCTTGCCGATTTATAGTGCGAACAATATCGCTAGACTCTTACTTTCGCGCGCGTAATACTTTCCTGGAATGCTCCCACTTTTTCAATTTGAAGTTTCAGAATATGTTGAAGTATATCCGTAGAGTATCCACCGCTGCCTTTGTTGCGGTTGTGTTCTTCGCTGTGTGCATAGGCTTCCTCCGCCAGTTTCTTATGCGGCATACGAAAACTTTTTAGTATCGTACACAGGTCGAGCACGGCTTGCGCTGCCCGGTAATTATCTGCTGAAGGCTGCTCGCGTATATTTTGCTCAATCACCGAAAGGAGAGAAGGCTTTCCCTTAAAACGATTATATATATCGCGAATGAAATGCAGGTTATACGGTAAGTATCCTTCTTTGAAAGATGTATACTCTGCATCCGTTGAGTCGCAGCTCCATAGTAAATGATCGAATACAAACATAGGCATCTCTACGGCACCCGGGCCGATGTAGTCCTTGTTGTAGTCAACCTTTATGGGATCATAATAGAAGCGGAGTTCGTTGGCAAATATAGCAGGCGATACATTCCGCTTGGCGTGAACGATTCCTTTTACCATAGCTTCCATCTTCTCGCGTACTTCGCTGCAAATCCGTACAAACGACTCAATATCGAGTTCGCGGTTGTGAAGTACTTCCATTTGTGTAATCGCTTCCATCAACTGCGGCATGGCGATCTTTACACTTTCAATGAGGCTTCGTTCATCGCGTAACCCGGTATAGGTTCGCATGCGATCACCATCCGGATTCCACACAGTATAATGAAGCAATGTATCGCGTGGTGGTAAATCGGTTTTCACCATCAGCACCAGCAGTACATATTCCAACTCGGGAATTACGGCAACAGGTTCTATACCATGTTTCTTCAGTATACCTATAAATATACCGAGGTCGCGCATGGCTGCGATAGATTCTTCGTACGAATAACGATCCAGTGTATCGGGTACCGGAAGCGACCGGTATAGCAACTGGATGATTTCGTTCGTGTTGGCCTTGCGGTTAAGTTCGTGTAACACGGGAAGCTTCTCGTCAAAGTTCAGCGGATCGAGTGCGAGAATGCTTTCGCTGTTTTTAAGCCATTGTTGTACTATAAGACTAGCGTGGTGCATGGTGTTCTCAGCTAAGAATCCACTTTACACAATCTGTTTCGGAGTTGAACATGTTAATGCTCAGGTTTCCTACTTGCCCTTCCTTATTCACTTTGTTAACTGTTGCCGCTGCAAAAACATCTTCAGCAACCACAGCACCTACTTTGCGCAATCCAACTTTCTCTACTTCCGGAAACCACTGGCGGGTCAGATAATCCTGAACTTCTTTTGAAAGTACTTTCAACTGGCGGTGATCGCTCAGGTGACCAGTGATGCCATTTTCTTTGACATACTTGGTCATGTAAGAACAACCCGTGCGAACATCTTCCGGTTTGAGGAAGCCGATCCACTTTGCTACGAGAATATTATTCGATTTATTCAAATAAATTTCTACATACGGTTGCTTAAATAAACTTATACTGCTCATAATGATTAAAAGGGTTTGAGTGCAGCAAATGTGCATTTCTATCCTAGAAAATAAAAGTACTCGCAGTAAATGTTGTAACGGTATCGAAGAATGATCTTAGCATAATATGCACGACCAGCAATGACAATAAACAGGTGAAGCACTCCGGAGTGAAGCAGTTTCCATAACGGTGCCACGTGTGACCTGTAATTTCGGGTAGCCATAACGTTGTATTTGCTTGCAGAACAGTTAGTTGTGAAATAGATGTTTAATCACTTATTATTCGACAGTATCAAACACGCGCGAAGCTTACATTTGTATTGATTTCAATAGATTTTACAACGGTCTTATAGAATGTAAAGTGTAGAATCTGGATTTGTCCTTTAACATAGAATTAATAAAACGTTAAACGCCTCCACGCTTAAATCATCCGGCCAGTAGGGCAACCGTTGTGAAGCAATTATTTCTTAGAAAAACGGGCATGTTACTTTTTTCGCTGAAGCAACATGCTATAGATTGTCCAGCATTTTCTTATCCAGTGAAGCTACATACAAGGCGATGGTGAAGATAACATTCTTCAAAGCATTGGAGCCGTTATGAAGTCCCCACGATAAAAGGAATTGATTGTCGGCTTTCAGAATAAGCCGGTCTACCGTAACGAAGAGGAAAAGATTAATGCCGAAGTATATAAACACAGCGGTGTTGATCCAGAACATGTGCATTCGCTCGATAAATGGTTCCGGGAGTTCGCGAATGAGTCTGTAGAAATAGAATATTGCATACAGCACAAATACAATACTGGAAATCGTAAACAGGTTTGTGTTGAAGGCGGTAACGCCCTGAATAAAAAACAGGTTAATCGCAGCGAAAACTATAAACAGTATGGCTATAGCAGATATAATCTTTTTATGTACAGGTATAGTGAAGGCAGTACTATAAATACTGCTTAGCAAAGCAAACTGTATGCAGAGGTATATACTTACAATGGTGTTGGGATTAATGCCAAAATGCTTATAGAGCACGAGGCATAGCAAGTCTGATAACCCGGATGCCAGCAGAAGTGCCCCGAGCAGCCATACACCTGCCGGTAATTTTTTTCTGTTTTGCGCGAAGATAAATACTGCCAGCGGCAGCAGTATAGAGTATACCGATATATCGCGCAAAATTCGAAATGTTTCTAAGTCCATTTACAGAGGATCTTTTTTTAGTATTATTAGTTTGTAGGACAGTAAGGAGGGCACGGGCTCGATGCATCTGCGATCAGTCCCTGTGCGGAAAGCAGTGTAGTGCCTTCAGCGTCATCCGGCCAGATGTTACTTCCATCTTCACGCGCTCCAACCAGCAGTAATTGTTTTTCTCCTTCATCGTTGCTCGCATAATAAATACGAATGCCAACGCACTCGTGCTGCGACAAGATCTCATCTATTATATTCAATCCAAAGAAACGCGCGCGTATACCATCTTTGTGCGGATGCTTTTCGTGGTAATTTTTAATCCAGCGCATGGCGGTATCTTTGGAAATTGCTTTGCCTACTGTTGGACTCAGTCTGTAACTCATAGTATTTAAAATTTAGGTTTAAGTGCCAGGTTGCTATTGTTTGTCATCATTTTGTGATGCTCTGTTTCAGAGTTCAAGTATATAGCAGCCCCGGAACAAAAAATCAAAAAGTTTAGGGAATACACTACAGCGCGCGGTATAGTAAAAAAGTACTATGACAACTAGTATGAATGTACTATGACAGACGAATATTGCAGGCTCTGTGAGCGTTTTGCCAATCGCTATGCGTAAATAAAACGACTGTAAGCAAGTTGTTCCTTACATGCGCGAATGAAAAAGAACTATATATTTTCGCTGGAAGCTACGTATTTATACGGAGTTTGTCAGCAGTAGTTTTGAAATATAGCACAATGCCGCGCATAAAAAAAGCCTCCGGTCCGGAGGCTCTCTAAAATTGTGATGTGTCGCTTTTGTATCATCGTTCTACCAGACTTTCCTGGTATATATTCTTCGGTTTATGATCGGTCTGTGCAAACTCTTCAGGCTTAGGTCTGATGATCAGTCGCAGGGTAGGGTCATCGGTGAGGAACGACCAGGTCCAGTTAAATGTGAGCTTTAGTTTATTCCTGAATCCGGCAATCGGTATCAGGTGTATAAATAGCCAGATGATCCATGCTATAAATCCTTTTACAAATGCTTTCGGTAAATCTACCACGGCTTTATACTTCGCTATAATCGCCATGCTTCCTTTGTCATTATATTGGAAAGGTTTCATAGCGCGATTCTCATATAGTCTTTTAAAATTATCCGCGAGTAATTTTCCCTGTTGTATCGCCACCTGCGCCAACTGCGGGTGTCCGGATGGAAATTTAGCTTCGTGCGTTGCCAGTCCTATATCACCAATCGCATATATACCTTCTATATCTTTTACACGACAGTATTCATCGATAAGAATTCTGCGTCCGCGTCCTAATTTTTCAGGAGGCAGTCCGCGTACCTCACGACCAATTACACCCGATGTCCAGATCAACGCATTGGTCTGAATCACTTCACCATTGCTCAGCATTACTTTTCCATCGACATAGTCTTTAACAGCTGTATTGAGTTTGATGGTGATGCCTAATTTCTGTAATACCTCGTGAGCTTCCTGCTGTGCCTTGGTACTCATGGGGCCGAGTAATACTTTACCGGCTTCAATCAGATATATAGGTAAATTTCCTCCGGGTATCTCCGGGTATTCTACCGGTCCAATCTTATGCGCCATTTCAGCGAGCATGCCGGCAACTTCTACTCCGGTAGGACCACCACCTGCAATTACGATGTTCAGTAATTTTTTACGCTCTGCCAACTCTACGGTCTTTACTGCTTTTTCCATATTAAGCAATAAATGGTTGCGCAGGTTTGTAGCATCATTTATACTCTTCAGCGCCCATGAATTCTTCTTCACATTTTCCATTCCGAAGTAATTTGTTTCGGTACCAAGCGCCAGCACGAGATAATCGTAGGCAAGTATATCGGTTTCGGTCTCGATGGTTTTATCTTCCCAGTTAACCCGAATGAGACAACCTAAATGAAAGCGCAGGTTCTTTTTCTTCTGGAACATCTTACGAAAAGGATAGCTGATGTTCGAAGGTTCGATGAAGGCCATTCCTACCTGGTAAAGCAGTGGCGGAAAAAAATGGTAGTTGTTGTTATCAACTAAAGTGATTTGAAAGCGCATGTCGTTAGCCATGCGTTTGATAAAGTTGAGACCGGCGAATCCACCGCCTACAACTATAATTTTTTTGGGTGAAGTGTTCATACGTAAAACCGTTAAACTATGTGTTCATTACCCGCGCGAACGCTTGCAGAGATTTATACTGCTTTAAATAAAGATATAGTAAACTATTATGCCGTATGGGGTTCTGTACGGTATGGTGCGTTGTTGCGTGACTCGTGAATGTATACGTATAGGGACGCGATAACGATGTTAAAATCGTGGAAAAGAATTTACAAATTATGCAACGCAGGCACTGCTTTTTAATATGCTATAACTCGATACATACCGAACACGATTGCCCCGCCATGGTTACGATATTGAGATACTGACAGCACCTTCCATTTTAGGATTGCGGCCTTCCGGTGTTGAGATGCTTGCAGACACACTTCTGGCTTGCGGACTGGTTGATGCGTTGCAGGTATATCATCCTGTAAAAACAATTCCAACACTCAATCATCTGTATAGTTCAGGCCGTGATGCGGTAACGCAGTGTCTCAATAGTAATGCACTTCGGCAATTTTCAGTTACGCTGGCGCGTGAAGTAAAACGAACTATTCAGCAGAAACGATTTGCTCTTGTATTGGGCGGTGACTGCAGTGTGTTGATCGGAGCGGGTGTCGGGCTGCGGTCGATGCGCAATAACTATGGAGTCATCTTTATGGATGCGCATGCCGATTTCTATGCATCGTCACAATCTGTATCTGGTGAAGTGGCTGATATGGACCTGGCTATTGTAACCGGTAACGGTCCGGCACTACTCACGGATATATATGGACAACGGCCGTATATACCTATCGGGAATGTAATTCACGTGGGTCAGCGCGATTGGAAGGAAACACAACGCTATCGATCCAACGATATACGATCAACCCCCATGCACTGCTTTAGTTACGCCACTATAAGAAACAACGGAGTGGATAAAGTAATACGAAGGATGCAGGCAATAATGAGGAAGTCAAACGCAAAGCGCTGGTGGATACACTTCGATACCGATGTGTTGAATGATACTATAAATCCTGCGGTAGACTATAGATTGAAGGGCGGGTTATCATGGCGGCAAACAGGTAAATTGCTTAAGCGCCTCGTGCGTACAGGTAAAGTAGATGGAATGACTGTTACTATCTTTAACCCTACGCTCGACCCGGGAAACAGGATTGCCCGTAACATCGTGAGAACGTTATCACAAGCTTTCCTATAATCTCCAGACTATATTTACCAGTGTCCGCTTTTGGAAAAAGGTTCCGGCCAGATTGCCAAAAAGCACAGTAGGCGTACCGTTGTATGATATGCATGGATAAAGACATCCCTGTGATCGTATTTGCTTTCAGGTAACGAATTGAAAACCAGTAGTGTAAACGGATAGGCTATCCGTTGTTTCTTTTTTCAGCGTGGTGAACGTCCGATTTAGTCATGTATGTTCCGTGCGAAATCATTCATGAACCTGCAACCATTGTTGATTACAAGCCAATACCCCATGCGTTGCCTAGTCTGTATGTATACCACTGTCTAAATGATTACCCTGGGTTTGGGTATACTTACATTCCCAAAATTTTTAACACTATCGAAAAAATGCTATTACCCTTTAAAAAAGTGCTCAGCACCAGCGTTGTGTTCGCACTGTTTGCTTCCCTTGTTTTATTCAGTTCGTGTGGTGGTGATGATGACGATGTCACTCCGGATACCACAGCTCCTGAGGTTACGATCGAGGGCCTTACCAATGATGCCGCTGTAAATGGTACAGTAGCCGTATCGTTGGATTCCGATGAGAATGATCTCGATAAAGTAGAGATATACGTGGACGGTACATTGGTTACTACATTAACAGGAAGTCCTTTCCAATATACATGGGACTCCAACACGGTACAGGATGGTACGCATACCATCAAAGTTGTGGCTTACGATAAATCCGGAAACAAAACTGAACAACAGGTTTCCGTTGCTGTCAGTAACACGCTAGTGAGCTTTAGCATTGCAGCCAACCAGCTTGAAACAGAGGAAGACTATAAGGAGCGTGGCTTTGTATTTCTTTCAGATGAAAATGGAAAAGTAATCGCTTCTACAGAGTATGAGAATGGCAAGAGCTATACATTGAAGAATGCAGAATTTAAAGGTGAGAAATTCTTTCTGTCCGAAGTAGTGGTTCGGACTGGAACTGAATCAGATCGCAGTCGCATTATTACGTTTCCGCAGGTAGAGCGTGGCAAGAGCTGGAAGCTGTCGTTCGAACATGACGAAGATGAGACATTTATAGGTGAAGCCACGCTAAACTTTACAAATCTCGCGAACGGATATGCCTATTACGTTGAATCGAATGGTGACCAGGCATTTCCCGATGAATATCATCTGAGTGAGGTTGTAAAGTTGCGTAAAAATCCCAGTCTGTTGTACGTTGAGAAGCAGGACGAATGGGCTACTCAAACTCCTACATACCGGTTGTTCACAAATATCACTACCGGAGCGAGCTATACAATCAACCTGAACACGATAACTACACCGGTAACGGAGACAACAGTTAAATTGCCAGACGATGCCTATTATGCACAAGTTGAGGTAAGAGCATTTGCTGAAGCAGGTGTTTATGAGAACGCTTTCAGACTGGGCTCATTTGGTTCTTCAGGGTCACAACTTAAGTATCATTATCCCGGAACAGCATTCCCATCATACTATTCACAGATAGAACTTGAAGCAGATGAATTTTTCTATAGCCGCGGAAACACTGAAAAAATGTTCGAGGTTAAATACCTGGAGAATGACGTTACGTTCGATTATAGCAATGGTAAATTAACTTACAGTGCTGTTGGTGATTTTGACTTCGTGGCTGCTATTCTGGGATATGATGAAGAACAAATGTGGGCTTTCGTTCTGCCTGAAGGTACAAATCAGATTGTGCCGAAGCTGGAACTTCCGCAATCTTTAAGTGGATTTCAATTTGCAGAATTTGCACTTCCCATTCACTATACCGTTGATGAATTTGCCTCCATCAACAGTTATAATGAGCTCAAGGATTTTATTCGTTCGTCCGAATATAGTATTGATGAACTATTCGAAGACGGCATGAATTATATAGAGATGAGCTACGAGAACTCCTCCGAAGGAGGAAGGGTTGGTAAAAAACAAAAACCAGCAAGCCTGCGCAGAAGATAAAGTATATATAGCTATGCAGATAAAAGGAGATCGCCAGATCTCCTTTTTCGTTTTTGCAGGAAGTGATGAGGTATATATTACCGAAGTGTTAATCCGCAATCCGGACACACTGCTTTGCTGCCGACATTGTGTTCTCCGCATGCCGGACATCGGTCAGGATCGTTTACCCACTGTTGTTGCTCTTTGCTTAACTCATAATCTTTTGGTGCTACCGTCAGCTGTATTATGTTGCTTATGCGGAGCTCCATTAATTTGAATCCTATGTACGTGAGTATGAAAAGAAGCGGGTAGAGTATACAGGAAAGCAACGTGGCCCACAAGCCCAGGCCTGCATCTTCACTGGAAAGATATGTATAACCAAAGGCTGATATATGTACCATGAGGAGAAAGAACAGTTGAACAACGGAGCTTACTGCAAATTTAATAGTAACTATTTCATCTGTTTTTCTTAACTCAATGGTCCCGGAGTCGAGCCAGCTCATTCTGTTTATAGAACCATCCAGCTCGTAGTATGTCTTGTTGTCATCGATCCGCTTTCTCCGTATTGTGAACGCGTTCTCCAGGCGTGCCCGTAGCTCATTAAACTGGCTGTTCGTTAACTTCTTTGCCCGGTACCCTCGAAAATACATGGTTGATCGCTGTGCTCAATATATCCTTAATGCATCAAGCGCAAAAAAGGTAATATACTTTCAGACTATTTATACAATGCCTGATCCTTCAGATAATCAATATCATGTTTCTTCAGGTAATCAATTCCCCATGTGCTGAGGAAGTCGAACAACGGAGCGAGTGTTTTACCTTGTTCTGTTAAGTAGTACTCTACGCGATAGGGCTTTTGAGACAATACATCTTTATCGATCAGGTTGTCGCGTTGCAGTTCTTTGAGTTGTTGCATCAGCATCTTTTCGGATACACCCGGTAAATTATCCCGGATCTCGCTAAATCCTTTGCGACTGAATTGATGCAGGTGTGAGAGGATCAGGATCTTCCACTTGCCGCCCACCAGCCCGAGCGTTACATCTACGGGGCAGGTAAAGGTCTTGTCGTGTAGTTGAATCATACGGGCTTACTTATTGGTAAGTTATTGACTTCTGTATACGAATGCTTCACTTTTACCAAAAAACAAAACTATGAAAATATTATATGCACTCGTATGGAGTATAGTAAGTTGCACCGCGTTCGCACAGCCATCAACCACCACCATGAATAAAGATCAATCCTATTCTACTGAAATTATCCGCTATAAAATCAGTACAGAACAGCAGGCAGACTTTGAGGCAGCATATACCAAAGCTGGCGAATTTCTGAAAGCTTCACCATATTGTCTCAGTTATGATATAGTGCATGGCGTGGAAGAACCCCAGCACTATATTATCCGTATCCACTGGACATCGGTTGATGACCATTTGCAAAAGTTCAGAAGCAGTGCCGAATTCAAATCATTCTTTGCCTTGGTACGACCGTTCTATACAAATATTGAAGAGATGAAACATTATACAAACACCGGTATAGCATGGAAGAGAAACTGAACAAACCTGTTCCTACACTTTTTGACTGGGCAGGAGGACAACCTGCTTTCGAAAAACTGTTTGCTGCATTTTATAAGCGCGTGGCAGATGATGCTATACTGTCGCCTGTGTTTCGCCACATGTCGGCGGAACATGCTGATCATGTAGCAAAATTTGTAAGCGAGGTTTTTGGCGGACCTAAGCTATATAGCGATATCAACGGTAGTCATGCTACCATGGTAGCCCACCACATAGGCAAGCATCTTACCGATACACAACGGAAGCGCTGGATCGCGTTGTTACTGGAAACTGCCGATGATGTCGGGCTGCCTGATGATCCGGAGTTTCGTTCAGCACTTGTCGGTTATCTCGAATGGGGAAGTCGCATAGCTGTTATCAATTCCAATGTCGCTGAGAACCCGATTCAGCCGGATGCACCTATGCCCGAATGGGGTTGGGGAGAAGTGAAAGGACCGTATCAGCCGTAGGCAACAAATATACTATATCAGGACTTTTGCAGCGTGCCGAAAAGCCGGTCCCAGAGCGTAGTATAAAATCCGAAATTGTGATGCACATCCTGGTGATGCTGGTGATGAAATGTAGAAGTGCCAAGGTACTTGAGCAGCGCATTGCTTCGTAATTTATCCGGCAACGGTTCAATGCCTAAATGCCCCAACATGCCGAAGATCACATTCACCGTAAGGTAAAGTATAATAGCATACACATTAAACGTATATACCAGTAACAGCATTAACCACAGGCTGCCAAAGCAAATTGTCTCTACCGGGTGTAATACAAAGAGATCAATAGGTTTAGGATCGACAGCTTCATGATGCAGCCCGTGCATTGCCTTGTATAAAAATGTTTTATGAATGATGTAGTGGAATATGTACATCAGCAGGTCCATCGCCAGAAAGAGAATGATGAAGTCAACGATAATAAACCATGAAGCGTTCATGTCCATTATAATATAGCCATGTTTCCAGAGCAGGAAGCCGACATAGGTGACAAGCGTATTGAGCAGGTTGGTTATAGCACAGATAAACCACTCGCGCGAAGTATATCGGTATGCTGTAACAGGTGAGGGCGAGAATCCTTTTTGAAGTACGCGCCCGATCAGCAAAACCGCTATGGTGATGAGTATATTTTCAGTCAGAAAAATCAGCCACAATGCATACTCCGGTAGTTGCAGTAACCGATCGAGTAAAGCCTGTATGCTGATTGTTTCCATTACGTTTGCAGAGACTTACTTCTTAAATTTATGAACCAGTAAATCCTGATCCTGCAGAACTTGCTTTTCAAACAGTTCAGTTTTTCGCGCGAGTGAATCCTGCAGCAATTGTTTTACCGCAGGCTCTTTAATGAAGCTATATGTAATGCTGTTTTGTATAAACTGTTTTATCTCTGCATACGAAATCTGCGGATAGCGTCTGGCAAGTAAAACATACTGATGTACAAGGTTGCTCCGCAGTATCCCGGCATCATCGGTCGAGATCACAATCGGCACATGATACTTCCGGTATAACGCGATGGGATGGCTGTCATTTTTTGCCTGCAGAATAAACTCATTACTATACAGGTTAATTTCAATGGCGATCTTCTTCTCTTCCATGTGGCGCAGCAGACGGGCATTGTCGCTTTCGTACGCCATGTCTACACCATGGCCAATGCGGTCAGCTCCCGCTATATATACAGCATCCTGGATGTGAAAGGTAAGATCTTCCGGTTTTACAAGTCCTAAGGTGAGCTCTCCGGCATGCATCGAGTATTTTACCGTATTATATAGCTGACTGCAATAGCGAAACATATACATGTGCAGTTTGTAGTCGCGCATGGATACATCGCCATGCTCGGGTGAAAGAATATTCACCCCGGTTACAAGTGTGTTGGTGTGGGCAGCCTCAAACGCTGTGAGCAGATCACGGAAAAATTTAACCGGTTCATTTCTGCGGTTCACATACGTCTGGTAGCGTATAGTCACTGCGTTGTTATCGGGTACATACTGGTTGTGCGTGGCAAGCAGTTTTTCGTTGAATGCTTTTACATCATCCGAGAGATGGATGTTTTTGAATGCGGCTGTTAACGAATCCAGGACCGTGTGGAGGCGAACGGTATCGGCATAGTCCTTTAGTTGTAGCGCTGCATTATAGCGGTTTTCATTGTTCACCATTCTATCCGAAGGTACACTTCGTAGCATTAGCTCGAGGTACTGTACATTCTCCCGGGCTGCCCGGTGCTGTAATTCCTGCAAGCCAATGCCGGTCTCTTTCCATCCGCCTGACGGTAACTTTCCAAAGGTATCGAAGAAGTGTTTGTGCGATGGTATGCCGAGGTCAACATAATCTTTAACCGACCAACTTTGCAGTATACGTTGCTTGATGTCCGCAAGCTTGTTGGCAGTTGAAAGTTGTTCCGCTGATCTATATCTTCTGTAATCTCCTTTTTTATTAACCTTTTTAATGCTGTCATACTCAAAGGCAAGTGTTACGGTATCGAACCACGGCTTTTTACGAAGCAGATAATTCCAGTATGTTTCGGTATATACTGAACCGGAAAAGTGATTGTGCAGGTCACCGCCCTTCGGCATCGCGGAAAAGAAAGCCGTGAGCAGTGCTTCGTTGTTTCGTATCGATTCAAAATAATCATGAAGCCGTTGAGAGGTTCTATCGTTTTCGGATATGCAACCCTGCAGGATGAAGGTTGATGAAACGATGAGAACAGTAACGATCTTTCTGGCAGGCAGTGAAAACGGGATCAAAGCAGTTAAAGGTTAATGTAGGTCGAGCGCCAAAGGTACAATTTTCTTTTCACGAAGTATTGTCCACTTCCGGAATCAACCGGTCAAAGAATTTCTGCAACGTATACCTGGCCCATAGTCTAAACGTTGCAATTAAACCACACATGTGTGGAAGAATGCCTCACTGTATATTTCAGGTGTCTCAAATCTTTTTACTGCTATAACATTCAAAAACGGTTAGTAATAAATGTTTTAGAGCCTTTTTGGGATGTATAGCATAGAACGTATGCCTCGAACTTCGGTACATGGTACTATGCTTTATTGTTGCACCGGTAAAAAAGTAAAGCTAGAAGGCGTATGAATAAAATTTTTTACTGTGTTGTGCTATGTCTCATATTGATAGCGCAAGGAAGAGCCCAGACTATATCCCCGGATAGTAGTCAACAAGTAAAGGGGCTTGTTGCTTCTGCAAACGATACACTTCCGTTACCGGGAGTAAAAGTGCTGATTCAGAATACAGACAGAAGTACCGTTACTGATTCTACCGGGCGTTATCAACTGGCACTGGCTTCTTCCAGTGATACACTCGTTTTTTCCAAAGATGGTTTTGTCGGTGTTATAGCTTCGGTAAACGGACGCGCATCTGTTAATATACTGTTACGGCCCGATACTACTTCGGCCAACCCGGCTGCCGATAGTACACGAACCGATAGTACAGCCGTTGCAACTGACAGCACCGCGGTGCGTGCGGACAGTACTACTGTGGCATCGGACACAACAGCCGGCCAGTTTAAAGTAAGCGGTATAGTAACAGGTGAGGACAGCACGGCTTTGCCAGGAGTAAGTGTGCTGGTAAAGAATACAAGTATAGGTACGGTTACAGACACGCAGGGTAAATATACCATTGGCGTAAGTTCTCCGAATGATGTACTGGTGTTTTCATTTGTAGGTCTCAAAACGCAAGAGGTACCGGTAAACAACCAGCAGGCTGTAAACATAACGTTGCGTGAAGAAGGCGGACAAGTTTTAAAAGAAGTTGTGGTGATAGGTTATGGTACCATCGATCGTGCCACGCTTACAAGTTCGGTCTCTACCATTGGTTCCGAAATGCTGGATAAAGATCCGCTCCCCAGTATAACACAAGCGATACAAGGAAAGGCCGGTGGTGTACAGGTAACACAAAAATCCGGAAGCCCGGGCGGAGGTGTGAATATTCGTGTTCGCGGTACAACCTCTATCAACGCAAGTTCTGATCCGCTCTATGTAGTAGACGGTATACCGGTAAACAGCAATTCCAACTTTGTAGGCGGTAGTGATTTCAACTTCGGTGGTGGAACGCAGGGTATAAATATACTTTCCTCTATCAACCCAAGCGATATTGAATCTGTGGAGATTTTAAAAGATGCAGCATCCTCTGCTATCTATGGTGCGCGTGCTGCCAACGGTGTGGTATTGATCACAACCAAACGCGGAAGACCCAACGAAACGAACATCAGTCTCAATGCTTATGCCGGTGTGTCTGAAATGCCGCGCGAGCGTAAGTATGATATGATGAATACGAGCGAGTATATATCGTACATGCAGGACTTCTATAAATATAAAGGAACGGCTGTGCCGGAAAGTATACTGCGCAGCGATGTTAATACAGACTGGCAGGATGAGATCTTCCGCACGGCACCGATGCAAAATTACGAACTGGCTGCATCAGGAGGATCTGATAAAACTCAATATTATACTTCTATCGGATACTATAACCAGGAAGGTATTATTCTGAACTCAGATTTCAGTCGCCTCAGCGGTCGTGTAAACCTCGACTATAAACAAAGCGAGCGTCTTAAACTGTCAACGAATATAAACCTGACGCGTGCTATCAATCACCGTATACAGGAAGAGAACTCGAAAGAAGGTTCTACCAAAAATGGTATTGTAACACCACCCAACGTGCCGGTATATAATGCGGACGGAACATTTGCGTACGACCCGGTAAACAGTGCCCGCGAAAACCCCGTAGCGATGTTAACACTGCCGGTGAATGAAGCGGAGACATTCCGTATACTCGGTAACATTTCTGCTGATTACCAGATCGCGAAAGGTCTGATCTTCAAGACTACGTGGGGTGTTGACATGAGCTATATAGATGAAAATTTCTTTATGCCGCCAAAAGGAATAAAATCTTTTGTGAGTCAGGGTGGTATAGGTGCAACCCGCAGTACTAAAGATCAGCTCTGGATAAACGAGAACACGCTGACGTACGATAAAACATTTGGTGAGCACTCGCTTAATTTACTCGGTGGTATATCTTTCCAGGAATCGAAGTATTCATTTGTAGAAGCGCGCAGAAGTAATTTTGCGAGCAATGATATACCGGTGATCTCTGCCGGTGGAACGCTATCCGGTGCCAATGCTACCGTGCAGGAGTGGGCCATTGCTTCTTACTTTGCACGCGTAAATTATGGTTATAAAAATCGTTACCTGCTCACTGCTAATATGCGTATCGATGGTTCGTCACGCTTCGGTGCCGACAATCGTTATGGTACATTTCCTTCAGTAGCAGCTGCATGGCGTATCTCTGAAGAATCATTCCTGAAAGATTCCAAACAAGTGAGCAACCTGAAGCTGCGCGCCAGCTGGGGAATTACCGGTAACCAGAATATACCAAACTATGCGAGTTATACTTTATACTCAGCCGGCAGCAACTATCTGAATACTCCGGGTTTTTACCCGACATCATTGGGAGATCCGAACCTGGGCTGGGAAACTACAGAGCAGGTTGACATTGGTGCAGATATAGGTTTATTTGATGATCGCATCACCGTACTTGCCGACTACTATATCAAGAACACAAGCGATCTGCTTATCAGTGTACAAGTTCCCCGTTCATCCGGTTTCCAGAGTGCTTTCCGAAATGTAGGGGAGATTCAGAATAAAGGATTTGAGTTTGAGCTGATCACACGTAATATAGTAGGCGATGATTTCCGCTGGACTACTTCCTTGAACATGACTTTCAACAGAAACAAAGTTGTGTCATTACCGGAGGGAGATATATTCGGTGGTCTGGGTAACCTGAATATAGCACGTGAAGGTTTACCGCTCGGTACATTTTACGGATGGGAAATGGTTGGTGTAAATCCGGAAACCGGTATGATCGACTTTACCCGCGCAGACGGTACGGTTGGTCCTCCTGATTTTGCTTCCGATAAAAAGATCATCGGTAATCCGAATCCTGATTTCTTCGGTGGTATCACGAATACATTTTCATACAAGGGTTTTGATCTCAGCATTATGGGACAATACTCCTATGGTAATGATATCTTCAACTATAACCTCTTCACCATCTTATCCGGTAGTGGCGATAGTAACAACGGTTCTGCCGATTGGAACAGACGCTGGAGAAACCCGGGCGATGTAACCGATGTACCGCGCCCTACACCCGCGGATCTTGACAATGGTACGGTGTCCGATCGTTTTGTGGAAGACGGATCTTTCTTCCGCATCCGGAATATAACACTGGGCTATACTTTGCCAACCACCGTACTTGAAAAGCTAAAGCTGAAGAGCCTGCGTATATATGCTACAGTACAGAATGCGTATGTGTTTACCAACTACCGCGGATACGATCCGGAAGTAAGTTCTTCTCCGGGCGGTGCTAACCAGGGGTTGGTATATGGATTTGATTACGGAAGCTATCCGCAGCCGCGCATCTTTACCGGTGGTGTTAACCTTACTTTCTAAGAATTATTCAGAGTATATTTTATGAAAACGATCATACATTATATAGCAATTATAGCGGTGGCTGCATCGGCATTTTCGTGCAACGACTTTCTCGATAAAACGCCTATCGATCAGATTGCCGCAGACAAATATTTTACAGACGAAGCCAGCGCAGAGTCTGCCGTGCGTGCGATATACCGTTCGATGGAATCATCAACTTATTATGGACAGTCGATGATCCTGATACCCGAGTTTGCCGCAGGTCATGTACAGAATGTATATAACTACCCGGAGTTTGTAAACTTCGAGCAGAACGACATTCGCATCGATAATCCATGGGTGCTTAACATCTGGACAGCTTCATACTCCAGCATCAACGCTGCCAACAATGTTATAGCGCGTGTACCGGCCATGACGGGCCTTATAAGCGATGAGAAGAAACAGCAGTTTGTAAATGAAGCTAAATTTATTCGTGCGCTTATATACTTTAACCTCGTTCGCAGCTGGGGCGATGTGCCGCTCATCACCAATCCTACAGATGCTTCCACTTCGCTGGGCGATCTTCAGGTTTCGCGCACACCTGCGAGCCAGATCTATGCACAAATTATAGCCGACTTAACGGATGCTGCAAATCTGCCTGCTTCCTATACTTCACTGGATCAAACCAAAGGAAGAGCCACGCAGAACGCCGCGAAGGCTTTGCTGGCAAAGGTATATCTATACCAGGGCGATTATGGACAATCGGCTGCCTTTGCTAAAGAGGTAATTGACAATGGCGATACACTTACGGCTGATTACCCATCCATCTGGCTGACAGAGAACAGCGGTGAGTCTATATTTGAATTGCAGTTCGATGCACAGGCAACCAATCCATTTGCTACGGTAAGTAATCCTACGAGTTCAGCGTTGTTCTTTGCCAAGGATACAGTGTATAAATTCTATGAGGAAGGAGACAAGCGCAGAGACTTCACGTTGAATTTTCAGAACAACCGATACTATATCGGTAAGTATCGTAACTATAATCCAGCAACTCAGAATGTACCGGTGCTCCGTTTGTCAGAGATATACCTGATCTATGCCGAGGCACAGGCACGGGTGAGCAATTCACCGGCAGGTGAACCCTATCGATACTATAAAGCTATTCGCGATCGTGCCGGTATAGAAACGCCCGCAGAAGATACATTTGATCTGAACAGTTTTATAACGGCTGTGCAACGCGAGAAGCGATTGGAGCTGATGTTCGAAGGCGAAGCCTGGTATGATTATGCGCGCACCGGTTTGGCATTAACCGAAATGATGACGGTGCCGGATGAACAACGCTACCTGTTCCCGATTCCGCAAACCGAACGGGAAATTAACCAGAACCTCGGGCAGAACGATGCCTACCAGTAGCAGGCATACGTAGCGATTTAATATATACGTAAGCCGGAGTGGTGCTGATACACGAACGGAGTATGCCGGGTATAACTGGCAGAAACGGTATATGTGATGCGGCCTGCTCCGGTTTTACTTTTATAGCCGGGTAAGGCTATAGTATACGAATGATTGTCCAAACACTTGTATGTGAAAAAATACCAGAGTATATATATTGACTTTCTGTAGCCGTTTTGAACAAAAAAGCTATAAGTTTGTTCAAATCAATTATAATGATGAATTACGTATGAAAACACTCTCACTGGTATTGCTTATGGTTCTTTCATCTGCTGCTTCTATTTATGAATTTAAATTGAACTCAATCGATGGCGAGTTGATTGATTTTTCAAAGTATAAAGGTAAAACACTCCTGATTGTGAACGTGGCCTCGCAATGCGGCTATACGCCACAGTACGCTGATCTGGAGAAATTACACGAGCAGTTCGGTGATAAAGTAACTATACTCGGTTTCCCGGCCAACAACTTTGGTGCACAGGAGCCCGGCTCTAATAAAGATATTGCATCGTTCTGTCAGAAGAACTACGGTGTTAAATTTCAGATGTTCGAGAAGATTTCTGTAAAGGGCGAAGATCAACATGCACTTTACAAATGGCTGAAGGAAAAAACCGGCAGCGAACCTTCGTGGAATTTCTGCAAATACCTGGTAAAGCCTGACGGTACCGTTAAGTTTTATGCATCGAAGGTAAATCCGCTGGACAAGGAAATTATAAATGAGATTAATTAAGGTAACGATTGTAGTTGCGGGCACGATGGGACTAGTTGCTTTTCTTTCTTCCAAACTTATATCGGGCGGCAGACCTAAACAGGTAAGCGGTTCGATCTATGATTTCAAGATGAAAGCACTCGATGGGCAGGATATAGATTTCAATCAATACCGAGGAAAAAATCTGCTGATCGTTAACACAGCTTCCAAGTGCGGGTATACACCACAGTATGCCGATCTTGAAAAACTGCACGAACAGTACGGAGATAAAGTGGTTGTGCTCGGTTTTCCGGCCAACAACTTTTTGTGGCAGGAGCCAGGCTCAAGTGAAGAGATCGCATCGTTTTGTGAAAGAAACTATGGAGTAAAGTTCCAGATGTTTGAAAAGATATCGGTGAAGGGACGTGATCAGCATCCGCTATACCAATGGCTGGAAGCTAAAACCGGTAAAGCTCCTTCGTGGAATTTCTGCAAATACGTGGTTGACAGGAATGGTGAAGTAAAGGGATTTTTCGGATCGAAAGTAAATCCGTTGGACGAGCAGATCGTCAGCAAGATCACCCAATAGCATTATAGCACGCGAAAATCAGATCGTCTTTCTTCCGGCAGGAGGGAAGACGATTTTTTTTAGGAGGCAGTCACCGGATAAAAAAAATGCACGGATGCATGTCTTGGAAACACTGAAAGTATACTTTTGCAGAGCATGAACACAAAAGTCTGGCTTCAGGCCTTCCGGTTACGTACGCTGCCCCTGGCACTGTCATGTATAGCAATGGGTGGTTTTCTGGCTTCGGCCGCGGGTGCATTTCAATGGAATATTTTTCTGTTGTGCGTGTCCACCACCATCTTTTTGCAAATACTTTCTAACCTGGCGAATGACTATGGTGATTCCGTAAACGGTGCTGATCATGCCGGGCGTAAAGGTCCTTCGCGTGCTGTGCAGAGCGGAGCTATAACTGCGCAGCAGATGCGTGCCGCTGTCATCGTCTTTGTTATACTTTGCCTTGTGAGTGGTATATCGTTGCTGCTGGTTTCCTTTGGTGTTAACTGGAATGCTATTCTTTTCTTTTTTGGATTAGGCGTGCTCAGCATCATCGCTGCTGTTGCCTATACTGTAGGTCGTAAACCCTATGGCTATATGGGGCTTGGTGATATTTCCGTGCTCATCTTTTTCGGACTGGTGGGTGTTATGGGCTCATACTATCTTTTTACCAAACAGGTAACAGTATACCAGGTATTGCCTGCCTTGAGCTGCGGTTTATTTTCAATCGCTGTATTGAACGTGAATAACATTCGGGATATAGAATCCGATCGCATGGCTGGCAAATTTTCTATACCGGTGCGTATTGGTAAAGATAAAGCCGTAGTATATCACTGGTGTTTGCTGATCGGTGGTTTGCTAAGTGCCGTACTGTATTGTGTGTTGACCTATAGCGCACCCTGGCAATTTCTTTTTTTGCTGAGTGCTCCACTCTTTATTAAAAATGGTTTGGCGGTAAGTCGCAAGCCTTCGCATGAGCTTGATCCGTACCTTAAACAAATGGCGCTCTCCACGCTCGTTTTTGTTTTATTGTTTGGTGTCGGGCAATTATTAAGCTGATAACCCGCTTTAAACCTATTGCCTCCTTTCGGTGTCTAAGACTTACGGAATGATAATTTATCACGCTCCGTTATCGTTTAGAATAAAAACAACCGACACTCATGAGACAATTACTGGTATGCGCAACGGTACTGGTGGCATTATGGTCGTGCCATCCCGAGCCGGACGATTATGATCTTCTTGACCAAATGGTGGTTTCCACCAACTACGATACAACGGTATATATAGGCGGCAACAGCATTGGTACGTATAAAACATACGCGCTTCCAACCGATACTATCGGCTATGTTTCCAATACCGATCGTAATGATACCATTCGCACGTCACCGCAGTATGATCTTCCACGCAAAGTGTTGCAAACTGTTGAAACAAATATGACTAGCCTGGGCTATACTCGCGTGGGCTTCCATGAAAACCCGGATATAGGTGTAAATGTATATGCTGTGAAAGACCTGAATCTTTTTCAACAGGTGGTATATCCTAACTATTACTATTCGGGTTATTATGGTTACGGAGGCTATTACTATTATCCGTATGTGCAGACGTATGCCTATAACACCGGCTCGCTGGTGGTAGAGTTTGTTGATCTGAAAAATGCTGCTGCCAATAAAAAATACGAAGTGATCTGGAATGCCTATATGGGCGACCTGTTCAATGCAGTAAATCAACTCGATCAATCTATAGAAGCCGTTAACCAGGCCTTTGTTCAATCACCTTATCTTAAAGTACAACAATAGCCATGAGATACCTGATATTCACAATAGCGTTGTTGGGTGCACAGCTTGTATACGCGCAGAACAATTACTTCTATATAGCGCTGGACGTTAACACGCCTTTAGGCAATAAAGATTTTGTAGATGAAACGAGTGCCAAAGGTGGTCGCCTCGGCTATCGCGCTTTCATTACCGAAGACAGTCGTGTTTCGCTGGGGATTGATGCGAGTTGGGCAACCTTTGATAAGTATAAACCAACCGAAACATTTGAGAGCCATGGCGGTGCTATCACCACTGACTATTTCAACTATGTTTATCAATATGGTTTGGCAGTGAGCGGTCTGTACCATTTCAAGGTTGGTGAAAGCGAGCGCTTTTTCCCGTATGCCGGTATAGGCATAGGTGCAAACTATAATGAGTACGCCCAATACTATAATATCTATTCAAGTGTAGAGAAGAAGTGGGGTTTTCTGGCGCGACCTGAAGCGGGTGTGCTGTTCCGGTTTACAAGAAACCGCGGACTCGGAGCCATGGCTGCCGTGCACTACGACTATTCCACTAACAAAAGTGAGACTTTCAATGTCGACAAGTTTTCATCGGTCGGCTTTCAGATTGGTCTCATTATCATGAATCGTTATTAAAAAACTGGAACCGACTTCAGCCCGGGCGTTGTAAACATCCTCGTTCAGGCTGAGGTCCGGTTCATTGATCGGCTCTTTACTTGAAAGTAGAGAGCTTTTCGCGGTTTATTCTATTCCCTTACTTCCACCAAAAAAATCTCGGGTTATCTTTGCACCCATGCCGCAACAGATACTCATTTTAGATTTCGGTTCTCAGTACACACAGCTTATTGCCCGCCGGGTACGCGAACTCAATGTTTACTGCGAAATCCACCCTTTTAACAAGATTCCAACCATAACGCCTGATACAAAAGGTGTTATACTTTCCGGAAGTCCGTGCTCCGTACGTGACGAAGGTTCTCCCGATGTTGATCTCCAACAATTCGGCAACCTGCCCGTACTCGGAGTTTGCTACGGTGCCCAGCTCATCGCGCATAAAAGCGGTGGCCAGGTACTGCCGTCACACGCCCGCGAATACGGCCGTGCGAAACTCACCACAGTAGATCATCACAACACTTTACTCAAAGAGATTGCACTCGATGGCCAGGTGTGGATGTCGCATGCCGACACGATTGCTTCCGTACCTGATTCTTTCGAAGTGATCGCTGCCACGCCTTCGGTAAAGGTGGCGGCCTATAAAGTGAAAGACAAAGAAGTATATGGTATACAGTTTCACCCGGAAGTAACGCATACGCTGCAGGGTAAAGAACTGCTCCGGAATTTTGTAGTACATATCTGTAACTGTAAGCAGGATTGGACACCCGATCAGTTCGTTGAGACATCGGTGGCTGATCTCAAGAAAAAGCTGGGCGATGATAAAGTGGTAATGGCACTCTCCGGTGGCGTTGACTCTACGGTAGCCGCTATACTGATTCATAAAGCCATTGGCAAGAACCTGCATTGCATTTTTGTAGACAACGGTTTGTTACGCAAAAATGAATTTGAGCAGGTACTCGATTCATACAAACACATGGGCCTCAACATTAAAGGTGTTGATGCAAAAGATAAATTCTATACAGCACTGAAAGACCTTACCGATCCCGAAGCAAAGCGCAAGGCGATTGGTAAAACCTTTATCGATGTATTCGATGAAGAGTCGCACCAGCTTACCGATGTGAAGTGGTTAGGACAAGGCACTATATATCCGGATATCATTGAATCGGTTTCCGTAAAAGGTCCTTCGGTAACCATCAAGTCGCACCACAACGTGGGCGGTTTGCCGGCAAAAATGAAACTGAAAGTAGTGGAGCCTCTTAACGCACTGTTTAAAGATGAAGTGCGTATAGTAGGTAAAACACTCGGTATAGATCCTGCTATACTCGGTCGTCATCCGTTCCCGGGCCCTGGTCTTGGTATACGTATACTCGGCGATATCACAGCCGACAAGGTAAAGATCCTGCAGGAAGTAGACAGTATATTTATAAGCGGATTACGCGAGCACGGTCTCTATGACAAGGTATGGCAGGCAGGCGCAATGCTGTTGCCGGTACAATCCGTAGGTGTCATGGGCGATGAGCGTACGTATGAACGCGTAGTGAGTCTGCGGGCTGTAACGAGTACCGATGGTATGACAGCCGACTGGGCACACTTGCCGTACGAATTCCTGGCGAACGTCTCCAGCGATATTATCAATAAAGTGAAAGGTGTAAACCGCGTGGTATACGACATCAGCTCGAAACCGCCGGCTACCATCGAGTGGGAATAAAATTATATACTTCAGCAACGTGCCTGCTATAGCGGGCACGGCTGAAATATACCTCCCGGCAGTAACTTTAGAATTATGAAGCACACGAGCATGATCAATAAAAAGCTTATACTTTGTCTGTTATTTTTTATACCCGCCCTGGCATTTGCACAGGTAACTGACTATAACCGGCAATACTTCAACGCCAAACAACTTTTCAGAGAAGGAAAGTATAACCTGGCGATGGAGGCTTTCAAACCGTTAATACCCTACGCATCCAACAACCAGTTTTCTGAGTACGCTGCGTTTTACTATGCACTCGCTGCGCACAACCAGGGATATAATGCAGTAGCAAAAGATATGTTCAACCAGCTGAAGACGCTTCATCCGGATTGGGACAAGATGGACGAAGTAAATTTCTGGTTAGGCAAAGTATATCTGGACAATAAAGATTACTTCCAGGGAATCAAGATACTCGCTTCCATTAAAGACAAGAAGATGGAGAAGGAGATCGATGCGCTGAAAACAAAAGCACTCGCTCCGGTAACGGACGTAGAAACGCTCAAGATGATGCGCGAAGAATATCCGAAAGACGAGGTGGTGGGCAAAGCACTCGTAAATGCACTGGCTAAAGATATGGCCGATAAAGACAGTCGTGCATTACTGGAGACACTCATCAGCCAGTATAATTTGAAACGCTCGGATTATTTCCCGGAAACACCCAAGACTATACATAAAGATACATATACCGTTTCGGTGTTGTTGCCTTTTATGGTAAATACACTCGAGCCGACTCCGGGTCGTAAACGCAACCAGATCGTACTCGATTTTTATGAAGGTATGAAACTGGCTGCTGATACATTGGCAAAACAGAATGTAAAGATCAGTCTGCGTGCGTATGATACAGATCGCAATACCGAAAAGATCAAGTCGCTTTTAAAGACGGATGAGTTAAAGAGTTCTGATCTGCTTGTAGGTCCGTTCTTCCCCGAAGAGAATAAAGCGATCCAGGATTTCTCACTGGAGAATAAAATAAATGTGTTCAATCCGTTCTCGAACAACAGCGATATGATTGGCACAAACCCGTATGCATTTTTATACCAGCCGTCCGTAGAGACGATGGGACGAAAGTCAGGTGAGTTTATGGCAGCGAGTGTACGCAAGAAAAACTGTATTGTATTCTATGGTACATCGCGCAGAGATTCATTGCTGGCCGCTACGTTCGTAGATAAAGCGCGCGAAAAAGGTTTAAAGGTTCTCGGCTCGCACCGCATTACAAAAGACAATCTCTCAAAAGTTGTCGGTACACTGGCAACGGCTACCGAATACGATGAGTATAAATATGCGAAACAATTTACGCTGCGGAAAGATAGTCTCGGAGGTATATTTGTAGCCTCAGACGATGCCCTGATCTATACCAAAGTACTCGGTGCAGTCGATACCCGTGGTGACTCTGCATTGGTGCTCGGCTCGGAAGACTGGCTAGAACAAACTGCACTCGAACTGGACAAGTATAGTACACTACCGGTTGCGTTTATAGCGCCCAATGTATCGCTCACCAATAATCCGCACCTCATCGCTTTCAACCGGAAGTTTATCAGGACCCACGGACGTACGCCATCGCTATATGCGCGCATGGGATATGAGTTTATGCTCTTCACCGGCAATCAGTTGCATAAGAACGGAGCATATTTCCAGGAGAGCATGAATAAAGAGAAATATATACCGGGCTACCTCACGCAAGGCTTTAACTACGAGTTCAGTCGCGACAATCAACTGATACCCTTTATTCGCTTCCGCCACGGAAAAGCAGTTCTCTTAGATAAACGATAATATCCAAACTCAAGGCTCAAAGCTCACGGCTCGCAGCTATTTTAAATATAAATTCTATGGCTACCGATAGAAGTAAATCACTTTTTGAAAAAGCAAAACAATTTATACCCGGCGGAGTAAACTCTCCGGTACGTGCGTTTCGTGCAGTAGGAGGTAATCCGCTTTTCATGAAGAGCGCGAAAGGTGCCTACCTGTATGATGAAGACGGCAATAAATATATAGACCTGATCAACTCGTGGGGTCCGATGATTTTAGGACACGCGCATCCGGCAGTGGAAGAAGCTGTAAAGGCAGCGCTCACCGGTTCACCATCATTCGGTGCGCCCACAGCGCGTGAAGTAGAAATGGCCGAGCTTATCTGTTCGATCATGCCTTCGGTTGAAAAAGTGCGCATGGTAAATTCAGGCACCGAAGCAACCATGTCGGCTATACGTGTTGCGCGTGGATATACCGGTCGCGACAAGATCATCAAGATGGAAGGATGTTATCACGGACACGGTGACTCTTTTCTGATTGCAGCCGGAAGTGGTGCTCTTACCTTCGGCACACCGGATAGCCCGGGCGTTACCAAAGGCACTGCAAAAGATACACTCATCGCTCCTTTCAACAGTCTCGATGCTGTTGATAAACTCATCACCGAAAATAAAAATGAAATAGCAGCTATCATCCTGGAACCTGTTGTAGGTAACATGGGCTGTGTGCCGCCTCAACCCGGCTATCTGCAAGGGCTTCGTGCGATTTGTGATAAACATAACATCGTATTGATATTCGATGAAGTAATGACAGGCTTCCGCCTGGCGGCCGGTGGTGCGCAGGAATTATATGGTGTGAGACCGGATCTTTCTACCATGGGTAAAATTATAGGTGGAGGACTTCCCGTAGGTGCTTATGGTGGAAGAAAAGAGATCATGGATTATATATCTCCGGCAGGTCCTATATATCAGGCCGGTACACTTTCAGGCAACCCGCTCGCGATGGCGGCCGGTATGGCGATGCTAAAGCATTTGCAGGCAAACCCGGGTATATATCAGCATATAAACCAGATCACGACTAAACTCGTAGATGGGTTGCGTAAACAAATTGCAGCGGCAGGTTTGAAATATACCATCAACCAGGTTGGCTCCATGTTTACGTTATTCTTTACAGAAACTGTTGTAACGGATTTTGACACCGCGAAAACTTCGGATACACAGAAGTTTGCGGCCTACTTCCAATCCATGTTGTCGCAAGGTATATATCTGGCGCCTTCGCAATATGAAGCCATGTTTATATCCAATGCTATTGGCGAAGAGGAGGTAAATTTGATTTTAAAGGCCAGCGAAGAGGCACTGAGCCGCACGAAGAACTGATTTGTCGGTAAACTGTCCATATAACTCCACAAACATCATGAAACAGGCTTTTAATAAGCCTGTTTTTTTTGCTTCTTATACAGGCATAAGAATGCATATATGATAAGCATAACCAAAACTGGAGATCGTATGGAAACGAGTAAGAAAATGAGTAAGACCGAATGGTTAATCGAGATGATTACCTGGGTCTCGCTGGGTTTGATTATAGTATATGCTTAAAAAATGATTACTGGTAAATATACTTCTTAAGGATCTGGTCGACCTCGCTATAGAAGAGTTCGTCATTGCCTTCTGATAGCGAGGCCGAGTTGGTCTCACGTATCTGGTCAACTACAGTTCTGTAGTGTTCCGTATTTACCGGGGCAATCAGAAACTCTTTGAGATCGCGTTTAATGAATTCTATTTTTACAGCGGTCAATTCCTTCACACCATATTTATTGGCGATATAGTCTTTCAGGAAGCGCTCATCCAGAAAATCCTTGATGAGATCATTTCGAACTTTACGAACCAGGTCAATAATATTTTCATCCGTCCACGGAGTGGTAACATTCACGATATTTTGCATAGTTAAAAAAGTAAGGTTGAGGGGTTTTGTTTTCCTAACTAAATTAGCGATACAATTTTATGGAAACTAATATAATTAGTAAAGATAAAATTGTAAATTATTTTACGCCATGCATCTGTTTCTATAAGATACGATCTTATAAGCCATCGTAAAAGCAATACCATGCTGATTTTCAATGATTAACATCTGCAATCGTATTAACAACGATTTTATGCCGCAGGAATTTCAGAGATGCGCGTTCTTTTTTTATGTAAAATTTTTTAACGCTTTCGACCGGCACCATCCATGTCCTAACACGTGCAGGCTTTTTTTAATAAATTTCTTTCGGATGTAAATCCGGTGAGGCCAGCTTCTTTGCACACACTATATTATTGTTGATAGACTATTATTTGGATATAGCGTCTGTTAAACTCATATATAGATCGGTCAGTTCGATGTATAAATCCGGAATGGAAATGCTTATTATCCCGGTTCATTAACGCGCAGAACATCAGCGTTTATACTATATATAGGTAAAACCTGATGGGTATCATTGGCTGCTTGTTCATGCGAATCTAAGTATAAATACGGAATCACTCTACAGTATTTCATCCGGGGCATCAAAGGAATATTCACTATAATTTTACAAGGCAAGACGTATACTATGTCTTCGAATGCAGAATCAAATAACCAAATCATAATAATAATGTTTGTACCGTTTAAAAAAGTGTTACAGGTAAAAGCAATTTTCCTGTTATTTATCGCGACTATACTATGCGCCTCTTGTAGTGATAGTAATGAAGAATCTCCCGATGTTTCCGGTCCGCAGGTTACCCTGGCGGGTATTACAAGCAACGCTGACGTTTCGGATACCGTATCGATTGCTGTTAGTGCCGATGATGAAAAAGACATCGAAAAGCTTGAGGTATATATAGATGGTACATTGGTAACAACCTTAACGCAACCTCCTTTTGCTTACTTATGGAATACCCACAGCCTGAAGGATGGAGTGCATACCGTTAAGATCATTGCTTTTGATAAAACGGGTAACAGTACAGAGCAGCAAATATCTGTAAACGTTAAAAATATACTGGTAAGCTTTGATGTACCTGCCAACAAGCTGTGGGCAGAGGAAAACTATAGCGAGCGCGGTTTTGTGTTCCTTTCCGACGAGAACGGGAAGGTAATTGCATCGACCGAATATGAAAATGGTAAAAGCTATACCTTGACCAACAGAGAGTTTAAAGGTGATCAGTTCTTTTTATCGGAAGTTGTAATTCGTACGAACTCTGAGGAAAATAGAATTGTAACGTACCTGCAGGTGAAGCGCGGTACAAAATGGGTGTTGGTGATGGAAAAAGGCGACAATGAAACGTATGCCGGTAATGCAACGCTGACGTTCTCAAACGGTGATGATAAAGCCTCTTACTACGCGGTGTCCAATGGTGATGGGACTAGTCCTAACGAGGAAAATCCAAAAGTGCGCCTTCATGAGAGTCCAAGCAACCTGTATGTAGTTCGGTCCTATGCAAATGAATCAAAGGCTCCGGCTTATGGAATTTTTACTGGCATTACTGCTGGTGCAACAACGGCCGTAGATCTGAGCAAAGTAACTACACCCCTTACAAAAGTTACCCTTGAATTACCGCAGAACACGACTTCTTATACCAGTTTGCAAATGAATGCCTACACGAAAAGTAATTCATTTGATATAGGTTATGCGACCGGCCGCTATACAAGTAATGCAGGTAACACGAAACTTGATTATTATTATCCGGGTACTGCGTTTCCGTCATATTACTCTAAGATATTTGTAACAACTGATGACTACGACTATGAGCAGGGATCAACCCAGATACTGTCGGAAGTGAAGTTGCCGGAAAGTAATGTGACATTCAGCTTTGCCAACGATAAATTAAACTACTCTGCAAGCGGTGACTTTAAATTTATGATGGCGGGTATAGAATATGAAGATGCCCGCTGGATTCTGCTGCTTCCAAAAGAAACCGGGGTCGTTCCGTCTATAGAATTGCCTGAACAACTTAAAGACTTTAAGCTGCCTGCTTTTGGAAGTCCTGTCTACTATGCGATTGAGGACGTGGCCGGTATAACTAACTATAGCGACCTGATTAATTTTATTACAACGTCAACCTATGGCGTAAATGAATTTTATATAGCTGGGAAGAACTATATTGATGTTACCTATCGTGAAGCATCAAGTGGAGGCAGAATGGCTTCGAACAAAAAAGCGATGCATCTCCTGATAAATTAATACAGTATTGTTCAGCGAGACTGCCCCGGTAGTTTCGCTGAACTTATACCATAGAAGCACTTGATTTGCTGCCGTTTAACTACTCAAAGGTTGTATACAATATTTGTCGTTGAAATAATTGAGCACAGCGAATTTCAGAGAAGTACGTTGTTTTTATTCAGAATTTTCAATGCTTCATTTTTAAAGTTTCGCCCGATCGGTATATCCACGGCTCCTACGCGCGCGGTTGTAGCGGTAAATGAAGTTACTTTATCCACCGGTATAATAAAGGAACGGTGTATGCGAACAAATTTACCTTCCGGAAGTTTCTGTTCCAGGTAACTTATCTTCTGGTAAGTAATAACCTGCCGCTGCGTTGTCTTAACGCGTACATAATCGCGCAGGCTTTCAATGTAAAGGATGTCGTTCAGATATACCTTTACCATCTCACGATCTTCCCGGAAGTATATATAGGCGTCTTCGAATGACTTTACAGGAGCTGTCTGGTCGTTGTCGGTATACGATTCCACCGGGTGCTTTAACTGGTATACTTTGCTGATGCCGCGGAGGAAGCGTTCGAATGATATAGGCTTCAACAGGTAATCGATCACATCCAGGTCGTATGCATCAAACGCATACCCACGGTACGCGGTCGTCAACACAACGCGTGGTCTGTCTTTCAGCGAGCGCAGTAAATCTATACCGGTTATCTGTGGCATTTGTATATCCAGAAACATCAGGTCTATATGTTTCTGCTGCAGGGTGGTAAATGCTTCGATGGCATTCTCGCAACTTTTTACCAGGTATAAACCATTCACACGCTGCACATGCGATTCAAGCAACTGCCGGGCCAGCGGTTCATCATCAACGATCATGCATTTGATCATACAGCAACAAGTTGATCGGGTATAGTAATCTGTTTTTGTAATTCAGTTTCTGAAAGAGTGATCCTGAGGATCGAGAGATACGTTTCATCTTCGTCCATGGATTGCAGCGAGTAGCGATTCGGGTAGATCAGGTCAAGTCGCTTCCGTACATTTTGCAAGCCGATGCCGGATACAGATCGCTGCTCCGTTTCAAGCGCTGTATTCTTACTGTTCTCTACTTTCAATACCAGTATATCTTCCTGCAAGAGTATATCGACACGTACCCAGCCGCCCGACAACTGGTTGCTTACACCATGCTTGAAGGCATTCTCCACAAATGGCAATATCAGCAAGGGGGCTACACGAATGGAATCCGGTACATCGTACACATTCAGTGATACATCGAGACTGTCGTAACGCACTTTCTCCAACGCTATATAGTTCTGTATATATTGTATCTCTTTTTGTAACGGCACATCGGGCTGGTTGCTGTCGTACAGCATATAGTTCATCAGCTGCGAAAGTTTATATACCATCTCCGGAGCTTTGTGGGAGTTTTGAAGCGTTAGCGCGTAGAGGTTGTTGAGGGTGTTGAACAGGAAGTGCGGGTTGATCTGCGACTTGAGTAACTTCAGTTCGGCTTCTAGTTTTTCTTTTTCCAATTGTTGTGCTGTGCGCTGTAAATACAGCGAGGCCTGCTGGTGCCGGTACCAATGCTTCATCAGGTGAAACGAAGCCACGATGGCAACTACTGAATATATACTGAAAATTCCGATCAGTATTTTAGGAAAGAACAGTAGGGGGACCGTGGTAGCCTGCGGCCAGTAAAGTGGATATATAGTATGATACGCCACCGTACGCGCCAGTATACCGAACGCGATCATCGATAACAGGAACGACATCACGAACATACTATACTTCTTACGGATCAGCAGTTTATCAATCAGCACATAGAGGGTGAAGTATGTTGCCATGATTTTCATAGGCAACTCTATAAACGATATCGTGATACGCTGCAAATACTGATCATCTACCATGCCGGAGATGAGACCTTCGTAGGCAATGAGACATAGCCAGAAGATTGCATGAAAGGTAATGCGACTCTGCAACAGCAGTGAAGGGCTGATGGCCGCTTCAAACGGATTTCGTTTTTGCCTGGTTGCATTGCCGCTGTACATATAGTCTGAAGTACGTTAATTTTTTGTTAAATACGTTTCTTTTTAGACAAACAACGCGTGTACCTCACTAACAACCAATACCGACTGACAAAAACGTCTGATACGATTACAAAGACAAGTGCCGGCTGGTATAAAGCGGTGATCTAATAAACCGGCACGGTATAAAAAAAGTGGTCATGTTTGATACATGATTAACAAATTTACCATCCCCCGAAATATATATCGTAGTGTTATGCAGGTCGCGCTGCTGCTGTCGGTATTATGGTCATGTGCTCCGGTGCATACGGCACAACGTGAATCGTATGTTCGCTCGGTTAACTTCTATACGGTAGGAAAGATACCGGTGATCAGAACACGCCTCAATGGCAAGCTCGCGCATTTCATTGTTGATACCGGTGCGTCTGTATCGATACTCAACGAAGCAGAAGCTTCTTACTATGGATTTACGGTGATGAATGCAGATGTATATGCAACAACGGAAGTGCTGGGCTTTAACGGAAGTGCACCCACCGGCAGGGTAAATACATGCACCATTGAGATTGGCGATATGGCAATCAAGTACGGCAACTTCAGGAGTAAGAACATGCAGGACTTTGCCTATATATTACAGAAGAATGAGAATATAAGACTGGCTGGTATACTCGGTGCCGACCTGATGAACCGCTATAGCATGCGTATAAATTTTATGGATAAGACAATTTCTTTCTAACGTTTCAAAAGTTCCTATGAAGATTGATAACCTGTCGGACCTTGATAAAGAAAACTTACTGCTTGTAATTGCTGTGTTGCAGGAGAAGCTGAAACGTAAGAACGCTCAGCTTCACCGAACACAAATAAAACTGAATGCTGCCAAGGGTAAACTTGTCCGCATGAAAGATACTGTAGCGTATCAGCGGAAGCGCCTGCTGGAATTATACCAGTGACACAATATTACAGCATATAAAAATTGTCTTTCACAACTTTCGTATGGTTGGCATTTGCCTTTACATACTCGTAGTCACGGATCATTTCACGGAGATCTTTTTCGATATTACGGGCCAGCGTTGTCATCGGTGTATCCGTAGCTTTGTTCTCGAACGGATCCTGTAAATGGATCGCCATCTTTTCAACCAGCAGAAACGAAGCCGAGATGAGTATCACCAGCAATACCAGTATACTACCGAGATGTTCTGTAAGTCCGAATGGCAGCAGTACAATGAATAGGTATAGCGCAAAATTTATATATAGACTGTACGTAGTAGGAAATACCGTGTTCTTGATGCGTTCACACTTACCCATGGCATCGCACAAACGCGTTATCGTCCTGTCGATTTCCACCTGTTGAAAAGGATTGAGTAAGCCTTCTTCAAGCATATATTTAAGATCGCGGTTGTGCAGCATCAACAACGCATTGGGTACATGCATGTGGTTGCGTACAAATTTTAAATCCTCCCGGGAAAGATACTGTTCAGCATTCTTCAACGGATCCTGCCCACGCAACATTTGTCCGAGACTATAATTCCAGAAGATCTGGCGCTTGGTAAAGTTCTCGGTAATTTTACTTACACTTACGGAGAACTCCGGATCGTTGATGAACGATTGTACCTGGCGGATCAGTGTTCTTGAATCATTTACAATAGCACCCCATATAATGCGTGCTTCCCACCAGCGATCGTACGCCTGGTTCGAACGGAAGGCAAGCAGTAATGAAATGATAGTACCGATAATAGCCGGTATACTGAGCGGAATGGTTATGTGATGCAGGTTCAGATCTTCATGCCACAACCCGAAGGCTATAGCATACAACGCCACAGCCGTAATTTCCCACCGGATCTTCCCCAATATATACGTCCATGGTATATTTTTCTTTAATAACATAATCGTTCCTTTCGTTTAATAACACTATATATATCAATTATACCGTTAGTATCGGTAGTCCAAGATGACTAACATCTACATACTCACCGGCAGTCTCATCGTTTCGTTTCGCCTGTACAATGAGATCAACATTCAGCTGATCAACCAGTGCGTTGAGGGGTTGGTGCTTGTGTTCCTGTATCATGGACTGGTGGATAACATGAAACGGAAGTTGCTGGAGCGATGCCGATAGGGGTTGCGTGCGTTCGTCCAGGAAGAGTGCGCGCTGTATCGTTTCGCTGGCTTGTTCTTTCTCCGGTAGCAACATCAGCGGACAATCACTTTTATGCAGCAATTTCAAAAACAGCTTATGTATATACTGTTTGCTTTGCTGAATAGAAGGAGGCGCTATAATTATATCTGCTTCAAATCCTTCCAGTAATTTTTGCATTACCGGGCGCGACATACCAAACTGGTGATGTTCTTCCGCCACCATCGAAATGTTATTTTCAATTCTGTATTCTTTCCAGGCTGTGCGCAGTGCATCGCGCTTGGTTGTGTTTACATGATCTTTAGCGGAAAGGAACAAGAGCTCCGTAATGGAATCAGAAATTTCAGAACTGCTGATGAGTACAATACGACCTTTGTTTTCAGTCATGTACGCAGCCATTTTCATAGCCTGCAGCGTGTCAGCTTCAAATGTTGTCGGAATCAGTATATTTTTCATAACCGTGTCTTTTAGGTACGATACAAAAGAACGGTGCGGTTATTAGGGGGCTTTTAAGGCGAGATTAAAATGTGATAAGAATTCTTTTAATCTGTTCTTAATCTCATGTTCTGCGGGAATTGGACAAAAACTTTTGTGCCTTCGTTCGGGCGTGAGTGTACTTTCATTTTTCCGCCATGCAAACGGATGATGCGTGAAGCCAACGGCAGGCCTATACCATACCCGGTATATTTTGAAGTATTGCTCGCACGGAAGAACGGTTCGTAAATATGTTCCAGATCTTTCTCCGGAATGCCAATACCATAATCGGAAATGTTGATGAAGAAATCGCTTTTGCTGAACGATAGTGTAACCAGCACTTCTTTATTGTCAGAATACTTGATGCTGTTCTGAATGATATTGGTGAATGCGAGTTCCATCCATATATCCGAGCACATAAAGGTATATATCTCCGGATTGTCTTCTGCCGGTTGCACCATAATCTTTACATGGTTGCCCGGCATGCGTTTGTCGAAATTTATCTTGATGCTCATCAGCAACTCGTCCAGCTGCAGCGGCTCTATCTTTTGTTTTTTACCTTCGTAACTGATCTGTGAGAGTCGTAATAAACTGGATGTAACTTCTTCCAGCTTCAACGCTTCGTGGTGCATGATGCCGATCGACTTCAAATAGTCTTCGTTCGAGCGCGGTGCCTGCTGAATAACTTCGGCTTCTCCGAGAATAGAAGTTAGTGGTGTGCGAAGTTCGTGCGATGCATTGCTGATAAAATTGCGTTGCAGCTCAAAGGTTGTCTCGAGGCGGTCCAGCATCGAGTTGAAGGTGTTGGCAATTTCTGACAGTTCATCTTTACCATTGCCACTCGGTACGCGCTCACTGAGGTTAGATGTAGTTATATTGTGCACCTTGGAGACAATAGCGGATATAGGCTGCATGATGCGCGAGGCAAATATACGCCCGAGTGCGAAGACGATGATGCAACTGAACATGAAGCCAACCAGTAAAACGTTTCGCAGAAAGGTGATGTGATTTTCGAATGTCTCATCGTAGGCAGAAGCGATAACGAAGTTACGACCGTTGGCAGATGTATAGGTACTTCCGGAGAAATGAAGGAAGCCGCGATTGTATTCTGCAAAGCCGTTTTGCTTTAAGTCTTGTATAAACGACTCGGGTATATCGCGCACCTGCTGTTGCACGTGTTCGAGGTAAAGCGAATCATCGTAGATAAAATATTCTTTCTCGCGCGGCAATCGCTGCAAGTGGCGTTCGCGTATTTCTTTTACTACACTGCTGTTGATTTCCGTTACACCAAAATGACTTTCAGCTGCCAGCGATGCTCTTACTTTTAGTCGCGTGAAAAATATAGTATGCGCATGCTGAATAGAGAGTATATATACACAGCCAATGAGCAGCAACAGGATGGTGCCAGTCATCAGGGTAAAGACGAGCGCTATTTTGGAACGGATTGTCATGTACAGGCGTTGGACCGCAGTAAATATAGTATAGGGCTATGCTTCCTCTTCGCGTAGTACATAGCCGATTCCAACCACTGTCTGAATAAGTTTTTTGTCACGTTGCTTGTCTACTTTTCTGCGCAGGTAATTGATATATACATCTACCACATTGGTATTCATGTCAAAGTTAATATCCCACACGCGTTCAAGTATTTCCATACGTGTAAAAACGCGGCCTTTATTGCGCGCCAGAAATTCAAGCAGGTTATATTCTTTAGCGGTAAGCGTAATGCGGTCATCGCCACGCTTTACTGTTTTTCCACGGGTATCAATAATAAGGTCGTCAATGGTAATAACATCCGGTGCAGCCTGGCCGGTAGCCCTTCGTGTAACGGCAGTCATACGTGCCAGCAGTTCCGAAAACTTGAACGGTTTGATCATGTAGTCATCCGCACCTGAGTCCAGGCCCGTCACTACATTTTCAGAAGTTCCCAGTGCCGTTAACATGATGATAGACGTTGGTATCTGCTGACCGCGGATCTTGCGGCATAATTCGATTCCGTTCATGGAAGGCAGCATGATGTCGAGTATGATCAGATCGGGCGTGTTTGCCTGGATCATCTGCCACGCTGTAACGCCATCCATCGCTACAGAAACTTCATGATTGGCTTCAATCAATCCCCTGCGAATAAACGATACTACATTCGGCTCATCTTCTACCAAAAGAACTTTCATAGGAAAATCGTAACGTCAAACATACGTCATAAAACGGAAACAATTAAATCACCGGAATGTTTGTGGACATGCCGTGATCACTCGTATATCCTTTAATGTATACTATAGGAGAAGAAAAACGATATGTTGGCCGTTGGTTTATCGCACCAGGATCAGCTCTTCGTTGATCTTGTCGATAACCTTTTCAAGTGCTTCGTTAAGCACCTGTGGTTCTTCCAGCATGGGGAAATGGCTGGTGCCATGAATGATGTGTAACTCGTAACCGCCACTGGCATATTTGCGCAGCAACTCTTCGTTGGTGGGTATATAGTCAACGTTGATCAGGTATATCTTGAAAGGCAGTGATTGTAACAATTCGCGTTCGCGTGTAGGATAGTTGAATACATCCTGCACCGAGCGCAGGCCCATGGGCTGATACGCGTTTCGATAATCGTTTATGATGGTGTGCGTAATTTTAGGATCGGTATCCGGCGACAATAAACCTTGCATTGCATAAGTCTCTACGGTATCAGCAAAATTGGTGTTGAGCTGTTCGAGAATGGAATCCACTTGCTGTTGTACTTCTTCATTCAATTCTTCACCGGCATTCTTTAATGCATCAATCACAACAACACCAATGATAGAATCTTTACGCATGGAAGCTGCTTCAAGAATAATATCAGCGCCCATGGAGTGACCGATCAAGACTACATTTGATAGTTTCAATAAATCAATGAGGGCTACGATATCTTTACCGAATTCGTGGATCGTCCAGTTAACACGATCTCTTCCGGACTGGCCATGGCCGGGCAGATCAATGGCCACTACAGAATAATTCGTTTTGAAATATTCTACCTGCTCACGCCAATAGTCTTTGTTGATAAATGCACCATGAACAAAAAGCAGGGTGATTTCACCGTCACCGGTTTGCACGTAATCAATTACGGTTCCATTCGCAAGGATTGTCATAGGTTATGGGGATTGGAGGGATTTTAAATGATTTCCATAACAATCAAAAAATCATGCCCGTGCGCCAGGCACTGATACCATTACGTTTACACGCTTCGATAAAAAAATGTTGTGGTTAGTGTTGAATGAAGCAATACGTGGTATGTATATATAAATTTATAAAGTATAACACCTATCGGTATAAAAAAAGATTGCACCTGTTTCGAGGTGCAATCCTATATATACGTATATATCTTGTTGGCGATATCAGGCCGTTACCGTGTTGAGTCCCAACACTTCGTTGGTCATCGAGCGGGTTTCCTGCAGCAACTCAGGATTATCAGCCAGCGTTTGTCCGTATGACGGAATCATTTGCTTTAGTTTCGATTGCCATGCGTGCGACTTGAGTTTATCGCCATAGCAACGTTGCAACAACGTAAGCATAATCGACACTGCTGTAGATGCTCCGGGAGATGCACCGAGCAACGCAGCTATACTTCCATCGGCAGCGCTTACTACTTCGGTTCCGAATTCTAGCACACCAACATGCTCTTTATCTTTTTTAATTACCTGTACGCGCTGTCCGGCAACTTCCAATTCCCAGTCTTCCATTTTGGCTTCCGGGTAAAACTCTTTCAACGCTTCGAGGCGGTCTTCCGGAGACTGACGTACCTGGTTGATGAGATACTTGGTCAACGGTATATTATCAATACCCGCTGCCAGCATCGGTATAATGTTATCGTGCTGTATCGATTTGATAAGATCGAAGTACGATCCTTCTTTCAAAAACTTGGTAGAGAAACCAGCGTATGGTCCGAAGAGCAATGCACGTTCACCGTTGATGATACGCGTATCCAGATGAGGCACCGACATAGGAGGGGAGCCCACGGCTGCTTTACCATATACTTTCGCCTGGTGTTGTTCAATTACCGCAGGGTTTGTACACTTCAGCCATTGTCCGCTTACCGGGAAACCACCGAAGCCGCGACCTTCCGGTATATCTGATTTTTCGAGCAGACGAAGTGAACCACCACCGGCACCGATAAATATAAACTTCGAACGTATCTTACGCTTCTCGCCTGTAGCGCGGTTCTTTACTTTGATCTTCCAGTTACCATTGTCTTCTTTTTTCAGGTCGCGCACTTCATGGTTAAAGTGCATGGTAACGCCTGGTAACTCCTGCAACATACTGAACATGCTGCGGGTAAGCGCACCAAAGTTTACGTCCGTTCCCTGGTCCATGCGCGTAGCCGCGATTTTCTCCTCGCGATCACGTCCTTTCATGATCAACGGTATCCATTGATCAAGTTGATTCGGATCTTCGGAGTATACCATGCCCTTGAACAACGGATTCGTCTGCAGCGCATCGTAACGCTTGCGCAGATAGTTTACATTCTCCTGTCCCCACACAAAACTCATGTGCGGAATAGGAGTTATAAAGCTTTCCGGTATTTGTATATGATTCTTCTGGATCAGGTATGCCCAGAATTGTTTCGAGATCTCAAACGACTCGGCAATTTTTATAGCCTTGGATATATCGATCGAGCCATCCGCTTTTTCAGGTGTGTAATTTAGTTCACAAAACGCGGAGTGACCTGTACCGGCATTATTCCAGGCGTCAGAGCTTTCTGCAGCCGCTACATCCAACCGTTCGTAAATTTCAATGGTGAGTTCTGGTTCCAGTTCCTTCAATAAAACGCCAAGCGTGGCGCTCATAATCCCGGCACCGATCAATACTACATCACAATCTTTATTCTGGGAATTACTTTTCGTAGACATGGTATAAAAAGACGTTGCGTAAACTTATGAAAGTATTAACTAATAATATAGAGGAAAAGTTGTCTCAAAAATTCTGTCAACGTTTTCGGAACGTATAAAAATGAAAAAAAATTACAGGCATTGTTTTTTCTTTTTTGATGATAACAAAATAATGTCTATGAGTTATGGATACCGATCGATGGTTAGTGTGTATAATATTCTGTATGATGGCTGCGTTTACCGTAGCCTGCAGTGATATAGGAATAACCGGAACTGCTAAAGATGATGATATACCTACGATTGGTGAATCGCAGGTTACGGTGGTGGCAACATCTACAAAACAGTGGACAGGCGTAGCTGTTTCGCAACAACTCCGATTACCGCAATTGAAAGTTTTTGCCAATTATCCGAATTGGTCTGCCGATCATTCTGTATCGGTAGTAAATATGACAAACCCCACAACGGCCGTACCGTATCCCGATGCAAACTGGAATACCTGGGCACCCGGCTTAAAACCTGAAGAACACTTTATATGTGTACAGTCGGTATATGTAGATCGCAACGATTACCTGTGGGTGCTCGATGCTGCCAATCCCAAACGCGATGACCGCTATACCGGTGTAGTGCAGGGCGGTGCTAAACTGGTGCAAATCGACCTGGAGACCGACCGCATTGTAAATGTGATTGTATTTAGCGATCCGGTAATTAAACCCAACAGTTACCTGAATGATATACGTATAGATGAACAACGCGAAATAGGGTATATAACTGATTCTAATGAAGGCGCTATTATAGTGGTTGATCTTGATTCTGGTAAATCATGGCGCTTGCTGGATGCCAGCAGTTCTACCAAATCAGAGAACCTGGTATTGACTATAGATGGCCAACAATATACCGATGCAGAAGGTGGCTACCCGGTGGTGCATGCCGATGGTATAGCACTGAGCCCGGACGGACTATATTTATACTGGCGGCCATTGACTGGCAAAAGCCTTTACCGTGTGGAGACATCGTTATTAATATACCCGGAATTTTATGCCGGCAAACTGGAAGTTGAAGTAGAGAACCTCGGCAATTTCCCGCCATCAGACGGAATGATATTCGATAAAGAGGGCAACCTATATATGGCGTCTGTCGAGGAAAATGCTATTCGGGTATACGATGGTAAAACAAGCCGGATTGTGGCACGCAGTAAAGATTTTAAATGGCCCGACTCGTTTTCAGTAGGCGCAGACGGTGCTGTATATGTAAGTACATCACAACAGAATATAAATAAACCTGTTGAGCCATACCGGATCTTAAAATTCAAACCCGAATCATCAGATTAGGTTGTGTATTTAACACAGGAGGCTCATGAAATGCTGGACAGGCTGCTCGGGTTTTTCGTACCCGGAGTGGAAAGGAATGTTTTATCCCGAAAAGTTAGCATCGCGCAAATGGTTTGAATATTACTGCGAGAAGTTTAACACCGTTGAACTCAATACTACATTTTATCGCTTTCCTCAGGTAACACATTTGAAAGGATGGTACGACCGGAGTCCGCGCGATTTTCGTTTTGCAGTGAAGGCATCCCGCATTATCACACACTATAAACGATTCAATAACGCAGCCGATGAAATGCAGCGTTTTTATGACACTGTATCCGAAGGCCTTTCTGATAAATTGGGAAGTATACTATTTCAGCTTCATCCCAGGATGCCGTATAGCGAAGAATCCCTTGAGCGTATACTCGGCACGCTGCATCCTGATTTTACAAATGTATTGGAGTTCAGGCATACAAGCTGGTGGCGAAGTGACGTGTTGAAAGCATTGAAGCAACAGGGCGTTGTATTTTGCAACATCAGCTATCCGGGCCTGCCGGAAGATATATACCGGACCGCCCGCACGGTATACTATCGCTTCCACGGCCTGCCCCGATTATACTACTCGGATTACGATCAAGACACACTAACCGAAGTACACAAGGCTATTCATGCATTCAGGCAAGTGAAAGAAGCATATGTATACTTCAACAATACAGCCCTGGGCCATGCTGTCAACGATGCTCTATACTTTAAATCTCTATGAGGTGTTAAAACAAGCGTATTAACGCTGCAGCAATCTGCGCGTTCTGGCGGGAAATAATTTAGAGTTCAAAAGGTCTTAAAATAAAAACAGGCCCGGTATGACTAGCATCATCCGGGCCTGTAAACCTAACCTACTCTACCCTTGCCAACTATATATAAATTGCCGTGCCATCCGTTTTGAGCTCGTATACCAATGTTTTTGATTCAAATTGTGGAACCTATGCCTCAATTCTGTTTATTAATATCAGCAATACAATGTTTATATTGCCTGTGCATAATTTTTAAATATGACCCGACTTCTTAAACTTCTTTCACTCGTCTTATTACTATTATCTGCAAGTGCCAACGCACAAAAGCAGACTGCCGCTTCCAAAAAAGAGTGGATCAAACTTTTCAACGGTAAGGATATACGCGACTGGATGGTAAAGATTCATCACCACGATGAAGGTGTAAACTTCGGCAATACCTTTCGTGTAAAAGACGGTGCTATACAAGTTCGCTACGATCAGTACGGAGATTTCAATAACCAGTTCGGACACTTGTATTACAAGCAGCCGTTCTCCTATTATCACCTGGTGATTGAGTATCGTTTTGTAGGCGATCTGCAAAAAGGTGCACCGGATTATACATTGCGTAACAGCGGTGTAATGTTTCATTCACAAGACCCGCGCACGATGCCCAAAGAACAAGACTGGCCTATATCTATCGAGATGCAATTTCTCGGTGGCCTCGGCGATGGTAAACCAAGAACCACCGGTAACATGTGTTCTCCGGGAACCATCATCACATACAACGGCAAGGCTGATGAACGGCACTGCATCAATTCAACTTCCAAAACGTATGATGGCGACCAGTGGGTGCGTGCTGAGTTAATTGTATTGGGCGATTCGCTGATCAAACATGTAATCAATGGTGAGTTGGTTATGCAATACAGCGAGCCGCGTATGGCAGGAGGGGTGGTAAACAATTACGATCCGGCTATATGGCAGGAAGGAAAATTACTAAGCGAAGGATATATAGCTTTGCAAAGTGAAGGCCAGCCCATTGATTTCAGAAAAGTGGAACTATTACAATTGAAAGGATGCATGGACCCGAAAGCACTGAACTATAAAGATTATTATCTCAAGTCTGATCCTGCTGCGTGCCGGTATAAAAGCACCAAGTGATTAGAGGTGTTATAGTTGAATAAAAGAAATTATACATAATAAAAAATGCTCCCGACCGGGAGCATTTTTATTTCAGCCATCCTCCAGTCAATCCTATAGATCAGAAAGTATATTCTTTACCGTTAACAGAAGCTTTTACCAATCGAGAGCTTATACCAAAGCCGACAAGTCTTTGTACGAAGCCTATACGGGGTGCAAGCACGATGCTGTGTTCTTCATCAGCCCACTGTTCAATATCGAAACTGAAACTTTTGCAGTTATCAAGTTCTTTGTCTCCCAATTCCAGGTCGTCAATTTCATCAACGGTAATATTGGCCTCGGCATCATAGTTTGTTTCATACTTCCAGTCATCACCATCATCAGCATAAAGTCTCAGCGGGTTCTCTTCAACCGTCCAGCCTCTTCGCCATGTATATACATACCCTTGTTGTGTAATACGATAATACGTAGTGTCCCGGTAATTCTGGTCACCGGATTTCTGGAAGCTCACCAGTTCAAAGTATTCGTTATTATTCAAGGAGACCACGCGTGTTACTTCGGTTCGCAGCGTATAGTCAATTCCTATTTCGGGCATATTCACAAATTCCCAGTAGTTCCCGATTTTAAGGGGCAGGTACGAATTGGTACCGGAAGATTCACCGGAGTCATCATCATCGCATGCAACAAAGGCACATGCCAGCAATACTATACATGCTATAGCAGTATATTGAATTTTCATACAAGATTAATATTGGGTTATATGCTTTAGACCCGCCGGATCACGGAAAGGTTGGGACCGCCAGGATGTTTTTTTACGCACCTCAATTTTTGAAAAGCAAGTAGAATGAAGTCTTTTCATGTGGCACAGAAGTAACCTTGATGCTGCCGCCATGCAAATTCATAATTTGCTTCGATAGACTCAGACCGATGCCGGTGCCTTCTTTTTTTGTGGAGAAGAATGGTATAAATATATCCTGCATCTCCTTGTCGCGTATACCCGATCCGTTGTCTGTTACCTCGATAACCGTGCGGTTGTCGTTTTGATAAGCCCGCAGGTATATATGTTTGTCAGAAGCTTGCTGCAACGCATATATACTGTTTGTAATTAAATTGATAATAACCTGCTCGATAAGGTTGCTGTCCAAGGGTGCCTGCAGATTTTCACCCGTCACGTGCCACTGGAGCGTAATGCTATGCCGCTGCATTTCGGGTTCCATCAGGTTTACAATAGTCTTCAGGAAAGGATACAGTTTTGTAGGTTGTATGGCGGGTTTAGGAACGCGTGTAAGTGCACGATATTTCTCCACGAAATCAAGCAGACCTTCACTTCGCTTGTGAATAGTGTTTAATGAAAAGCGAATGTCGCCTAACGTATCCGTTGTAAGGGCTTCGATACTTTTCAGTTGACCGCTTTTATCCGTAAGCATTCCCTGTATCGTTTCGGTAAGTGATGCAACAGGCGTTACCGAGTTCATGATTTCGTGTGTGAGAATGCGAATCAGTTTATGCCAGGCTTCAATTTCTTTCTGCTCGAGCTCGGTATGAATGTCTTGTATGGTGATGAGACGGTACGATTTATCGAGTATAAATGTAGTGCTTACTTCCACCGCGAAGTTCGCTGTATTTTCGCTTGTCTTGAACTCGATCAGTTTTCTTCCATGATCGCCAACGGAATCCAACGCCCGGGCTACTGTCGGATGTCTCAATTTTAGTAAGCTCCAGTTGCGATAGCCTTCTATATTGAGAAGCTTCTCGGCTGTAGCATTTATAACGACTATATCTTCATCAGCAATGGAAATGATGCCGATCGGAAGCCTCGTTACCAGCGCTTGCAGAAATTGGTATTGTGCTTCTTTTTCAATCTTTACCTGCTTGTACGCTTGTAGTATAGCATGCATACTGTCTTCGAGTTCGCGAAACGATTGCCCGAGATGCGCCTGGTGAAAGGTAATTGTAAAGTCGGCATGTTTTATTCCAAGCAGGAAACGCGACAACTCACGATTTGTATGGTTAACAAAACGGATAAGCTCTGCTACCTGCAATATAAATATAGCGGCAAGGGTAAGCTGGTTAAAGAACATTTCGGATCGTTGTATAACCCATGCAAATGCAAGTATAGTACTACACAGGAGTATAATACGCAGGATAACCAGTATGCTAAACCGCCTCAAAACCATAAAGAGATGGTAAGATATATATACTATAAACCATGACGTTTCATTCTTCTATAGAGTGCTGTACGCGTTAACCCGAGGGCGCGGGCTGTATTGCTTACGTTGCCCTGATTTTGTTGCAGCGATTGCTGGATAAAAACTTTCTCCATTTCATCCAGTGTCTGCGGCTGTACTTCTTTTTTAAGAGTATGGTGTATACCGCTGATGAACAACTCTGCAGATTCAATTATTTTTCCTTCGGTCAGAATCACAGCACGTTCCACAGCATGTTGCAGTTCGCGTATATTACCCGGCCAGTGATACTTCTTCAATTTGTTCATGATCGCTTTGTCGATCCTCATGCCTGCGCGTTTATACTTCTGTGCGTAGCGTGTCAGAAAATGTTCAACAAGCAAAGGTATATCTTCTACGCGCTCGCGAAGGGAAGGCACGCGAATCTCCACGGTGTTGATGCGATAAAGAAGATCCGGCCGAAATGTTTTCTCAAAAACCATTTCGTGTAGCGGCATGTTAGTGGCGCAAATCAAACGAAAGTCTACCGGTATAGCTTTCGCTGAACCTACACGTTGTACACTGCGGTGTTGCAATACCGTAAGTAATTTTGCCTGCAACGCCAGTGAAAGATTGCCGATCTCATCAAGAAATAGTGTGCCGCCTGAAGCAAGTTCGAAGCGTCCGGCTTTATCCTGGCGTGCATCGGTAAAGGCACCTTTTACATGGCCGAAGAGTTCACTTTCAAATAAAGTCTCACTGATCGCACCGAGGTCAACATTAATAAATACATTATTTCTTCGCGATGAACGCTGATGTATAGCACGTGCTACCAATTCTTTACCCGTTCCGTTTTCTCCGAGTATCAGCACATCGGCATCGGAATCCGCTACACGGTTTATCAGTTCATGTACGCGATGTATAGCAGGTGATTCTCCAATGAAATCAGCGTAAGCATGATTGATGTCATCACTTAATTTCTCTTGTGTCTCTTTGAGTTTTTCAACTTCCTTCTTCGATTTACGTAGCTGCAATGCCGCAAGAATCGTAGCCATCAGTTTTTGATTCTTCCACGGCTTCAATACAAAATCGGTAGCTCCATTCTTGATCGCTTTTACAGCGAGATCAATTTCACCATACGCAGTTATCAGAATTACAACGGCCTGGCTATCCGCTTTCAGGATCTGATTGAGCCAATAAAAACCTTCCTCACCATCGTTAACACCTCTTTTGAAATTCATGTCCAGCAGAACAACATCGTAGTCGGTGGTCTTCAGCAGTGTCGGTATCTTTTCAGGTGACTCTTCGATGTGTACAAGCGAGAATTCCTGCTTCAGAAACATGCGGGCAGTTTCGAGTATATCGCGGTCGTCATCAATTATTAATACCTTGGCGGGAATCATGCTTTTCAAAACAGATTTGTATACTGGTAAAAGTATTGAATTGTATCGGATACAAACAGCACGGTGTATCGGAAGTGATACACATTATCGGATGATTTTTTTAGAATAGATATCTTAATGTTTGAAAATCAATACGATACAGCGTTGGCATCGTCTTTGGATAACCGTTATGACAATTAACGCGGTTAACACATGATCAAAAACTATCTCATCCTTACGTTCCGGAATTTTCTGCGTAATAAAAATTATACGCTTATTAACATTCTGGGACTCACCATTGGCATTACGGCTTGCATTATCCTCTTCCTGCTCATTACATATGATCTCGGTTTTGATAAATTTCACAGCCGATACGATCATATATACCGGGTCGTAATGGAAAGCAGAACTGCCTCCGGTGAGAGTTATGGCTCTACTACACCATATCCGTTTGTAAAAGCTTTTCGAAATGATTTTGCCGATATACCCCAGGTAACACAACTGCACTACCAGGATGAAGTGATGCTGCGGATAGGGGATGAAAAATTAAAAGCTGATAATGTAATTTTTGCCGATTCACTTTTCTTTGATGTGTTCGACTTTAAAGTTCTCTCCGGAAATCCGCGTGAAGAATTAGGACAACCCGGTAAAGTGTTCCTGACAAAGTCAATGGCCGATAAGATCATGAAGGGCCGCGATCATCTCACGCTTAAGATAGATAACCGCGTGGAGGTTGAAGTAGCGGGTATTGTTCAGGATCCGCCGGCAACTTCGCACATCAATTTTTCAATGATTGTGTCGATGCCTTCTTTTACCGGAGATTTTATAGGTGGTATGCCGATCGATCACTGGGGAATGACAGCTTCCGGTTATGCCTACTTTGTGTTGCCTGAAAATATAGCGGCTGCTGATGTGCAGAAACGCTTTGGCCCATTTGTGGCGAAGTATCATTCGAAGGAAGATTCCGAACGTAAAATGTATACGCTGCAGCCGTTGAAAGATATACATTTCGATCAGGCCTATACCGAGAATCCGGGGCCTGCCTTTAATGCTTCCTATACCGATCTGGTGGTAATGGGTATACTCGGTGCATTTATACTCTTCATTGCCTGCATAAATTTCGTAAACCTGGCTACCGCACTGGCTATACGCAAGTCCAAGGAAATTGGTATTCGCAAAACACTGGGCGCAAAACGTGGGCAGCTTACGGTATATTTCCTGGGAGAAACACTTTTGTTAACGGCCATCGCTGTATTGATTTCACTTTGCATTACCGAGTGGACTTTACCCTGGTTGAACAGTTTCCTCGAACGCAAACTTGATTTGGATCTGTTAGCCAATCCGTTGTTACTGGGCTTTTTACTGGCACTCATTATACTGGTAACATTTCTTTCGGGGTTTTATCCGGCCATGATTTTGTCAGGCTATAATCCTGCCCTTGTATTGAAGAATAAAATTACTGCACAGGGTAGCTCAGGTGCTGCTGTGCGCAAGACGCTGGTTGTATTTCAGTTTATGATCGCGCAGGTGCTGATCATTGGTACGCTCATTATTGCCGAGCAAATGCAGTACTTCCGAAATAAACCACTGGGCTTTGATAAAGATGCTGTGATTAATATACCAGTGCCCGATATAAAAGCAGAGTTGATGGAAACGCTTCGTAACCGGCTGGAGCGAAACCCGGCTATACAGAGTCTTTCGTTCTCACTGGGAGCACCGACATCTGATAATAACTTTGGGACAAATTATTTTCTGTCGGATCGCGGACCGTCTGAGTTATATAGTATCGGTGTAAAACCGGTTGACCGCCATTATCTCGATACGTATGGTGTGAAACTGAAAGCCGGTCGCTGGTTTTCTGAAACCGATGAAAAGCTTGCCGACATGAATCTGAAAGATGAAGACCAAAAGCATGTATATATTGTGAATGAGTCTGCGGTCAAGCGACTGGGCTTTAGCAATCCGGAAGATATACTTGGGAAGAATATAACCACCGGTGTTTCGAGCATTAATGCTGAAGTGGTAGGGGTGGTAGAGGATTTTCATTCATCTTCTCTTCATAACTCCATCGAACCGGTCGTATTTGTTAACTTCCCATACTTCTACTATGATCTGGGTGTGAAAGTAAATGCAGCTAATTTCAGTGAGACAATAGCATTCATTGAAAAAGAATGGAGCGCGGTATTTCCGGATTATTACTTCGAGTACGAGTTCCTCGATGAAAAACTGGCAGATTTATACCGCCAGGATGAGCGTACGTTTACCTTGTTTAAAATCTTTGCCGGTATATCTATCTTCATCGGGTGCCTCGGACTATATGGACTGATCTCCTTTATGGCAAATCAAAAACTGAAAGAAGTAGGTATACGCAAGGTGTTAGGTGCCTCGGTAACCAGTATCGTAATGTTGTTCTCGAAAGAGTTTATAAAACTCATTGTGATGGCGTTTGTTATAGCAGCACCTTTAGCATGGTATTTCATGAACGAATGGCTTTCTGGTTTTGCATATCGCACGGGTATACATTGGTGGGTATTTTTACTAGGACTGGTAGCAACACTCCTTATTTCGTTGCTTACCGTGAGTTACCGGTCTATACGCTCGGCTGTGTCCAACCCGGCTGAAACATTGCGAACTGAATAGGCGTGATATAGTATATTCTAAGCGCATAACGGCCGGCACTGTGAAGTTGCCGGCCTTCGCTGTTTATACAGCTATATATAAATTGGCGGAAGCAATAGCTAATCCGGATAAAATATACCATATTAGGTGACCCTTAATATTTAGCTGTGAATCCTAACCATGCATGCCCACTGCAATATGCTTTGCTTTTGCTCATCCTGATGTTGTCAGGATGTTCTGAAAAGAAAGTTGATCCCCATACGAGAAATTTTACTTTAATAAAAAACCTTGTGCCATATGATGTAACCATGGAAGCACCGAGGCCAGGCGACTGGCTTTTTGAACATAAAGAACATGGACAGAATTTTGAACAGTATCGGAAGTCAGCACCGGTTTCGCCTAATGCCGAACAAAAGCATATATACCTTCAGCCTATCGGTACGTTTGCTACAGACGAAGAAAAAATAGTACGTTATACTGCCGAGTACCTGGAGATATTTTTTAATCTGAAAACAATCGTATTGCCAGCCATCAGCGATAGTGTTATACCGGATACCGCACGAAGAATGCGCGAGGAGGGATACGAACAATTACTAACAGGCTATATATTGGATAACATTCTGGCGAAAGCCATTCCGAAAGACGCCATCGTAATCATGGGCATCACACAGAAAGATCTATACCCTGCTGAATCATGGAATTTTGTATTTGGACAAGCGCGCTTGAAGAAACGCGTGGGTGTTTCATCCTTCATTCGCTTTCACGATGGAGAACTTGATGAAACTAATTTTCGTCTTTGTCTGGAACGATTCATTAAGACATCCTCTCACGAAATAGGACACATGTTTTCCTGCCCGCATTGCACACATGCGGTATGCGTAATGAACGGCACGAACAGCGTATATGAAACCGATGGACGTCCTAACCGGTTATGTTCAGAATGCCTGAAGAAATTATCCTGGAATATAGGCTTCGATGTAAAGCAAAGAGCCCTTGCTCTGCAAACCTACTTCAAGACCCACAACCTCACAGAAGACTATAAACTGATAACACAAGACGTGGGGAAATTGGAAGATTAATGAAAAATTGGAAGATTAATAAAATTGAAAAATTGGAAGATTGGAAAATTGAAAAATTACCGGATCCCGGTTATTCCTATTGTTGAATTTTCAATCTTCTAATCTTGCAATCTTCCAATCTTCTAATCTTCCAATTTCCCTACAACAGCAGCGGCAAACGGATAACGCACTTCGTTCCTTTCCCTTCTTCGCTGGTAATTTCGAAGTGGCCGTGGTTTACAGCGATGATGCGGTCTACTAAAGAGAGACCAAGACCTGCTCCGGGTATACTGCTGGCGTTTGAGGCACGGAAGAGTGGTGAACGGATTCTGTTGAGTTCGCTGGCTGGTATACCGATGCCATAATCCTGAACGCCTATAATTACTTCATTGTTGTTGGTAGCCAGCGATACATCGATCTTGCCGGAGGAATATTTATAGGCGTTGTCGAGTATATTTAACAAGGCAGTCTGCAGCAACTGTGCATTACCCTGTATATATAGCGAAGATGTTTTTCCTTCTTTGATAACCGGGCGCTCGGGGTGATGCATACTGAAGGCTGCCAGTGTTCGGTCTAACAGCTCAGCTATATCCAGTGAATCAAGCTCCGTCTTACTGGCACTTTCTTCCAGACGCGCCAGCAGCAGTAGCCCCTGCGTTGTGCTGGCCAGCCGTTCGGTTTCCTGCAGCACTACCTGGAGCGTACGTTGATATTCTGAGGATGGACGTTCGCGTGCCAGCGCAAGCTCTACTTCTGCCATGATCGCTGTAAGCGGTGTTTTTAATTCATGCGAAGCGTTTTGAACGAAACGCCTTTGTGTAATGAATGCGCGCTCAATGCGTGTAAGCAGTGCGTTGAAGGTGAGTATCAGTTCATCGATCTCATCAATAGCGCTTTCCTCTTTGTCGATCTTGAGTCGGTAACTGAGGTTGTCGTGCGTAATGTGATTCACTTCCTGCACCACACGCTTCACAGGTTGCAAGGCATTGCCGGAGAAATATAGTCCGGTGAGATAAGACAATACCAGACTGATAGCCCAGCCCACCACGGTTGCTTTCAATAGAAAGTTTAGTTCACGCTCACCGGGCAGATCTTTGTCCGAAACAAAAACAAGGTATAGATGTCCGTTTACAACATGCTTGCGCCCGACCGTAGTATATACACCGCGCTCGGCATTGAAGAGATCGTTGTCCCGTAAAAACGTTATCCAGGTTTTCGGTACAACAAAGTCTCCCTGGCGATGTAGCAAATCACCTGCTTCAGAAAATATAGAGGTTGACGGATTCACCAGGTTGAATGTACCTGAAGGCATAATGTCTTTTACCTGCGGTGTAGCATAATGCAATACTTCAAGACTCGACTGTTGTGTCAGGCGATCAACGAAATCAGAATGAACAAAACCTCTTGTAAAAAAATAGATAATAATAAGAATAGCACCGGTAACCAGTGCACTTACAATTGTAAACCGAAGGGCGAGCCGCTGTCGTATTTTCACGCCTCCGGAAGTTTTAATATATACCCGAAGCCCGTTACGGTATGAATCAGCTTCGGACGGAAAGGTTTATCTACTTTGTTGCGTACATAGTTAATATATACATCGATAAAGTTAGTGCCGGTCTCAAAATTCAATCCCCATACCGACTCGGCAATCTCCAGTCGCGAACGAACCTTGCCGGCATTCTTGGCGAGATACTCCAGCAGTGCATATTCTTTTGCCGTAAGCTGAATAACTTTACCTGATCGTTTTACTTCACGCGCATCGAAATCAATCTCGAGGTCAGCCATTGTAAATTTATCCTGTTCCCCAGAGTCAGCCTGCGTGAAATGATCGGCATATATTTTCTTTCTCCGCGTCAGTGCTTTGATGCGCGCGTATAACTCATTGAAGCGAAACGGTTTCGGAAGGTAATCGTCTGCTCCGGCTTCCAGCCCTGCTACAATGTCATCACTCATGCCTAGTGCCGTTAGCATCAGCACCGGTGTTACTTCATCTGTTTCACGAAGCTGTTTACATAACTCGAGTCCGTTCAGCAACGGCAGGTTAATATCCAGCAACACCAGGTCGTAGCTTCCGGTTTTAGCCAGTCGCAATCCGATCTGTCCATCATAGGCAACGTCAGTTTCATAACCTGCTTCTGTCAGGCCGCGCTTCAATACTTCCGCGACTTTTGTTTCATCTTCAACCACCAATAGTTTCATAGCAAAGCATTATAAACGCATTTTGTCTATGAATGCAAGCACATGCTATACATTCTATATGTATTCTAATTCCTTTCTAATGTCCTAATTAAATTCTAATTCCGCTGTAAGTGTTTCCTAATATCATTAGGCGTGACCTGTACGTAAAATTGTATCAGAAACAAATTACAAAAACGCTATGAAAAAGTTAGGCTTAGTCATCATTCTGATAACCGGTGTAGCACTTGCCGCGCAGGCTCAGGAAACAGGTAAGACAGATAACTATCCTTACTGGACAGTATCTAAAGGAGTACAACGTATCCAGTTCAGAGATATTCGTTTTGTACCTGCGAAAATTACGACCGGTGATGCTGCCTGGAACGTATCCAAAGGTATCCAGCAATTGAACGCGAGACGTTCATCAGGACAAACCGGTGTTGTTGCCATGACAGGTTATCCTTCATGGACCATTTCAAAAAGTGTTGCACGCATGCAATACGAAAAGAGCAATTAATAAAGTTGACTATATATAGCAACCAAAAGATACTGGTCGATGTTTAGGTAAAGGTAAGTCGATTAAGTAAAGATAGAGGGGTAGGTTAGGTTAAAAAGCCGCGTGAATTCTTTCACGTGGCTTTTTTCATTTCTGCCCGGTTCCGATCCCTGAAAGGAACCCAAAACTTCCCGAAATCTCCCACTTTCTACCACCGGCATTTTAAAACCCTCAAAACAGCGCGGAAATCCATGATTTTATCCGTTTAAAATATTTCCTCAACAGCCAAAAATGTCTTTTGAGAGTGCATAAACGTGCTTTTTTCGAAGAAAATGGAAAAAAGTGGTTGAAAGTGGTTGAAAGTGGTTTAAAATTACCTATGTTTGCTTAGGAGAAAAAGACAACCACTACACGTCTATGACTTTCTTCACCAGTGAATATGAGAGCAAACTTGATGCGAAGGGCCGCCTGGTGCTGCCTGCGCGGATCAAAGCGCAATTGCCTGAAAACGAAGGCAATGTGCTGATGATCCGTAAGTCGCTCGATCCATGCCTTATAATCTACCCGATGGTGGAGTTCAACAAGGTCTTCTCGAAGATTTCGGGATTGAATGAGTTTAATAAAGAAGCTGTACCGCTGCAGCGCAGTTTTTTCGCAGGAACCACGGAGGTCGAAATGGATAATAACGGCCGCATCCTGATTCCAAAGAAGTATCTGGCGCATGCCCAGATCGATAAGGACGTAATCCTGGTCGGCATGGGAAACAAAGTAGAAGTATGGAATCCAACTCTGTACGAGAAGCACCTGATTCAAGATCCAAGTGAATTGTCTGAGTTGGCGCAGAAATACCTGGGAGAGCAGTAGCACTTGTTGCGCGTTGCAAACAAGTATATATATACTCCTGAAGTTGTGCTGTTAAAGTTAGTTGCTGGCTGCTGGTTTCTGGCTGCTGGCAAAAATGTTAGGTATATATATGAAGGATTTTAAAAGGCTATTGATCTGGCAGAAGGGAATGGAGCTTGTTGAGGAAACATACCGCATTGCAGCTTTACTTCCCCACGAAGAAAAGTACGGGTTAAGAAGCCAGCTTACACGTGCAGCAGTATCAATAGTTTTAAACATTGCAGAAGGCAGTGCAAAGGCAAGCAAGAAGGAGTATAGATATTACCTGGAGACATCTCTTGGTTCTGCTTTTGAGCTTGAAACAGTTTTACTGGTAATTGAAAGATTAGAGTTAATGGAAAGTAAAGTCATAGAAGGAGTGATGTCTGAAGTATTGCGCGAGCAACGGATGATCAATGGCTTTATAAATAAAATAAACTCCGATGTCTAAGTCCAGCAGCCAGCAGCCAGCAGCCAGTGGCTATCACAAACCTGTGATGCTACAACAATGCATCGATGCACTGCAGATTAAGGCAGAGGGTATATATGTAGACGTAACCTTCGGTGGAGGTGGGCATAGTGCAGAGATTCTCAAATATATTAAAGGTGGTCGTTTGATTGCTTTTGATCAGGATGAGGATGCGAAGCGCGAAGCCGAAAAAATAAACAGTAGTTCTTTTACATTTTGTCAGGCCAACTTCATGTACATGAAAAAGTATTTGAAGTTGAATGGAGTAACAAAGGTCAACGGTATACTGGCTGATCTCGGTATTTCTTCACATCAGATTGATTCACCCGAGCGTGGTTTCTCAACTCGTTTTGACGGACCGCTCGATATGCGGATGGATCAGACTATATCGCTGACAGCAGCGAAGGTGTTGAATGAATATAGCGAAGACCAGTTGCATAAACTCTTCGGTATGTATGGAGAGTTGAAGAATGCAAAGACCGTTGCCAGGCTCATCACCCAACAGCGCGTTAACCATCCCTTTGATCGCACGGAAGATTTGAAAGCAGCTTTAAGAACAGTTGCTCCGCGCGGCAAAGAGAATAAATATTTCGCCCAGGTGTTTCAGGCGTTACGCATTGAAGTGAATGCAGAGATGAAAGCGCTCGAAAATTTTTTGCACCAGTGTGGCGAAGTGATGGAAACCGGTGGACGGTTGGTGGTGATGTCATACCACTCCCTCGAAGACAGAATGGTAAAGAACTACATCAACAAAGGGAAAGTCTTTGGGGAAGTAGACAAAGACTTTTATGGTAATGAGATCAAACCTTTCGAAGCCGTATATCGCAAACCGATAGAAGCAACAGAGGAGGAGATCAGCGGCAACAGCCGCGCGCGCAGTGCAAAACTCCGTGTAGCGGAGAGACTACCGTTAACCGTTAATAGTTAATCGTTATTAGGAAAATACCTATAGCGATTACTGAATAAACGAGTAACGAATAACTGATAACGAATAACGAACAACGAATGGAGAACAAATTCAAAATCAAGCCCAGCAAACCTGAAACCTCTTCAACGGGTAGTGCAGGCAGCACGGGCAATGGTATGTTCTCGGCTCTTGAAAAGCGTTTGAAGCTTGAAAGTTATTTCGAAGAGGGGTTCCCGGTGCAATACCTGCCCAAGATACTCTTTGTGTTATTGTTAGGTATACTATATATCAGCAACACACACTATGCGGAGAAGACGGTACGCGACATTAACGCGATACAGGCTGAAGTAGAAGACCTGCGTGCTGATTATACTACGTTGAAAGCAGACCTGATGTTTGCCAGCAAGCAATCAGAGGTTGCCAGGAAAGTACGTGATTACGGATTAAAAGAAAGCTTTACACCACCTTATAAAATTGTTGTAGAGAAAGGTGAATATTAAGAAGTCCATATTATTAAGAGCAAGGATTGCATTTCTGTTTGTTGTTCTGTTTGCTGTCGCGGTAGTGATAAAAACAGGACATATTCAGTTTGTAGAAGGGGAGAAGTGGGCCAAGATGGGCGAACGTATTTCATTCGACTATAAACGTGTAAAAGCAACCCGCGGAAATATATACTCCGACAACGGAAGTCTGTTGGCCACATCGCTGCCATTCTACAAGATCGCGTTCGATGCTTCCCTTCCGAAAGAAGAAGTGTTCACTAAAGGCGTTGACTCACTAGCGTATCACTTGTCACGATTTTTTAGAGACAAGTCTAAGGAGGACTACAAGCGGATGTTGATCGATGCCCGTAAATCACACAAGCAGTATATTATACTTAATCGCAAGCGCATCGATTATCAGGATAAAAAGATGATGATGGACTGGCCTATATTTCGTGAAGGCCGGCTTCGTGGCGGTGCTATATTTGAAAAAGTAGATGTGCGTTATCATCCCTTCTCAAATCTCAGTAAAAGAACGATCGGCTTCATCAACGAGAATGATAAAGGAGCAGGACTCGAATTCTCTTTCGATAAGCAGCTTGGTGGTCAGGATGGATACGCTTACTATCAGAAAATATCCGGTGGTATATGGAAGCCGGTATACGATGCCAACAATGTAAAAGCAGTGGATGGTCTCGATCTGCAAACTACACTGGATATCAACTTGCAAGATGTAGCCGAGACAGCTTTGCATAAAGCGATGGTGGATCACGATGCAGACGATGGATTGGTAGCGGTAATGGAAGTTTCTACGGGTGAGATCAAGGCTATATCAAACCTCAGCAGCGATGGTCGCGGTGGATTCTATGAGAAGTTCAACTTTGCAGCGGCAGGATTGTTCGAGCCGGGATCAACGTTTAAGGCAGTCACCATGATTGCTCTACTGGAAGATACTAACATGGAGTTGACCGACAGCATCGATGTTGGTAACGGAGAATTTACTTTCTACAATAAAACTGTTCGCGATCACGAAGATCATGGATTGGGAACTGTAACGATTAAGGAAGCATTTGAGCATTCCTCAAACGTAGCGATGGCCAAGCTGGTAGATAAACATTTTGGTTTGCATCCGCAGAAGTTTGTAGACTATATCGATCGTCTTAAACTGTCGCAACCACTCGGTATTCAGATTGTCGGTGAGCCAACACCTAAAATCAAACGCCCGGGACAAAAAGGCTGGAGTGGTATAAGCTTACCCTGGATGGCATACGGGTATGGTTTTGAAATCACACCGCTGCATACACTCGCATTGTATAACGCTATAGCGAACAATGGTAAAATGATAAAGCCAGTATTTGTAAGAGCGATCAAGCATGCTGACGAAGACGAAACGAAATTTGAGACAGAGGTGATTAACAGCAGTATATGTTCCGATAAGACACTCGATCAATTGAGACTACTGCTGGAAGGTGTTGTAGAGAATGGAACAGCAAAAAATATTAAAGGAACGCATTACCGTATAGCTGGTAAAACCGGAACTGCGCAGATATTGGACAAAGGCCGCTATACTAAAAAATATGTTACTTCATTCGTTGGATACTTCCCGGCACATGCGCCTAAATATAGCGCCATTGTGTTGATTAAGAATCCAAGAGGCTGGTATCAATACGGAAGCAGTGTAGCTGCACCAGTGTTTAAAGAGATCGCAGATAATATATATGCACGTGATATAAATCTGCATCAGCCGATGGATATCAAGAAGTTTACAAAGACTGATGTATTACCTGTGATACGAGCCGGTAATCAGCAGGAGTTAACGATGCTGTGTAATGAATTGGGCGTGTCCAATCATTCCCTTACTGAAAATGAATGGGTACGTTCATCGCGTGCCGGCAATGGTGTTAACTGGAAAAAAGCAATTGAAGGAAAAGATGTAGTACCGGATGTAAAGGGAATGACTTTCCGCGATGCGATATACTTATTGGAGAAATCCGGCCTCAATGTTTTCTATGAAGGAAAGGGTCGAGTGCAGGATCAATCTATAGCAGCAGGTGCGCGTGTCTCAAAGGGTGATCGCATCTATATACGGTTGAATTAGTATAAATGTGGAATTGTGAATAAAAATTGTGGATAACTTTCGAAGAGTAAAAAGACGTGGCTGAATTAAAAGATATACTATATAAAGTTTCACTCACTTCGAGTTACGGTAACATGAGCGTTGCCGTAAACGGAGTATGCTTTGATTCGCGTAAAGCAAAGCCAGGCTTTTTATTTGTTGCTGTAAAAGGTACACTTTCTGACGGGCACGATTATATAACAACCGCCATCGATGCAGGTGCTGCCTCTGTTGTGTGTGAAAAATTACCCGGAGTGATCAACGAAGCTGTAACGTATGTTACAGTTAAAGACAGCGCCCAGGCACTCGGTATAATTGCTTCTAACTTCTATGGTAGTCCATCCGAGAAAGTAAAACTCACAGGTGTTACCGGTACCAATGGTAAGACCACAACGGCTACGCTACTGTACCAATTGTTTACCAAGCTCGGCTATACAGTCGGATTGATCTCTACAGTTGAAAACAGAATAGCAGAAAAAATAATTCCAGCTACGCATACCACACCCGATCCTATACAACTGAACGATCTTCTGAAAAAAATGGTGGAACAAGGATGTTCGCACGTTTTTATGGAAGTGAGCTCGCATGCTGTGGATCAGGAGCGTATTGCCGGGATAAAATTCGCGGGCGCTATATTCACCAACATTACGCACGATCACCTCGACTATCACAAGACATTCGAGAACTATATAAAAGCAAAGAAGAAATTCTTTGATGATCTTCCTGCCGATGCGTTTGCTGTAGTAAATGCAGATGACAAACGCGGTATGGTAATGCTGCAGAATACAAAAGCTACTAAATATAGCTTTGGTCTGAAGAAGATGGTAGACTTCAAAGGAAAGATCATCACAAATTCTATTGAAGGTCTCGAGATCGAGATTGGCGGCAAGAATGTATGGTTCCAGATGATCGGTGACTTCAACGCCTATAATTTACTGGGAGTATACGGTGCTGCTGTATTACTCGGAGAGGATGCAGATGAAGTGCTGACACAGCTTTCATCATTACGCGGTGCACCAGGAAGATTTGAACTGGTAATGCCAGGCTCGAAGATCATTGCTATAGTAGACTATGCGCATACTCCGGATGCATTGAAAAATGTACTCGAAACGATAGCACAGTTCCGCACCGGCAATGAACAGGTAATTACTGTAGTAGGTTGTGGTGGAAACAGAGATAAGACCAAGCGCCCGCTGATGGCATCCATCGCGTGTCGCTTAAGTGATAAAGTGGTGCTTACGTCTGATAACCCGCGTGATGAAGATCCGATGGAGATCATCCGCGAAATGCAGACCGGTGTAACACCTTCAGAAACGCGCAAGACACTGGTAATGGCAGACCGCGAAGAAGCAATCAAGACTGCCTGCATGATGGCGAAAGAAAACGACATCATTCTGGTAGCCGGTAAAGGTCATGAAGATTACCAGGAAATAAAAGGAGTAAAGTATCCTTTTGATGATCGCAAAGTAGTAGAGCGGATGTTGAAAATGTTTAACAACTAACCGCACTGCAAAAGAGATTTGATACTAAAAGATATATAGTATACGAAAAATTTAGACGACTGAGATGCTGTATTATTTGTTTGATTACTTGAATTCACTGGATATACCCGGAGCAGGGGTGTTTCAGTATATATCATTCCGCGCAGGAATGGCAGCATTCCTTTCGCTTTTGATTACGATAACGTTCGGCAAAAACCTGATCAACTTCCTGCGTAAAAAACAGGTAGGTGAAGATATACGCGACCTTGGATTGGAAGGACAGATCCAGAAAAAAGGAACACCTACCATGGGTGGTCTGATCATCATTGCTGCGATACTGGTACCAACATTACTATTCGCTAAACTGGATAATGTATATGTAGTACTCCTCATCATTGCAACGTGCTGGCTGGGTATTATTGGTTTCCTGGATGACTATATCAAAGTGTTCCGTAAGAACAAGGAAGGTCTCGCGGGCCGATTCAAAATTGTAGGACAGGTAGGTTTAGGTTTGATCGTAGGACTCACACTATATTTCAATGAGTTCGTAGTAGTGCGGGAAGTAAGTCCTGCATCGCTGGCAAGCATTGAGACAGCCGCTTTTCAGCAGGATCCGGATTCACAGATCGAGTATAAAGATGTGAAGTCTACCAAGACAACGGTGCCGTTCGCGAAGAACAATGAATTGGACTATGGCAAGATACTCCCGTTTGTTCCTGAGAAATATACCTGGGTGATCTATGTGCTGGTAGTAATTGTGATCATTACTGCTGTATCCAACGGTGCGAACATAACCGATGGTATCGATGGACTCGCAGCCGGTACATCCGGAATTATAGGACTAACACTTGCTATACTGGCGTACCTCTCGGGTCGTATAGACTTTAGCAGTTACCTGAACATAATGTATATACCGAACCTGGCAGAGCTGGTAATTTTCTGTACAGCATTTGTAGGAGCGTGCCTCGGTTTCCTCTGGTACAATGCATACCCGGCACAGGTGTTCATGGGCGATACCGGAAGTTTGACACTCGGTGGTGTGATTGCTGTATTGGCACTCGCAGTTCGCAAGGAATTATTGATCCCTGCACTCTGCGGAATTTTCCTTATCGAAAATCTCTCGGTGATTATACAGGTATCATACTTCAAATATACCAAGAAGAAATACGGTGAAGGCAGACGAATCTTTTTGATGTCGCCACTGCACCACCACTATCAAAAGAAAAATATACATGAAGCGAAAATTGTAACACGCTTCTGGATTGTAGGTATACTGCTGGCGATTATAACACTGGCAACATTGAAATTGAGATAATGAGCGAACGCATCGTCATATTGGGAGCAGGGGAGAGCGGAACGGGAGCAGCATTGCTCGCGAAGCAGAAGGGCTTTGATGTTTTTGTATCAGACCAGGGTCAGATCAAAGACAAATATAAAGCAGAACTGCAGCAGCACGGTATTGCTTTTGAAGACAGCACGCATACAGAAGCATCCATACTCAATGCTCAGCTGGTTATTAAAAGTCCGGGTATACCCGATAAAGCGGAGATCGTTAAAAAGATCAAAGCTGCCAGTATACCGGTGATCGATGAGATTGAATTTGCGTCACGCTATATCAACGGGAAGATCATTGCTATAACCGGAACGAACGGTAAAACTACCACTACACTGCTCACCTATCATTTACTGAAGAGTGCAGGGTATAATGTAGCGCTGGCTGGTAATGTTGGTTTTAGCATGGCACGTCAGATCACCGAGAAGAATTTTGACTGGTATGTGCTCGAAATGAGCAGCTTCCAGTTAGACGGAACGAAGAAGTTTAAACCAGAGATCGGTATACTGTTGAATATTACTCCTGATCACCTCGATCGCTATGAGTATACCATGCAGAAATATATCGACTCCAAGTTCAGGCTCATTCAGCAGATGGATGCGAGCCAGCACTTTATATACTATACGGATGATGCTGTAATAGCAACAGAGGTAGAGAAGAAAAATATACTTCCCGATCAGGTGAAAGTATCATTGAAGAATGATGCCAATACCAAGGCATACTTCGATGGCGCGAAAATGCGTTTTAATCTGAAAGACAGCTTTGCCATAGCGCAATCAGAAACAACGCTGAAAGGTCCGCATAACCTGATCAATACCATGGCTGCTGTTTCAGCTGCGTACCTCGCAGGTGTAAAACTCGAAGCCATTCGTGAAGGACTGAAGACCTTTAAGAACGCACCACACAGACTCGAGTCTGTGGCCGTGATAAAAGGCGTTGAGTTTGTAAATGATTCAAAGGCAACCAATGTAGACTCAGTAGTATATGCATTGGGCAGCTATGATAAGCCGCTGGTATGGATTGCCGGTGGTGTTGACAAGGGCAACGACTATAACATTATAAAAGAAGACGTACGCAAGAAGGCGCGCGCACTGATATGTCTCGGTAAAGAGAATGACAAGCTGAAGAAAGCATTTGGCGATGTGGTGCCTGTAATACAGGAAACACAAAGCGTACCCGAGCTTGTGCGTATGGCCCTGGCGTTGGCGAAAGCTGGTGATGTAGTGTTGCTCTCTCCGGCATGTGCAAGTTTTGATCTCTTTAAGAATTATGAAGATCGCGGAGATCAGTTTAGAAACGCAGTACTGGATTTAAAGAAAGAAGCGGAGGCATAGTATGGTTAAATTCAAAGAATGGGCTGACAAGAATCTGCAAGGTGACAAAGTTATCTGGGCAGTGGTGTTCGCATTATCCATGATCAGCATCCTGGTGGTATATAGTTCCATCGGCACGCTGGCCTATAAACATGCCAAGAGTCCGGAGTACCTGCTGATCAAACATACCATGACGGTGCTCGCAGGTTTAGCTGCCATGTGGTTTGCGCACAAGATTGACTATAGATACTACTCGAAGATCTCCAAGTTCGCGCTGTGGATCAGTATACCGTTGTTGATATATACTTTTACCAACGGTGTTACATTGAATGATGCAGCGCGTTGGATTCAAGTTCCGATCGTAGGATCATTCCAGCCTTCAGACTTTGCAAGTTTGGCGTTGATCGTGAACCTCGCGAGTATGTTGTCCAAACGTCAGCAGAATATAGATGATATTAAGGAATCACTGATTCCTATATTGTTCTGGTGCGGAATGATCTGCGGATTGATCGCTCTCACCAACTTGTCTACAGCCGTGTTATTACTCATCACCTGTATGCTCATCATGTTCATCGGTCGTGTTCCAACCAAATATTTAGCGATGCTGGTATTTGTTGGTTTGCTCTTCG
>CBIHOZ010000017.1:0-65274 GCA_966211525.1 uncultured Chitinophaga sp. | reverse complement strand
AAGCCGGCTGTGCCCAGCACAAACCCGATGAAGATGCCCGTCTTGTTTTTCATAGCCTTAAATTTTTGGTTGTTCGTACGACTGTTTCGAGTCCTCGATTTACACATCTAATGTAAATAAAAGTACTTTGTGTTTCAAAGTAAAAAACGTAAATGTTGTCTCGGAGAGGATAGGAGTACCTCTGCATTGCTGCTGGCCAGGTGGTTTTTCCGTAGAAAAAATGAGGCGTGGACGAGCGCAGTTGTGAAAAAAGTGTTGCGAGGACACTAATTTTTGTTGAAACCGTTTGAAACGTGCTTTAAAACGTTTGAAAAAGTCTAAGTCACCCCCAACAAACCCCTAATTGACCCCCCGGAAAAAGGCCGTTTCAGCGATATTTTTGAAGAGTCAGGAGCGAATAAGCCCCACAAGCCGATCTGCTCTGAGTTCGATGTTTTATCAAACCCAAATCGCATGAGATGTAAATCTTTACTAGAAATCAGTTGTCTGGCGCCCGCCAGATGTTTTGCACAGCGGCAAAGAATGCTTTGACAGCAGCGTCAACCATGTTTCCTGAAACCCAGGAAGATTGACCAGCGGATTGTTGTAAGGACGATCCGATACACTGCTCTTCTCTCGTACGCAACAGTATTCTTTTTGACTTACGAACTGACGGCCACGACTTCGGTCATGGTCAGTCTACTATTCTATTACCTAACCTTAAAAGATGATCCACTATGGGAAAACAACTTTTACTATTTAGAAGCGAACTATTGATGGCCATCGTCATAGCGCTCGTCCTTACTCCGGCATTGGCGGGAGCGGCAGCAGACTATAGGAGCCAGCAAGAGTTTATCGTTAGCGGCAAGGTGACATCGAAGGATGACAACACTCCATTACCGGGAGTAAATATTGTCATCAAAGGCACTGCCTCCGGTACAACAACCGATGCGAATGGAAATTATTCGCTGAGTGTTTCCAACGAAAATGCGGTGCTCGTTTTTTCATTTATAGGATACGAGCAGCACGAAGTAACAGTCGGCAACCTGCAGGTGATCGATGTAGCACTGCAGCCGGATGTACATCAACTGTCTGAAGTAGTTGTGGTGGGGTATGGTACCATGCAGAAAAAAGATCTGACCGGTGCTATTATACAGATACAACCTTCGCGACTTGAAAATGAAAATCCGAAAACTGTGCAGGACATTCTCCGGGGTACACCGGGTTTAAATGTAGGCTATGATCCATCCGCGAAAGGTGGTGGTTCATTGCAGGTGCGCGGTCAACGTTCTGTATATACCGATGGCGGTCACAACGATCCGCTCATTGTGCTTAACGGTATGATCTTCTATGGTGAACTTTCTGAAATCAACCCGGATGACATCGAGCAGATCGATCTTCTCAAAGATGCTTCTGCGGCTGCGGTATATGGAGCGCAGGCAGCGAACGGTGTAATCATCATCACTACCAAGAAAGGAAAAGAAGGTCAACCGGTTATTGTCTTCAACTCAAATATAGGCACTACCAGTCGCAGTGCTTATCGCGAAGTATTTGGTCCTGACCAGTACATGCAGTATCGTGAAGACTGGTATAAAGCTTCTACCTATGGCGCGAACGCAACGTCCGGAAATTATGAAGCATACCAGACCGCAGCCTATGTGAATCGTCCGGGTTATTTCGACAGACCGGATAACCTCGGTGCCATGGGCGTTTCACTGGAAGACTGGAGAGCCTATACCACGAATGAAGCGAATGAATCAGACGCGAGTATATATGCGAAGCGTTTGGGACTCGGCTTTAACTCGCTCTCAAATTACCTCGCGGGTAAATCGTTTGACTGGTACGATCACACGTTCCGTACCGGCTTTAACCAGGACTATAACCTGAGTGTATCCGGTGCGAGCGATCGTATCAATTACTATATGTCCATGGGCTACCTGAAGAACGAAGGTGCCATTATAGGAGACAACTACAGGGCTATACGCTCCAACCTGAGTGTGGAAGGTAAAGTAAACAAGTGGCTGACGATTGGAGCCAACGTAAACTTCCAGGATCGTACCGATGGTGGTCTTCAACCCGGTTTAGGATTGAACTACTGGGATCCCAACCAGGTACGCAACAGTCCGTACGCAACGTATGCTGACAGCACGGGTCAGCTGGTGGCGCACCCCATGGGCGATGCAGCACCACACCGCGGCTATAGCTTTGATTTCGACAGACAGTATATGGACCTTGAGAAAGGATATACAGTGCTCAACTCGATACTTAGCGCCAAAGTTACCTTGCCGTTTAATATCACGTACCGATTCAATGCAGCACCACGTTACCAGTATTTTTATGATCGTTACTTTGAATCAACCGAACATCCGGATTGGCTCGCGATTGATCACGGTGTAAACCGCGAACAGGCAAAACGTTTCGACTGGTCGCTCAACAATACCATTACGTGGGATCAGACTATAGCAGAGAAGCATCATGTGAATGTTACGCTGGTGCAGGAAGCAGAAGAACGCAGGTACTGGCAAGACAGAATTGAAGCGCGCAACATTCAGCCATCGGATGCGCTCGGTTTTCACAATACACAGAACGGTGGTAAAGCAGAAAGTAACTTTTCATCCACCGATACACACCAGACTGCAAATGCATTGATGGCGCGTTTGTTCTATTCGTACGATGATCGCTATATGTTAACGACATCGATCCGAAGAGATGGTTACTCGGCATTCGGCAGTTCAAATCCGTATGCTACATTTCCATCTATAGCAGTAGGCTGGTCATTTGTGAATGAAAAGTTCTTCCATTGGGCACCGATGAGCACCGGTAAGTTGCGCGTGTCGTGGGGTAAGAATGGTAATCGTTCTCTCGCAGATCCATACTTGTCGCTGGCCAACCTCGGTGCCGGTACCGGTGCAACACAAGGGTATATCAACGCATCGGGTAGTACCGTGCAGGTTCGTTATCTTACTATTGATCGCCTCGCGAATCCATACCTGCAGTGGGAGAAGACCAAGAGCTGGAACGTTGGTCTTGACTATGGTTTCTTCGCCGATCGAATTTCCGGTAGCATTGAGTACTACGTGAGTAATACCAATGATATGATCATGACACAACGCTTGCCGGGCTTCTCCGGTTTCTCATCCATCGCGACTAACCTGGGTGAAGTTCAGAACCGCGGTATAGAACTTATGATCAACTCGGTGAATGTTAAAAATCAGAATTTCGAATGGCGTACTACACTCGGTTTGTCATACTACAAGAATGAGATCAAGCACCTATACAATCAATATGAAAACATAATTGATGCGGAAGGAAATGTAGTGGGCGTAAAGGAGATGGATGACAGAACCAACAACTGGTTTATAGGACAACCGATCAGCGCTATATGGAACTACAACGTAACAGGTGTATGGCAGAAAGACGAAGCCGCTGAGGCTGCTAAATATGGTCAGCGTCCCGGAGATCCGAAAGTAGCAAACAATTATACTGCAGATGACAAGGTCAATGCTGATGGTACCGTTACCCCGGTATACAACGACAGCGACAAAGAGTTTCTCGGACAGACAGCCCCTCCGTTGCACTGGTCACTTCGAAACGATTTCACGCTGTTCAGAAATCTCACCGTGTCCATCAATATATACTCATACTGGGGACACAAGAGTACAGACCAGAATTACCTGAACCAGGATAATGGCGGCTCGCTGGCAACATACGGAATGAATATGTATGCGAAGCCTTACTGGACATTAGACAATCCTACCAATGAATACGCCCGCCTGGATGCACGCGGTCCTGCAGGTATAACATCACCCGGCAGACTTTACAATCGTTCATTCGTTCGTCTTGAAAACATTACGCTGGGATATACTATACCAACGTCACTGTCTTCACGCTGGGACATCGAGAAAGTAAAGCTATACGGAACCGTTCGCAACGTGGCGGTATGGAATAAAGACTGGGAGTATGGCGACCCTGAAACCGGAGGCCTGGCAACACGACTGTTTACGATAGGATTAAATGTAACTTTTTAAAGTAACGAGCAATGAAAAATACGCTTAAAGATATACGCGCAATAGTTGGGAAACTCCTGTTACTCGTACCGTTCCTGGTATTTCCCAGCTGTTCCGATGAATTTCTGGAACCTGATCCACTGTCATTTTATGAACCGTCCACTACGTTAAGTACGGAGTCTGGTTTACAGGCTGTGCTGGCCATGGCAGACCGGCACCTGCGCAGTTACTGGACATTCTATAACAGCTCGACCAACAATATATCTGTTCCGATAGCAACGGAGTATATGTTCTCCGAAATGGCGGTTGCCAGCAAGACGGACGATGGCGGCATGTTCTCGGATATAGCTAACGTGCTGACACCAACCGGTGGTGCAGAGAACGGAGATCGTAACCGCATCAGTTACTTCTGGGATGAGACCTACAACGGAATCAAATACGCGAACACCATTACCAGCTTTATTGAAAATGTAAAAGGTCTGGATGAAGCAACCAAGAACGCCTACTTGGGAAGAGCATACTTCCATCGTTCCTTCCGTTATCTCACACTTGTGTTTCAATTTGGAGATGTACCGCTGGTAACAAAAATTCTGCAGGTACCTAAACAGAATTACCGCTCTACGAAGAAGGAAGCGATTCTCCAGATGATCACTAAGGATATGGAGTTTGCAGTACAGTGGGTGCCCGATCAAAAAGATATGGGATATATAGGTATGATCAACAAAGGTGCATGTCGCCAGCTGCTGATCAAATGTTACCTCGCTACCGGACAATTTGAGAAAGCAAAAGAACAGGCAGATATACTGATCAATCAGTCCGGCTATCAACTCATGCAAAGTACATTTGGTACGTTCAATGATGGTGGCGAGCCGCAGACTTGGCCGATAACACGCAATGTGATCTGGGACTTGCATCGTCCTGAAAACAAATTGATCGGTGCCAATAAAGAAGTAATTCTCGGTATGCCGAATCGCGGTACGACATCGGAGTCATTCATCCAGTTTTTGACGATGCGGATTTTCGGACCGTTCTGGAATGACGGCAACGGTACAAAGACACCCGATGGAAAAAATGCTGTAAACAACTATGCGCGTAACAACACTGCAAACTATAATTCACAGTATGATTACCTGCGCGCGGTAGGCCGTGGTATCGCTACAGTTCGTTCTACTTACTTCGCTACGCATGCGGTATGGAATGTAAACGGACAGAATGATGAAGGCGATCTTCGCCATAACAGCACGGTTGGTAACTGGGGCAAGATGACTTCGCTGAAGTATAACGATAAGACATCGGCATGGTATGGTCAAAACCTCGTGCTTCGTCACCCGACTACAAATGTACTGTTGTGTACCGATACGATACGCGATTGGTTTGACTGGCCGCATTACAAACTATATCTTGAAGATGTACTGGCAGAAGCGAACCCAGGTGCCACGCAATTCAACGGTGCTACCAATGGTGGCAATGCAGACTGGTATTTTTACCGCCTGGCCGAAACATACCTGCTGCGTGCTGAAGCCAAGTTCTATTTAGGCGATGCGGCTTCGGCTGCAGAGGATGTGAACGAAGTTCGCAAGCGCGCGTTGTGTACACAGCTTTACTCGACCGTTACCATTGGTGATATTATGAATGAGCGTGCCCGTGAGCTCTACCTGGAAGAATGGCGTAATGTAGAGCTAAGCCGTGTCTCATACTGCCTGGCACTGAGTGGCAAGTCAGATGAGTGGGGCAATACCTATGATGTCAATACGTTTGATAAGCAATCCGGTACAGACGCAACGGGTGGCAGCTATTGGTACCAGCGCATCATGCACTATAGTATATATAACAAAGGTCCCGTTAGTGTAAGAACCGGTACATTTAACTATACCATGGACAAGCGCAATTTCTACTGGCCTATACCGAATGCTGCGATCACAGCCAACAACAAAGGTGTGCTGAGTCAAAATTATGGCTATGCCGGATATGATGCCGCTACGCCGAAGTGGGAAACGTGGGAAGAAGCCGTTGCTGACGAAGATAAAGTAACGGATTAAAAGCAACATCAGAATTTATAAGACCATGCCGTAGGAGTAACGCTCTTACGGCATGCTTGTAAGAAAGAATAGTTGAAACTAAGGGATGCCGGCATCTGCCGGTATATATAGATCCAGGAAATCAATATATAGTATTGTCGCTATGGGTATACCGATCAGTAAAATTACAATCATCTTGCTATGCATAACGCTCTATAAAGGCTATGCACAGCAGCATTCAACTTCAGGTCGGAAAGATCACGTTGCTTATCTGTTTGTATACTTTACCGGCAATGCCGTAGCAGACGAATCCATTCACTATGCCGTAAGCAATGATGGACTGAACTTCTTCGCATTAAACAACAACAAACCTGTAATTGATTCGAAGACGATCAGTTCAACGGGTGGTGTCCGCGATCCGCATATTCTGCGAAGCAACGATGGGAAAAATTTTTACATGGTTGCCACCGATATGACTTCCTCGAAAGGCTGGAACTCCAATCGCGCCATGGTGCTGATGAAGTCGAATGACCTGGTACACTGGCAATCCAACGTGATCAACATCCAGCAACGATTTTCGGGTCAGGACAGTCTGTTGCGAGTATGGGCACCTCAAACTATATATGATCCGAAGGCGAAGAAGTATATAGTATACTGGTCGATGAAGCACGGTCGTAAAGGCGCAGACATTATATACTATGCGTATACGAACGAAGCGTTTACCGATCTCGCCACAGAGCCGAAACAACTGTTCTTTCCTACGGACGGAAAATCGTGTATTGATGGTGATATTGTTTTAAAAGATGGAGTATATCATTTATTCTATAAGACTGAAGGTCATGGTAACGGCATCAAGCACGCTACATCTTCTTCGTTGACATCCGGTACATGGTTGGAGCGCGAGGGATACCTGCAACAAACAAAAGATGCCGTGGAGGGCGCCTGTGTTTTTAAACTGCACAACTCCGATCGCTATATCTTGATGTACGATGTATATACCCGGGGACGATATGAATTTACCGAGAGTAAAACGCTGGACTCGTTTACATTGGTGGAGTCCGTGTCCATGGACTTTCATCCCCGGCACGGAGCGGTGATCAGCATTACACCAGACGAGTTGAATCGTTTATGGAAGCAATGGGGAAGGCCCGAACGTTATCCGGAATAGGACACTACAGGTCGGATATAAGAATCTTAAGTTATATATTGGAAAACGCCTGCGAATACAAGGCGATCCGCGCTATAGTATAAAACAACTTCTTTGCAGTATAGGCTGCAGGTATATTTGTTTAGACTGATATAATTGGAATTTCTGTCACACTAAATTTTATAAACGTGAATCGAAGTAATACAAAAAAGAAACGGAACCTGGTCATAATCGGAACGATGATGCTTGTTGTACTGACAACGTCAGGCTTGCTGGCCGCTATGGTAGCCGATGTATTTTCCAGGAAAAGTATACTGTCGCAAATGCGTAAGGTCTGTGACTGGCAATTGGCAAACCCGGTATCTTTCAATGCCAAGAATGATAATGACTGGGCACGCGCTGCATTTTATACCGGTGTTATGGCAACGTATCATACAACACGCGATGCTAAATATCTGGACGCTGCTACCGCTTGGTCGGAATCATTTCAATGGAAATTAGCAAAGCGTCTCCGGCACGCAGACGATCATGCCAAAGGACAAACATACCTGGAGATCTATGATCTTAAAAAGAATCCGGAGATGATTGTCGATATACGACAAACATTTGATTCGCTTATTGCCAATCCAAAGTTGGGAAGAGAAGACTGGTGGTGGTGCGATGCCTTGTTTATGGCGCCACCCGTGCTTGCTAAATTAGCAGTGGCTACGGGCGATCAACGCTATATTGATTTTCTCAACACCATGTTCTGGGATGCACATGAATTTTTGTACGATCCGCAGGAACATCTTTTCTATCGCGACCAATCATACTTTAACAAGAAGACACCACAGGGTAAAAAAACATTCTGGGCGCGCGGTAACGGTTGGGTTATGGCCGGAACCGTACGCGTGTTGCAAGTGCTGCCGAAAGACAATCCTGCCTATGGAAAATATATAGCGTTGCTGAAAGAGATGGCAGCATCGGTGAAGACTATACAAGGTAAAGATGGTTTGTGGCGTCCGAGTTTGCTGGATGAAACCGAAGTGCCGCACCCGGAAACAAGCGGCTCGGCATTTTTCTGCTACGCACTCGCGTGGGGAATAAACCAGGGATTGCTGGATAAAACAGAATATTTACCGGTTGTCAAAAATGCATGGGAGGGGCTTAATAAATACGTCACCACAGAAGGTAAATTACAGTGGGTACAACCGATCGGTGCATCGCCCGATAAAGTTACCATTGATAATTACCAGGAGTATGGTGCCGGTGCGTTTTTGCTGGCGGGAAGCGAAATCTATAAAATGAAGTAGGCCGCGGTATATATACCTATATATCTGCGCATATATGAACCATAAGAAATGATCAGACGAAATTTTTTAAAAGGCTTTTCCCTGCTGGGAGCCGGCAGCACGTTAGCACCTTTGTTGAGTTTCAAACAACGTGAGTCACATCTCAAAGATACACGTACAGATCGTGAGTATTGGGTCAGTATGGTAACACGTGTTACCGAGCCGGTTCTGTCTGCATTGCAACAGGACCGCCTCAAGGAACTGATGCCGGTGGAATGTGTGGAGGGCGAACTGTCTTCGCGAAAAGAAGTTACTTACCTCGAAGCGTTGGGACGAAGTTTAGCAGGACTCGCGCCCTGGCTTGAGTTGGGTGCTGATCAAACAAAGGAAGGTCAGCTTCGACAGAAGTTTATCACGTTGTCCACGCAAGCGATCCAGCATGCCGTTATGCCTACAGCCAAGAGCTATATGAACTTCACGCAATTGAGACAACCACTGGTTGATGCTGCCTTTCTCGCGCATGCACTGTTGCGTGCACCCAGGCAACTCTGGGGAAATCTGGATGCGACAACACAGCAGCATCTTGTCGCAGCGCTTCGTTCAACACGTGTTATAAAACCGTATTACTCCAACTGGCTTCTCTTCAGCGCCATGATCGAAGCTGCACTCCTGAAATTTACCAACGACTACGATGCTGTGCGTATAGACTATGCGTTGAAGTCTCATGAAGAATGGTATAAAGGGGACGGTATCTATGGCGATGGTCCTGATTTTCACTTCGACTACTACAATAGTTTTGTGATTCAACCGATGCTGCTCGATATCGTGAAGGTGTTAAACGAAGTAAAGAATGACGGTAAGGAATTGTCTGGCCGGGTACTCAGGCGTGCGCAGCGCTATGCGGAGATCCAGGAGCGACTCATTTCTCCGGAAGGAACATTTCCACCGGTAGGTCGGTCGCTCGCATATCGTTGTGGTACGTTTCAACTGTTGAGCCAGGTAGCTTTGCAAAAGCAGTTGCCGTCACCTATCAAACCTGCGCAGGTGCGCAGTGCGCTTACTGCAGTGATCAAAACTACATTGGAAGCATCGGGTACATTTGATTCGAACGGATGGCTCACGATTGGTTTGGCAGGACATCAACCCGAGATTGGCGAGTCCTATATTTCAACCGGCAGCCTATATTTGTGCAGCGTTGCATTTCTTCCGCTCGGATTGCCGGCGGATGATGAATTCTGGAATACTCCTCCGGCCGATTGGACAACTAAAAAAGCCTTTGCAGGAATGAAGTTCTCGATTGACAAGGCGATTTAATATCTTGAGGGTATGTACCGGATTGAATATCTTTTTCGCTTCTTCGTTGGGATGGCGCTGACGCTCACGTGTGGATCTTCACTTGAGAGTTTTGCGCAGCCTATTCACGACAAGATCATCAAACGGTATAGTATAAAAGACGGATTGTCGCAGGCGGTAGTGAACAGTATATCGCAGGACGACAAGGGCTGGATGTGGTTCGCGACAGACGATGGTCTGAATCGCTTCGATGGTTATGCGTTCACGGTATTCAAGTTCGACAAGAGTGGCCCGAATCAGTTTCATGATAATTTCGTGCAACGCTTATTCAAAGATTCACAAGGAAGATTGTGGGTTTCATCCCGAAGAGGACTATACCAATTTGATCTGTCTACACAAAAGTGGACCGTGTTTCTGAATCCGAAAAAGAACGGCAACAACGATGTGTCCTATATTTCCGAAAGCAGTACCGGTAAATTATGGATCGGCTGGTATTTTGGTGGTATTGGTGTATTCTATCCGTCTGCGAACACCTATGATACAACACAAACGTTCAAGCTGAACAGTACTGCTACCATCACAGTTTTTGAAGACAGCTATGGGTATATATGGTCGGGCGCACAGAATACCGGCCTGGATGTATTCCGTATACGCGAAGGGAAAGAACCTGAAAAGATCACAGCCTATTCGGCCAGCGATATTTTGCCTTCGCAGTATGTAAAATGTTTCCTGGAAGATCACCTCGGTAACATCTGGATCGGCACTACCAAAGGACTTGTGCTGTTCATTCGCGCCGAAGGTAAATTTGTTTTGCTTGATACGATACTCCCTTCGCAGCGTGGTGTGTTTTCATTGCTGGAGGACAAAGATAAAACGCTCTGGATTGGTACGCAGGGCAATGGTATATATACCGTAAATCTCAAGGACTTCGATGGACGCAACGTAGAGCGTTTAGCATCGCGTCATGTTACTGCGCTGGATGCATTTGATATCTCGCAGCATACCATTCGCTCTATATTTCAGGATCGCGACAAGAATATCTGGATCGGTACGCATGGCGATGGTATATATATGGTGAGCAATGAAGAAAAGAACTTCATGAAGGTGGAGGTGAAACGGATTTTTGGTGCAGCCGAGAGCATGGTTCCTTTCTATGGGTTGTGTAACGATGACGATGGTAATATATGGGCCGGCACAGATTCCAAGGGCATCTATAAATTTTCGGCCGAGGGAAAATTACTGCGGCACTATGATGCTGATGGAAAACCCGGAAGCATTGGTGATGATGTAGTATACAGCGCACTCCGTGATTACAACGGCAACCTGTGGTTTGGAACACTGGCACATGGTATATATCGCTACGATGAAACGAACGATTTGTTTGTACACTATCCGCGTTCGTCCGGCGATGCACCGGTTCCGTTAGGACACCGCGTGTCGCTTCTCTTTGAAGATTCCAAACGAAATATATGGGTAGGGGCAACGCGTGGTGGCCTTAGTGTGCTGGATAAAACAAGCAAGACGTTCAAACTTAGTAAAGATGCATCTATATTTTCTTCCATTGATGTACGTGCCATCGCAGAAGACAAGAAAGGACAGTTGTGGTTAGGCTGCTATGGTAATGGTCTATTATCTTTTAACCCGGATACACGAACAGTAGAAAACATTTTCTCGGGAACGGAGTCTACCAATCTTTTGCAAAGCAATGTTGTGCACGCACTGGCCATCGACAAGGATAATACATTGTGGATCGGAACGGGTGGCGGACTGGGCGCTTATAACTTAAACGACAAAACCTTTAAACGCTATACCGATGAAGATGGTCTGATCAATAATACAGTCTTTGGAATCCAGATCGATGAACAGCAGAATGTGTGGTGCAGTACAATCAACGGTATATCACGGTTGGATCACACCACAAAAACTTTCTCCAATTATACATCCAACGATGGTTTGCAGGCAGGACAATTCAACCCCGGATCATCGTTAAACAATATACCGAAAGGATATATAGGCTTTGGCGGAACGTATGGTTTCAATTTGTTCTACCCGCAGAAAGTAACGAACAGTAAAACAGTACCGGATATAAAACTGTCGGGATTTCAACTGTTTAACAAGCCGGTAAAGATTGGCGGAGATGGCGAAGATGATGTTCTTGAAAAAGTTATTGATGAAACGGAGCAGCTTACGTTACAGCATGATCAGGCTTCGTTCACCTTCGAGTTTACGGCACTGGATTATAGTGGTCCTGAAAAATGTGAATATGCCTATAAACTGGAAGGAGTTGATGCAGACTGGAACTATGTCGGCAACCAGCGAAAGGCATCGTATCGTTATCTCTCACCCGGCACGTACGAGTTCAAGGTAAAAGCCACCAACCAGTCGAATGTGTGGCCTGCGAAATTTGCCCATGTGACGGTAACAGTAGCCCCTCCGTTGTGGCGTACGCCCTGGGCATACTTTGGGTATGTGGTTATATTGGCATTGGCCGGCTGGAGTATATTTTCCATTCGCAGGCGCCAGCTATACCTGAAGAAGCGAGTAAAGAGCGAGAAGAATAAACGCAGGCGTGAACGTCAGCTTGTGCATGACAAGCTCGCGTTTTTTACCGAAGTATCGCATGAGTTTAAAACTCCGTTAACGCTCATCATTGGTCCGTTGGAAGAAATGATGTCGCGCGAAAGCAACAATACACCCAATAGCAAGAAGCTACACATGGTGCACCGGAATGCGCACAAGCTGTTAACCCTCATCAACAAGCTGCTTGACTATCGCAAGATTGAAAGCGGGAAGATGATGCTTACCATTCGGGAGATCGACATTGTGCCGTTCATGGAAGATATATTTATAAACTTCAAAGAGCTGTCCAACCGGCCGAATGTACAATTTGAATTCTATACCCAGGAGAAATCCATTTATGCCTGGGTAGATCCTGAAAAGATCGAAATGGTACTGACCAACATTGTCTCAAATTCATTTAAATATATAGGGGACGGGAATGCAATCAGCATCACCGTTAAAAAAGAATACAATGCCGATGATCGTGCGTACGTGTGCATCGAGGTAAAAGACAATGGTATCGGGATCGAGAAAGACCAGATTCGGTATATATTTGACTGGTTCTATAACGGCAAAGCGAATAGCCAGATCAGTTCAGGTATAGGGTTGGCCCTGGCCAAGAAGTTGGTCTACCTGCACAAAGGAGAGATCTACGCCGAGAGTACAGTAGGGAGTGGTTCGGTATTTACAGTAAAGATACCGTTGGGAAGGGATCACTTTGAATCACATGAAGTGATCATCGATGCGGATAAGACGAATGAACAGGATGCAGAATTGCAAGAGCATGATGAGGATGATGACGCACAAGGTGCACATGCAAAGAAAGGTCTCAAGACTATACTTCTGGTAGAAGACGATGAAGAGGTTCGTGCGTTTCTGAAAGAGTATCTCAGTCCGAACTATAGAATTGTGGAAGCCGCAGATGGTAAACAGGCACAGGAAATTGCTTTCGATACAAACCCCGACCTGGTGCTGAGCGACATCATGATGGCCGAGATGGATGGAATGGAACTTTGCCAGGCGCTGAAGCGTAACATCAAGACCAGCCATATACCCGTTATACTTTTAACCGCGCGTGCTGCACACAGTCAACATAAAGCCGGATTGGAGACGGGAGCCGATGCCTATATTACGAAGCCCTTCAGTCCGGAGATTTTGTCGCTTACCGTCAGCAATCTTTTGCAGGCGCGTGAAAATTCAAGACGCTATTATCGAACGCTCTTCCTGACGGATGAAAAACCGGATATAGTTTCTCCTGATGAAAAACTGTTGCAGCAGATCTTTGAAGTAGTAAAGGTAAATATTAACAACGCGGACTTAACAGTAGATGCTGTGAGTCACGAAGTAGGATTGAGTAAAACCATTCTCTATAAAAAGATAAAGCAGCTTACAGGCCTTTCACCGATCGAGTATATTCGCTCGTTGCGAATTTCAGAAGCCGCCAAGTTGTTGCGTACACAACGATATAAAGTATATGAAGTAGTTTACATGGTTGGATTTTCAGACCTCAAGTATTTCCGAAAGTGTTTTATCAAAGAATTCGGATATCCGCCATCACAGCTTCTTGAAAAGTAAATGTTTAATGATGCAAACCTTTATCAGCATGTTTCGATTTTGTATAGTGTTCCTTTTCTCTGTCATTTTAAATTTTTTAGTGCAGGCGCAGTCCGCGCAAAACGAAGCAGGGGAGAAGTTGAACCATGTACCGCTTCGTCCACAATCTAACAAAGTCAGGCATAATAATATAGTATATAACGACTCGCTCAGGCTTGTGTCATTGCCCGTGAAGCCGGGAACAGCTATAGCAGCATTTGATCCTGCGTTTGTATCGGAGCCTGGTGTGAACATACATCCTTCCGGTAAAGCAGATTTCAGCAAAGGCCCCGTGGAGTACACAGTTTTAAAGCAAGGTAAAACGGAGCGGTATAAAGTTCAGGTATATATAGCGGGTAATCCGGTGCTGGAGGGATATTTTGCCGATCCGGATATACTATACTCGTTCAATAAGAAGAAATTCTATTTATATCCCACTAGCGATGGTTTTGACAGTTGGTCAGGTACCTATTTCAAAACATTTTCATCCACCAACTTAATCGATTGGAAAGATGAAGGTGTAATCCTCGATCTCAAAAAAGACGTACCCTGGGGACCCCGCAATGCCTGGGCGCCTACAGCTATAGAACGTCTCGTCAATGGTAAATATACTTACTTCTTTTACTTTACAGCTGCACAGAAGATCGGTGTAGCCACGGCAGATAATCCTGCGGGACCGTTCAAAGATTCCGGTAAACCGTTGATTGACTTTAAACCTGCCGGTATTACCAATGGACAGGAGATTGACCCGATGGTATTTGCTGATCCTGTCTCAAAAAAATATTATTTATACTGGGGGAACGGATACCTGGCAACGGCCGAACTCAATGACGATATGATCTCCATCAAAAAGGAGACCCTTACCGTAATGACTCCGGATGAGACATTTCGAGAAGGCACATATGTGTTTCTGAGAAACGGTATATACTATTTCATGTGGTCGGAAGACGATACACGGAGTCCTAACTATAAAGTTCGCTATGCAACGGCATCGTCACCTTTAGGACCGTTAACGATCGGGAAGGACAACATCGTGATCCGGAAAAATCTGAACGCACAAATTCATGGCACTGGTCACAACTCTGTGATACAAGTGCCGGGCACCGACAACTGGTACCTGGTATACCATCGGTTCACCTACCCGAAAGGTATTACGATGGGACGCTCGGCCGGATTCAATCGCGAGGTGTGTATCGATGCACTTAAGTTTGATGCCGATGGAAAAATTATAGAAGTAGTGCCAACGCTGCAAGGCATCGCGCGGTGAAGTACTGGTCATCGCTTGTATTTTATGTCGCTATACGCGCTGAACGAAGTCAATAAGATCAAAGCACCTGCAAAGTATACTCATTTGCCCCCTCGGCAAGACGCGACAAACGTTGATTTTTAGGATTGATATTTAACTATTAGCCATTGTAAACCATGACAACCAACTACAACGCCACCAGATTTTATCGCGTGCCATGTTTTCTTTTTCTCATCCTGCTGCTTGTGTCTCATACCGGCTGGACACAAACGAGTAAACATACATTTGCGCTGGGCGACTCAACCTTTCTGCTGGATGGTAAACCTTTCCTGATGATCTCGGGAGAGTTGCACTATCCACGTATACCCAAAGAAGCCTGGCGCCACCGCATGCGCATGGCAAAGGCTATGGGTTTGAACACCATCGGAACGTACGTGTTCTGGAATGTGCACGAACCGGAAAAAGGTAAATATGATTTTTCAGGCAACAATGATATAGCAGCCTTTGTAAAGATTGCTCAGGAAGAAGGACTGTGGGTGGTACTGCGACCGAGCCCGTATGTTTGTGCCGAGTGGGAATTCGGAGGTTATCCATACTGGCTGCAGAAGGAGGAAGGATTGATCGTGCGAAGTCTCGAACCGAAATTTATCACAGCCTATCGCAAGTATATTCATGAAGTAGCCAAACAACTCGCACCGCTCCAGGTTAACCACGGTGGCAACATTTTGATGGTGCAGGTTGAAAATGAGTACGGCTTCTATTCAAATGACAAAGCATACCTCGAAGAGAACAAACGTCTCTTTATCGAAGCCGGTTTTGATGGCTTGCTATATACCTGTGATCCGGCTCCCAAAGTGAAGGATGGACATATACCCGGTTTGTTACCGGCTGTAAACGGATTGGACAATCCGAAAGAAGTGAAGGCACTTGTTCGTGAATATCACCAGGGTAAAGGGCCGTTCTATATAGCCGAATGGTACCCGGCATGGTTTGACTGGTGGGGCACTCCGCATCATACCGTTCCTGCTAAAGATCATGCTCCTAAACTTGACGCTGTGCTGGCAGCCGGTATATCCATTAACATGTATATGTTTCACGGCGGTACCACCCGCGCATTTATGAACGGTGCCAACTACAACGACAAGAATCCGTATGAGCCGCAGATCAGCAGCTACGATTATGATGCACCGCTGGATGAAGCGGGAAATGCTACAGAAAAATTCATGGAGTTCAGAAACGTTATCCAGAAACATCTTCCGAAAGGACAGGTGTTGCCTGCTGTGCCCGCGCCGAAAAAAGCAGTAGCCCTACCGTTGATAGATGTTGCCGGTGAATTGAATGTATTTGATATAGTTTCAACGCCCGTGAAGAACGTACGTCCGCTTACATTCGAAGACCTGAACCAGGCGTATGGCTTTGTGCGGTATAGCACAACGCTGAAGGACAAGCAAGGCGCAGCTGTTCTGAAGATCAACGAGCTTCGCGATTATGGCATTGTTTTCATCAACGGTAAACGCGTTGGTGTATTAGACCGCAGACTTCGTCAGGATAGCCTCTCCGTTGTGATACCGGCCGGTGAGGTAAAGCTGGATATACTCGTAGAGAATTTAGGTCGCATCAACTTTGGACCATACTTGTTGAAGAATAAGAAGGGCATTACAGCTTCGGTAACACTCAATAAGACTGAATTGTTGAATTGGGAGATGCGTTCATTGCCGTTTAGCAGTATTTCAAATCTCAGGTTTACAAAGGGAAATAAGAAGATCGCAGAAAGTCCGGTTATGAAGATGGGTGAGTTCACCTTAAACGAAGTGAACGATACTTACCTGGACATGCGCAAATGGGGCAAAGGTGTAGTTTGGATCAACGGACATAACCTGGGAAGATACTGGTCGATTGGTCCGCAGCAAACTATATATGTACCGGCAGAGTGGTTGAAGGTTGGCAAGAACGAGGTTGTAGTGCTGGAACTGCTGGAGACTTCACAAAAGAGCTTAGAGACACTGGCCAAGCCAATTCTTGATTCTATCTCGGCTGCCAATTAAGACTATATTTTACGTAACCCATATGGCGATGATAATAATCAGCTCCTATAGATCAATACACAAGCATGCATTGGCAATGATGTGCATCCTGTTGTCCGTTTACTCGCATGCACAGCAGGACCTGATCACCAATGTTGCCGCCAGAAAAACGGTAAGTCTCAATGGAGACTGGCAATATATAGTTGATCCGTATGAGACCGGTTTTTACAATTATCGCTGGCAGGAGCGGGCCGAGAATGATCGCGAGGCGTATTGGAATACGGATGTACCGTAGAATAAAACAGAACTCAAGGAACACGGCTATACCTATGAATATATACTATAGGTTCCGCAAGACTGGAATTCGCAGGACCCCAGGTTTTTATACTATGAAGGAACGGTGTGGTATAAAAAGTCATTTAATACTACGCTGCCATCCAGCAACGAACGGGTATATATTCACTTTGGTGCGGTGAACTACGAAGCGCATGTATACCTCAATGGAAAGAAACTCGGTGTACACACCGGCGGTTTCACACCTTTCAATTTTGAAATCCCCAGCGGACTCTTGAAGGCAGAAGGCAACTTCCTGGTCGTGAAGGTTGACAACAGGCGACATAAGGATGAAGTACCAACCCTGAATACCGATTGGTGGAACTACGGGGGTATAACCCGTGATGTTAATCTCGTATCAGTTCCTGATACCTATATCGCAGACTATTTCGTATCGCTTGACAAAGCATCTATACTTGAAAAGCAGAAGACAATCAACGGCTGGGTGGTTCTTAACGGAACTACCCGCGGTGACGTTACGATTGAGATACCGGAGTTGAAAGTAAAAACAAAGGCAGTATATAAATCAGACACCGCTCGTTTTGCAGTCAAGGTTAAAAACCTGCAGTTGTGGACACCGGAGAAACCAAAGCTATACCAGGTGATTGTCTCATCGGCAAGTGATAAGGTTATTGATAAAATCGGATTTCGTAGTATAGAGGTAAAAGGAAAGCAAATACTGCTCAACAATGTACCTGTATTTCTGCGGGGTATATGTATACATGAAGAAATTCCGCAGGAGATGCGAAGAGCCAATGGTCGTAAAGATGCGCTGCAACTACTCGGTCAGGCGAAAGAGTTAAATGCGAACATGGTGCGACTGGCTCACTATCCACACAACGAAGCGATGACCAAAGTTGCTGACTCACTGGGTATACTCGTGTGGTCTGAGATACCGGTATACTGGACGATTGATTTTGCCAACGCTGCTGTATTGAACAAAGCGAAGCAGCAGTTACTGGAAATGATACGAAGAGATCGCAATCGCGCCAGCATCGTAATATGGTCTGTAGGGAATGAGACACCGGTGCATGAAGCAAGAACGAAATTTATGAGCGAACTGGTATTTCGCGCAAAGGCATTGGACAATACGCGACTGATCAGTGCTGCACTCGAAGTACATAACGTAAACGGCACACAAACCATTGATGATCCGTTAGGACAATATACTGATATAGTTTCGGTGAATGAATACCTGGGCTGGTACGGTGGCTTGCCCAACAATTGTCGTCATGCAAAATGGGCTGTGAAGTACGACAAGCCTTTGTTCTTCAGTGAGACCGGAGCCGAAGCACTCGGAGGTTTTCACGCAGACTCGCTCACACGCTGGAGCGAAGAATACCAGGAGTGGTACTACCGGGAGCAAATTGAAATGATGAAGCGCATGCCTGATAATTATGTAGGTATATCTCCCTGGATTCTCAATGACTTCCGTTCTCCGAAGCGCAACAACCCGCTATACCAGGAAGGCTGGAATAACAAAGGGCTCTTTGATCAGAAGGGTAACAAGAAGAAAGCGTTTTATGTACTGAAGCAATATTATGATGAAGTAGAAAGACGCTGGAAATCGAAATGATATAAAGATATTCGGTGAGTCAAGGTTTGGGTATTTGATGCCGAAGCTGGAGGTTATCTTCATCAGGAGATAGCCTCTTTTTTTATAGGAGAATTATTTGACGCTGGAGAACGGACCGGCTATATATACTGTTTCGAATAAGAAACATCATATTAAACATTGAGTAACTATTGAGAATGAAAAAGCCCCAGATTACTCTGAGGCTTTTGCCTGGTTAGCTCTTAACGCCACTCATCGTGTTGTATCAGGTTCTTGTTCACATTGATCTCGCTTTGAGGTAACGGCCAGCGGTACGATATAAACTGGCGTGGGTACGCATCCGGGTAACCCAACGCTTGTATAGCAGGCAGTTCATTGTCCATATACCAATCGTAACGTTCATCGAGCTCTTCCCAGCGTACCAGGTCAAAGTAACGCAATCCTTCGAATGCCAGTTCAACTCTGCGTTCGTGTTTAATTACTTCGAGCAGTGCTTCAGGAGTAAGTCCCGTTCCTTCTACATCTTCAACCTGTGGCATGTCTACGCGGTCGCGTACCTGGTTGATCAGACCAATGACTTCGCTTTCGCTGTAACCACCAGCGCTTACCAGTGCTTCTGCGCGCATCAGCAGTATATCTGCATAGCGTATTACATAAAAGTCCTGTGGCGAATCGAAATGATCTTCATCATTATTCTCTTCGGTATATTTACGTTGGTAATAGAAACCTTCTTCGTCTGTTACCGCGTTGCCTTTCCACGTATCGTTATTGGATATGATCGTTGTGCGGAAGCGCGGATCCCGGTTGGCCGATGGATCAGCAGGATCGTATAGATCAGACTCCGCTATCGGTAAACCATCGATAGTATAAAACTCTTCCGCCAGGTTCGGTAACACACGTTGATAGTCGATCATGCCCCAGTACCCCGCGAAAGCGGAGCCATCATCAAGGAAGCGATCGAATGTAACCGAAAAAATCATTTCTTTGTCCTGTTCGTGATCGGTAGTAAACAACGTGCTATAGTCTGCCGCTAAAGAATAGTAGCCCAGGTCCATTACTTTTTTAGCAGCATCTGCCGCTTTGGTATATTCATGATGGTATAGGTATATACGCGCCAGTGTAGCAAGTGCTGCACCGCGACTGATGCGTCCGTATTCCGTACCCGGAATTTCCCCCGGCAGCGGCAAATCATCTACGATCGCTTCTACATCAGCAGCAATGAAGTTCATGATTTCATCGTGTGTATTTTTAGGCACTGCCGCCTCTTGTACCGTTTGAGGTTCCGTGATCAGCGGTACATCATGAAAGGTCATGGCCAGAAGTGTATATACGGTGGCACGAATTACTTTCGCTTCTGCTACAATACGTGCCGCTACCTGCGGGTTGATATTCGGTATATTCGGAACGTTGGCAATTACCTGGTTGGTACGGCCAATCGCTCTATAGGCAGAACGCCACGTGTCGCCCAGGATCCAGGATGTAGAGTTGTGTGTGCCTTGCGCTATATCTCCGCCCGGCATCCATTGCCACGCAGTATAGCCGTTGTCGGAAAGATAGTCAAGTCGCATAACTCCGCCTGTCCACGGATCAGAATCAAACAGCCATTGATCCTGCAGCGCAGAGTAACAACCCATGAGCGCCATCTTTGCATCATCCTCGGTTGTCCAGAATGAATCGGAGCTTAAGTCGTTCAGCGACTTGCGATCGAGAAACTCGTCAGAGCATGCTGAAAATATAGTCAGCAGCGCGATCGTGATATATAGCTTGATATAGTTCATATCGTAATAATTACAGGGTTAGAAAGTAATGTTGAGGCCGAATGAGTATGACTTCAGACCGGGATATGCACGGTTGCGTTCATCACCAGTCGGACGTTCCGGATCGAACTCTTCAACATCGGTGAAGGTTACGAGATTTGTACCGGTGAAGAACAGTCTAAGGTTCTGCATCGACAATCGTTCTGTCCATGCTTTCGGGAACGTATATCCGAGTTGTACATTCTTCAGTCGCAGGTAAGAAGCATCGCGCAACCAGAAGCTCGACATAGCAAAGTTGTTGCTGTTGTTACCGAAGCGCGGGTAAGCAGCATCTGTATTCGTTGGTGTCCAATGATCCAGGATTGAACTTGTAAACTGTCCTACATTTTCCGTGTTATACCAGTAGAAGCGTTCAATGCCTGCTACACCCTGGAAGAAAAGATTCAGGTCAAAGCCTTTATAGTCGGCACCAAGATTAAATGCATAGCTCAGTTTAGGGAAAGGTTCACCAATGATCTGGCGATCGTAGTCCGCAGTAACTTTTCCATCCGGTATACCTTCGGGACCACTGATATCTTTATACTTGATGTCACCGGCACGCAGCGTTCCGAATTGCGTGGGAGCGTTCGCGAGTTCTTCTTCGGTATAGTATCCGTCAGCTACATATCCGTAGTAAGCACCGATGGGTTGCCCCACGAGATTTATAGTGTTACCGCTGATCCAGTTCTCAAGACCGGCAATGTCGGTAATTTCGTTTTTTACCTGCGAGAGATTTACACTGGCGGAATAACCGAGGTCACCTTTTCGATCCTGGTAAGCTATATTTAGTTCCCAGCCTTTGTTGCCAACAGCAGCAACGTTTTGATAGGGGCCGTTGTTCACACCGAGTGTTCCTGGTATAGGAAGACGAATAAGAATGTCAGATGATTTTTTGTTGAAGTAGTCCGCGGTGATTTGCAGGCGGTCATTCAGGAAATTCAAATCAAGACCAATGTCTGTGATCGTTGTAGTCTCCCATTTTATATTTTGATTCGCCAGATCGTTGATCGCTACACCTCCGGATACAATGCCACCGATGAGGTAATTATTACCCGTAGCAAAATTCTGTGTATAGGCATAGTTACCAATCTCCTGGTTACCGAGTTGTCCCCAGCTTGCACGCAGCTTCAGGAAAGATACCACGCTGTTATCAGCAAGAAAACTTTCACTGCTGATTACCCAGCCTGCCGATACCGAAGGGAATAGACCGTAACGATCAGACTTCGGCATGCGTGAAGAACCATCGTAGCGCATGTTCGCTTCGAAGAGGTATTTATCATTATATATATAGTTTACGCGACCGAAGAATGATTGCAGTGCTACTTCATACGCATTACCACCTACTTGTGGATTTTGCGAACCGGCATCAAGTTCATGCAGGTTGTTGTTCGGAAAATTCTGGCGGTAGGCATACATATAGTCGTTACGCTCATATTGAGCCGTGTGTCCTACAAGTATATTTACACTGTGTGTTCCTATAGTCTTGTCGTAGGTGAGGAGATTTTCGAGTAGCTGTCTTCTGAACGTGGTGTTGCTGTTGCTGAGATTGTTGTTTACATTCTGGCTGATCACAACGCCTTCCGGATTAAACTGTTTATAGGTTGGAACGAATCGCGAGTTCACTCCGGATACATTGATAGCACCGACACTGGTTTTAAATTTAAGTCCTTCGGTGATTTCATAGCTGGCAAAAAGTTTTCCTTCCAAACGGGTTTCCTGTGTTTCACTGAAGCCTGTCGTGGCTGCCCATACGGTATTGCGAAATCCGACACGTGTTGGTTCAGCACCATCTACAAAACCGAATTCACCATTCGCGTAGCGTACCGGGATAGTCGGCTGTGTAAACCTGCGAATGCTATATACTATACTGTTGTCATCGTTGGATGATGCCGAGTTTAGCGAAGGTTCATTATACTTACGGTCGTAACCGTATACGTTAAGTCCTACTTTCAGTTTCTTGGACGCCTCTATATCTATATTGGCGCGTATACTGGTACGGTTGGCATCGGTACCTTTTAATACACCGAGCTGATCCATATACTGTGTAGACACCATATACTTTACATTTTGTGAGCCACCGCTTACCGAAGCATCGTAGGTTTGCATGATGCCTGTGCGAAATGTCTCATCCCACCAGTCTGTGTTCGCGAAGTGATCGGGGTCAGAGCCGTCACGCATCGCCTGTATTTGTTCAGCCGTATAGGTTGGCGTTCCACCGGTAGCTACGTTCCATTCATTGCGTATGGTAGCCCAATCCCAGGAGTTGAGAAAATCAGGTTTCATGATGGGACTCTGAATGGCAACGTTGCTGCTCAGGTTAATACGTGCCTGACCTTCTTTACCGCGTTTGGTTGTGATGATGATAACTCCGTTGGCTGCGCGCACGCCATATATAGCGGCAGAGGCTGCATCCTTCAATACACTGACACTTTCAATATCAGCAACCGGCACCTGGTTGATCTGACTTTGAATTCCATCGACAATCACCAGCGGTTCTGCACCGGAGTTAAATGTACCTATACCGCGAATGCGAATCTGCGGATCATCATTACCCGGCTGACCGCTGAAGTTACTCACGGTTACACCCGGCATGCGTCCCTGAAAAAGACTTGCCGTGTTTGATACCGGTATAGATTTAACATCATTGATATTGACGGATGCTACTGCGCCTGTGAGGTTCGCTTTCTTCTGTTCACCGTAACCAACAACCACTACTTCCTGCAGCGATTGAATGTCTGTCTCCAGCGAAACATTTATAGTCGTGTTTGTTCCCGCCAGAACTTCCTGGTTGCGGAAACCCACGAACGAGAACACCAGTATAGCATCGCTGCCCGGTACCGCTAATGTATAGTCGCCATCCGCGTTGGTGGTTGTACCGGTGGATGTACCTTTAACGATGATGCTTACGCCCGGAAGTCCGGTTTGATCTTCTGCGCTTACAACACGACCGGACACGGTAGTTTGCGCGAAGGCTGTTGTGGTACATGCCAGCAACAGACACATCAACAAGAGATGTGGTGTTTTAAAATACTTTAGCATAGTGATAGGTTTGAATGGTTTGGGATGGTCAATGAGGACAAGTGAACTCGCCCTCATCGATGACCGCTGTATAGCAGCGGCTGTCGAAGAAGAGTAAAGTAGTCTCATACATTTCAATTTGGTCTTACAATAGTCGCAATCGTTTGCTCGCTATAGGGAGAGAAATACATCAGAAATAGGGTGAATACATTCAAAATAAATCAGGAGAGGTGTTTTTGAGCATGATGAAAGGAGAGGAGTGAGCGATGCTACTCCTCATCTTTTGCACGAGTCTTTAAAAAGAACAGACATGGTATCGGTATTGCTTATGGATTGGCCAGTTGCTCCAGGCTCCATTTATCAAACCACTTGATCACAGGTTTGTCACCATCGAATGTCAGCGGCAGCCATATATACCGGCCATCAATCGCATTGTCGGGTGCCCAGCGATCGGCCATGAAAATATACTGGTCTTTACGACCGTACACCCGCAGGATGAATGTACTTTGCGACTCGAATGTACGCTCGGCATTTTCTCCCTGCGCGGGATTGCCGAGTGATTTCCACGGTCCCCAAATTGAATTGGAGACAAATGAACGTGCAGTGTTGGGTTCCCAACCTGTGCAACCGGAGGTAACAAGTATATATTTACCGTTGCGCTTGATCAGTGCAGGCGCTTCGTTATGTCCGGCAGGAGCGATGGTTGCCCACTTGCCCGTAAACGACAGGTAATCGTCCGTGAGTTCTGAAACGTGGAGCGTGAGATTTTCTTCTGCGGAGTGAATGTGATACGCTTTACCGTCATCATCAACAAACAAAGTCATGTCGCGCGACATTTGTCCTTTTTCAAAATCACGTCTTATGAAAAGTCCTTCGGCAACTTCTTTACGCCACGGATCGGTATGCGCTTTCAGTTCTTTTTCATTTACGGTTTTGGTCTGCCACGCTTTCTCAAAATTTATAGGCCAAGTTTTGCTGTTGGGTCTGTATGAGCGGATATAGGTATACGGACCGGTTGGTTTATCGCTCACGGCTACGGCTGTGCGTGCTGCATTATAGCCTTGCTCTTTTAACTCAAGGTGAAACCAGAGCACAAACTTTTTGGTCTTTGCATTATAAATTACTTTAGGACGTTCGATGACGCAGCCTTTTGTTATTTCCGAAGCCGGATCGTCTACCACCGGCAACACGATGCCTTCGTTCTTCCAGGTATATAGATCTTTGGAGGAGTAGCAGCTTATACCAACCCACGCGCGGTTGCCGGCTTTACCTTCCGTTTTAAATTCTCCGAACCAATAATAGGTGTCGCCAAAATATAGTATACCACCGCCATGCGCGTTGATATGTTTTCCATCGGTGTCGGGCCACAATGCTCCGGGCTGAAAGTGTTGTTGCCCATGCGTGTAAAAGAAACCAAGTAAAAGAATAAAAAATAGTGTTCGCGTTTTCATGTATAGTTTAATTGTATAAGTCTTATCGTTTTTCGCCTATCTCCAGCACCCAATAGGAATCGACCTGCGAGACGCCCATTTCATTTGCTTCGCTCTTCATCAATGCCTCGCAGTGACTGCGACTGTGAAGCCATGCATCGATAGCTTCGTTAACCGTAGCACATCCGGCTGCTATATTTTCAGCGAGGAAGTTGCCGGAGTATCCTGCTGCGGTTACGCGTTCTTCAGGAGATATACCTTGCGGGGATACGTGTGAAAAATAATTTTGCCGGTACATATCCTGTGCATGTGCAAAGGCAGCATCCGACAATTCTGTATTTATAGCAAGCGTTTGGACAGGGGGATATACTGTATCGCCACAGGTACATCCGGTTGTGCGAATCGAATTTACCCGGTTGAGCATGGCCTGCTTTATATCGGGCGCAACATCATCGGACGCGCAGGCCGCTGCGCACAGAAATAAACAGATGAGGATTGTGTGCTTCAAAGTATAATTATATAGTATATATGACGAGAACAGTCACCTGGTAAAGATGACTGTTCTTTTTGTTGCCCAGTTGTGAATCAGAAAGCTTTGGTTCGCCCTACATATATATTGCGTGCCTTCAGGAACGTATCGGTAGTAGGACCGGAGCTTCCGCTTGATCCTTCCATCTGAAGGTTAACAATCAACCACATGGGGCTGTTAACAAAATTTGGTGCGCGATGCACAGCTTTCCATACGCCATCGATATAGTAGTGAATGTCTACATCGGTAGCATTTACCTTGGTGATCCACGCGCGATAGGTGTGCCAGTTACCCGCGTTGCTCACCGTAGTCTGCGTTGACTGCGTGTGTACATTTGTCCAGTCCGGACCATCCATTGTGTTTTGCCAGTTCACGCTGTTTCCTTTGAACTCCATGATGTCTGACTCGGGCGGCCATGAGTTTACACCGGTGAGCCAGAACGCTGGCCATGTACCGCTCGCGGTTGGTACCTGGAATTCACCTTTCACTTCGTAATCCGGAAACTGATCGTTGATCAGGATCTGATGTTTGGCATGCACGGCTCCCGAGTGATAGCGGATGGGCAAGTAGGGTGAGTGCGGACTGTTGCCTTCATTCCAGGTGATGCGTGTAGCCTTGACGTTGAGTACACCTCCGGAAGTGATGTAGATGTGATTGTGATCAGATGTACTTCCATACATCCGCGCGCTGCCATTGTGGTCTGAACCCCACGGGTAAAGATAATTCCACTTGGACTCGAACGTTGTGTAATCCGTGAACGAGTTGTCCAGGACGGTTTCCCATGCCCCGACTTTCTTACTGTCATCGGAGGTGTTTACGGGTTCTTCAGAACAAGAACTTGTCAGCATGCCCACCACGGCAAGCGTTGCAACGGTGAAGAGACGTCTCATAAATGTTAATGGGTTTAAGTTTGTAAAATATACTCCGCAAAGGTTGGCGATAACGGTAGCGGAGAAGGGGTGTATTGTTTCAATTATGGTGTCGATCCTTTCAGTTTGCACTGAAAAAATGGGAATCGCCCATGCAACAAAATCGCACGCGAGTTGCGTGTAGTCACACCGTTATGTTCGAGTTGGCCTTGTTTGCTTTGCGATATTCGGAAGGCGTTGTATGATAGACGCTCTCAAAGCATACCCGGAAATATTTGAGATCGTTGAACCCTACATCATAGGCAATTTCGGAGATGCTCAGTTGCGAGTTGGTCAGCAATTGCGCTGCCTTTTTAATGCGGATAACTTTGATGAACTCGGAAAGAGAATAGTCGGTAATGGATTTGAGTTTGCGATACAGTGTTGCTTTGCTCATCGCCATCTCTTCCTGTACAGCCAGTTTGATCTTGTCGGTATCGGTTATATACTTTTCAACGATCGCCTTTAAGTCCAGTATAAATTTTTCATCATCGTTGGCAACGGATTGTTCTTTGGGTTGCAACAGGAATTCGCGCTGATAGTATTCTTTCAACTCCTTTACTTTCTCGAGGCGCGTTCGTACGCGGGCTTTCAGCAGATCAGGGTTAAACGGTTTTTCAATATAGTCATCGGCCCCGGTGTGCAAACCGCTGAGCTGATCTTCAACAGCCGTCTTCGCTGACAACATGATGACCGGTACATGCGAAGTAGAGCGATTGCTCTTGATCTTCTCACAAAGTTCTACACCACTTATACCCGGCATCATAACATCAAGAATGACAAGCTCTATAATTTCGTTGTTCAGAATTTGCAGTGCATCTTCTCCGTTATAGGCAATCTAGCAGCGATAAGTTCCGGCAAACAATACACCGAGGTAATCCGCCATCTCTCTGTTGTCATCCACAATTAGTATCTGCGTGGTAGACTCCAGCATGGATTGTCTACTGGCCTGTTGCTCCATAAAGAGATCGTGAATCTGTTCCTTCCAGTAATCACTTCGTAATGTGGCCTGTTCACCTTCCTGCAGATGTGCATAGTCTAGTTTTTCAAACCAGCGCCCGAGGGGAAGACTTACGAAAAATTTACTGCCACTGCCTTTCTTACTCTCAACACGAATTTGCCCGTGATGCAGATTTACCAGGCTTTCAACAAGCGCGAGCCCTATACCGACACCGGTGTTGGTGCGACTGTCTCCCAACTGATAGAAGCGTTCGAAGATGCGTGATACATTTTCTTCCGACATACCAATGCCATGATCTTCCACCAGAAGAATTATATACTCGTCCTGCACTGATACACGAATGGAAATGACGCCACCTTTAGGGCTGAACTTAACTGCATTCGAAATAAGGTTCAGAAGAATCATCTCGAGCTTCTCCTGGTCGATATAGGCCATGCATTGTTCGCGGTCGCTATAAAATTCAAATATATACTTGTCGTCACCGCTGCTGAGTTTGAACAAACTATATATTTCACGACAGAAGGCGACCACATCGACCGGTGCCAGCAGCAGATCCATGTTTTGTGTTTCCACTTTGCGGAAGGTGATGAGCTGATCTGACAACCGAAGCAGACTCTTTACATTGCGTTTCATCAGTCGCGCTTTCTCCCGGTAGGGCTCCGGCAAAGTTTGAGACAGCAACATCTCCTCCAGCGGTGCAGCGATCAATGTTAACGGTGTGCGCAGCTCGTGCGATATATTGGTGAAGAAGCGAAGCTTGAGTTGGTTGAGTTCACTTTCCTTCTCGCGCAGTACTTGTTCCATCTTCAGCTTGTTGCGCAGATTCGTTTGTGCACTGATCAGTCGGAATAACCATACTGCAACCAACGCGAAGAAAATTATATACCCCGCATAAGCCCATGCCGTTGCCCACGGGGGAGGAAGGATGGTAATTTCCTGTATAGCGGAAGTCTCACGATCGCTGTTGGAATTTACGCGCACCCGAAATATATAGGTGCCGGCATCGAGGTTGGTAAACGAAGCGGTGTGTGATGTATGTTCGATCCAGCGCTCGTCATAGCCTTTCAGTTGATAAGAATACCTTGCGCGGTTCGGTGAGAAATAGTCAGGAGCGGAGAATGTGAGCGTGAATTTTTTGACGTGATGATCGAGTACAATCTCCGATGCATATTCCATCGCTTCCGGCAGAATAATTTTGCCGAAGTATTCCTGTCCTACACGAACGTTGATATCATCGTTCAGGATCAGTCCTGTGAAACGAGGCGGCACGGTGCTTTGGTCGGAACGAAGACTGTCCACATTGAACCATGTCAGTCCGTTGGTTGAGCCAAAGTATAGATGTCCCTGCTTATCGTTAAAGACGGAGTTTAACAGGAAGCTGTCGCCAATCATTCCGTCATACTCGGTATATACTTTCACTGTCCCCGACTCCAGGTCGAGCATATTAAGACCGTTGCTGGTCGAGATCCACAAATGCCGATCGTTACGTACTCCGGTGATTCCCTGAATATAGTTGGAAGAAAGTCCGTCATTTACCGTCCACTTTTTTTGTTCGGTAACTCCGTCTTCATTCATTCGGATTTGCCACAGACCATTGTAGGTTCCGGCCCACACTGTTCCGGTGGCATCTTCGTATACCGCGCGAATGATTTCATTTTCCAGCAAAGGTTTTGACTTTTGGTGATAGTGTCCATATATACCATCGGTGGCGTAATTTAACAGTCCGTTATAGGTGCCGATCCATAGTCGTTCCGGTTTCTTGCCCGCGATGATGGTTGTTATACGCTGACCCTGTTCGCCATATATATCCAGGTTGTCGTGACGAATGGATTGAATCTCACCCTGCGCGTTAAGCGAAATGCAACTGATACCATTGCGTTGTGTACCCACCCAGATGCGATGCTGCTTATCTTCTGCCAGTGCTGTAATCTTTATACCACCAATGTGATGTTGTCCTTCTCCCGGACGCAGTGTTTCGTATTGACAGTTTTTAAAATCGTTATCACAGCGTAATCTATAGAGTCCAAAGTCAAGATCACCAATCCACCAGTTGCCGAAGCCATCGTATAGCAATGCAGCAATGTTGTTCTTCCCGTTGTAAAATGCATCCAGGAAACCGGGGCGATTAAGTGCCCACACATCTCCATCGCGAATAATGTTCAGACCTGCACCGCGTGTGCCTACCATCACACTGCCTTGCTTATCCATAGCTATAGCATCTACCATCTGGTTGCTCAGACTTTTTTCTGCGTGGGGATCGGCCCCTATATTTTGAAAACCACTGGTATTGGACTTGAATATATTTATACCGCCGCCATCCGTACCGACCCATACCAGCCCGGAGCGATCTTTAAAAATGGAGAGTACGATGTTGTTGCTGAGGCCCTGCCGGTTTATGTTGCGCGCGAACCGAAGTATATCTTTTTCTCCATCCCAGATCCGAAGGCCGCCATCCCACGTGCCAATCCACAACTCGTTATTTTGCATGGCATGCAAGGTATATACATCGTTGAGCTTGGTGGAATGAATGCTCGTGTTCAGCTTGTGTTGCGTGATCTTCGGACTTTTAAAATAACCTTCCGATATATCGACTTCAAAGAGCCCTTCACGCCAGGTGCCCAGGTATATTTTGTCGGTTGCTATACTTTTTTCAATGGTGGTAACACCGGTGGAAACATCAAGAATAGTGGTGCTGGTTTGACTTACCGGGTTATAGAGTACGAGCCCTTTGTATTCAGCAGCGATCCAGAATAAACCTTTATCGTCTTCAATTACTTTTCGAACCGCCAGCTGACTGATGTGATTCTCAAATGTACTGTCGCTTGTTTTTCGATAGAGACCACGACTGTAGTCGCCCGCCCAGATAACACCTTTACTATCTTCAAACAATTGGACAATGCGATTCTCTCCGGCATTGGTAGCGTTGCTGTCCTTCAGCGTGTAATGTGAAAAACTTTCTGTGACCGGGTCAAAGCAATCCACTCCGTTATGTGTACCGATCCATAGCTTGCCGCGGCTGTCTACAAAAAGTGTCTCAATGGCGCTGCTAGAGAGACCACCTTCTTCTTTCTGATAACTAATAAACTCATGGCCGTCATACCGGTTGAGACCACCGCGTGTACCGATCCAGATGAAATCCTGTTTGTCCTGAACGATGGAAGTAACTTCATCATTCGACAATCCATCGTGCATGCCAAAGTGCTTGTGTAGATATACCGGCTGCGCGACCAGCGGTACAGACAGGTATATACTGGTTACGATGTGCAAAATATACCTTAGCATATGCGTCTTCAATCTGTTCATGCAAAAAACGCTATCGTTCCGGTTCGCGATCACTTATTCTTTTGATACAGTTTTACATAATCTATATACAAGGCATTGGGCCAAACCGTAGCGCTGTCAGGAGATTCAGATCGTTGCCCGTTGTTCAGCACCAGGTACATATCTTCGTCCGGCCAGCCTTTTGTCTGGGAGGCGAACAACTCGTTAACTTTCTTACCATCTATATACCAGGTAGCAGACTGGTCTGTCCACTCAAACCCATAGATGTGCCACGCATCACAGCGAAACGTTTTATCGAATTGCTTTAACCACGCAGAGTGCCACTGATTTTCTGCGGAGTAAAGATGCACACCCATGTTGTCGAAGCCTACATCTTCGCGATAACCAAAGTATTCAAATATATCCCACTCCGGTCCCCACGTTAAATCTTCCGCGATCAGCCACAAAGCCGGCCACACTTTATCGCCGGAAGGAAAACGCGCCTTGATCTCGAGGTATCCTTTGTTGAAATAAATCTTGTGCATGCTCATAACCCAACCGCTCGTGTAAGAATAGGTGCCGTCAGGATTATCACCGGAGTAATTGCGTTTCTGGTTACGCAAAACAAGACTGCCATCTTCCAGGTAAGAATCTTCAGGCGTAATATACCCAGCGTAATGGTCGTTCAGAAGATGATCGCCTTTGGCGCCCGGAACCAGGTGCCCATGACGTGAGTCGCGCAGTGAACCGGCTGTCCAGAATGCCGTGTCTATCGCAGTCGCTTCAAATTCATCAGACCATTGCAAGGTATAGCCCTCCGGAATATGAGCGCTGTCAACCGATGGCGACAGACAAGACACAACCGAAAAAGTCAGAATCGTTAGAGACAACCGCTGCATGAGTTTCATGTTTAGATAAGATAGCAAGTTAACCGCAGGATAACCGCGGAAGGGGGTGAAAGTAATTGATTAAAGGGGTAAATGTCTCATTTCATCGCTTTATCATGTTTGGCGTATGAATGAGACAGCGCAAAGACGATCCGGGATCCGCACATCATTCAACCTTATGTTTGATTTAATACACCCCGTTGAGCCATGAGCCTTCCGATAATTTTGCATCGTGTTTACATTTAACCTGCTATAATTTTTTATGATGCGTACTCTGGCTATCCGCAAACAGGTGCAGTTGATGGTGCTCTGCTTTCTGTCGCTCACAGGTTTCTCTCAGACTATATATTACCTGGACAGTAAGCATGGTAATGATAAGAACTCGGGACTGAAACCATCTGCCAGCTGGGCTTCGCTTGCGCGCGTAAATGATAACGTATTTAAACCGGGAGATAAATTACTCATCAAGTCGGGCACGGTTTACCAGGGACAGCTCGTGCTTCGTGGTTCCGGAAAAGAAGGCATGCCGATTATCGTGGATATATATGGAAAAGGAAGCAAGCCGCGAATCGATGGAGGAGGAGCAACCACGTCAGCAGTGCTGTTGGAAAATGTTGAATATTGGGAAGTGTCCAATCTCGAAATTACAAACACGGGCGCGCAGCGTCAGGCGAGACGAACGGGAATTGCTGTCATCGCCAGAAACTTTGGAGAGAGCCATCATATCTATCTGCGAAATTTATCGATACACGATGTGAACGGAAGTCTGGTAAAGAATGAAGGCGGAGGCAGCGCTATATTCTGGCATAACAGCGGAGACTCTATACGTTCGCGATTTATAGACCTGCGGATTGAAAACTGTCACTTGTATAGCTGCGAGCGCAATGGTATTATAGCACACGGTTATTCGAATCGCGCGAATTGGTACCCTAGCCTGGGCGTTGTAATCCGTGGAAACCTGCTGGAAAAAATTCCCGGAGACGGTATTGTGCCGATCGGATGTGACGGTGCGTTGATCGAGCATAACATCATGCGCGACTCTCCGGATATTCTTTCACACGAGGAGGCAGCTGCCGGTATATGGCCGTGGAGCTGCGACAACACAATCATTCAATATAATGAAGTGGCAGGTCATAAAGCAAAATGGGATGGCCAGGGTTTTGATTCGGATTGGAATTGTCAGAATACCATTATACAGTATAATTATAGCCATGATAATTATGGCGGCTTCTTGCTGATCTGTAATGATGGAAACATTATAGGGAAGCATTCCAATATAGGCACCACGGGAACGATCGTGCGGTATAATATCAGCATCAACGATGGCTTGCGTCCTTATCCGACCGAGCGTGCCGGTATATTTTCACCTGTATTTCATATCACCGGTCCGTGCATCAATACACAGATCTATAATAACATTATTATTGTAAAACCGAAGACATCTGCCGGTATAGATCGCACGCTGGTAAAAATGGAAAACTGGGGCGGACCGTGGCCGGAGAATACTGTTTTTCGCAATAACATTTTTTACTCGCTTGATTCATCTCAATTCTCCTTCGGTCAGGATATAGCCACAATATTTTCAGGAAATACTTTTTACGGATCGTTTAAAGACCGTCCTGCAGATGCAAGTGCTATCGATAAAGATCCGTTGTTTGAATGTATACCGCAGCATCATGAACGCGCTGCTATACAGAAGTGTCTTCGGCTATTGCCGCAGTCAACAAGCAAGGGAAATGGCGTTGACGTTAGCGCGGAGGCATTTAAAACATTTTTTCATTGAGTCTATTGGCAGGGCGTAAAGGTATATATAACCACAACGCCCTGCCATGAGACAATTTCGTTACCATGTATTATTCTTCTACGAACATGGCAAACAATTTAGGACAGATTTTCTTCTGACTTTCAGGTTCGTCTTCTTCCCAGGTTAATTCTATATCCAGATCGGCCTCGCGATACTTGAAGTTGTCATCGTCAATATAGTCGTAGAGGTCCAGGCCTGTCTTATTGGCAAGCGCTGTTATGGGCACATAGGTAATGCCTTCAAACTCATAGTCGTTACCGGTTTCCACAACATCGGCCAGGGAGTCAGGGTTTGCCAACGCGTTATAGTATATATCTTTGCCTGCGGATATTAACCAGATTCTGAAGTATTCAAAGCCATCGTCAGAGCAGCCGCCATTGATGATATACCCTGCACACCACAATTCAGAAGTATATGCTTTATATAATAAGTAATGTGTTCGAAGATAGAAGCCTACCATTTCTTGGGGAGTGAGCTTTTCAACTTCTTCGATCAGGTAATCTTCCATTTCGTCCAGGTCTTCGGTATTGTCTTGTGCCTGTTGGATGATAGACCAATAACGATCTTCGTCAAGCATTTCAGAAGTTTTCTCAAGCGGTGTTGGGCTTTTGGATTGTGACATAGGGTGGAGGTTATTGAGGTAAGTTAGTAAAAATCAAACAGGCACCGAAAACCTGAAAATCATTTTTTTGCTAAACCAACCTTACTAAAATGTTAATTTAAAATTATGCAGCTATATACCTATGCCTTGCTCGTTTCAAGATATTTTGTTCTGAAACCCGAAGGCGACTCACCGGTCTTTATCTGAAACTGTCGACTAAAGTAGGCTGGATCTTCATAGCCCAGTTCATGTGCAATTTCTTTTGCCGTCAGGGAAGTATGCACAAGCAGTCTTTTTGCTTCAAGTATAATCCGGTTTTTAATGATCTCGTTAGGCTGCGGTAAATTCATACGCTTGAATTTATGGGTCACCGTTTTTGCGGCCATCGACAAGACGTCTGCATAGTCAGCAACGGTATGCTTTTCTTTATAGTGCACATCAACCAGCAGCGTAAATTTTCTGAAGAACTCCAGGTCGTGGTTTTGTTCTACGATTAGTTCTTCCAGGTGTTGTTTCTTCCACAGCCGTGTAGCTTTAATAAGTAATTGCTTCAGGTATGTACGGATCATCTCTTCGAGTGAAGTATCGCGCAGTTCGAACTCTTCTTCTATTTGTTTGAATAAATAGTTGATGAAAGCGCTGTCTTCTTTGTGAACCGTTACCAGTGGTATATTATTGATATTGTTAAACAGCAGGCCGTCACATGCTACTTCATGATCGTGAATCTGAATGCAATAGAAATCACGGTTGTAAAAAATAAGAAAGCCCTTCTCAGAACCGCACGCGTCAATTTTAAGAACCTGGTTAGGAGCAACAAAAAACAGCGAAGGTTGCCGTGTAACGTATACACTAAAATCTACTGTTAATTTATAGCCTTTCGGCAGATACAATACCTTGATATAGGACTTGTACAGGTTGCTGTTTACTTCATCCACATTGGACTCGCTTACCTGCACCATACCTAACCGCTTAAAGGTACTTTCGAATAGATTTGATTTGTTCATGTCTTGAAGAAATGGGTATACGCGGGAAAGATATAACTATTATTGCTATAGCTGAAGGCTTCTCTTTATAAAAACAGATGCAGAGCTTCCGGTGAGCTCTGCATCGGCAAGGTATATATTATTGAGTTGCAAACTTCTCTAACTCGGTGTTAAACTTTTGCATTTCCTCAATGAAGAGTGCATGACCACTGTTTTCAAATTTTACGATATAGGAATTTTTTATTCCCTTGTGAAGTTGTTCAGCGAAAGCAAAGTCACACAGCTTGTCTTTTACACCGTGGAAGATCGCTACCGGAATTTTAATTTTTGCCAGCTCAGGTCGTAAGTCCAGTTTGGCAAGTGATCGTATTGATTCGGTAGCTGCATACGGTGATGCTTCCATGTTGATGCTTCTCAACCAGCTCGACATACCTTCGGAGATTCCGTTTTCAGTAGCGGCCATAGACTTTCCAAAATTGTCGAGTACCTGCGGTCTGTCGGTTGCTGTCAGTTGAATAAATGCCTGCGCATCTTGTTCCTTCAATCCATAGGGAAAGCCCGGACGCTGTACCCATGATGGTGCTGCTGCTGCGAACAACGCAAGTTTGCTGATGTGTGCACTGTTATACTTCGTTACATAGTGAAGAACAACGGCTCCGCCCATGGAGAAACCTCCCAACACTGCGTTTTCGATTTTCAATTTCTCCAACACAGCTTTGATATCATCGGATGATACATCGAAGTCGTATCGGCCGTAGGGTTTATCTGATTTACCAAAGCCACGAAGCGAAATACCAATTACTCTGAACCCCCGCTGCACCAGGTACTGGTATTGATACTCGTACATGGCGTTGTTAAGCGGCCAGCCGTGGATCAACACAATAGGCTGCCCTTCACCGAGATCGACCACATGCAGTCGCACGTTTTTCTCTACTTCAATGTATTCTTCTCTTCCGGCAGATGCTTGTACTCTCTTCCCTTGAGCGAATGTATATCCGGAGAAGAGCATGGTTGCCAGGAATGCGATTGTTAAAATTGTTGTTTTCATCTTTTTTTGGGTTAAGGTGATTTGCGTTAATAGTTCTTTGTTTTGTTTGATTGTTTTTGATGATACAAAGGTGCTATACACCAACCCGATATAGAATGGATAAAAAGCTACGATGCTTGGATATTTTTCCCGGGTAGGTATTGAAGGTGCCGGATGGCTGATTAATATACCCTGTAAGTAGATGTGCTCAACCCAACGGCACAAATAGGAGCGGCAGGCTATACATATATAGAGCGGATAGATCAGCGAACGGAGTTATCGAAAACCATTCTAACCCCGATCATTGTTTCGGCTACAACGATCATTGATTTAGCTACATCCACCGCCCTTCGAACCCCCACCTTTGTAATGTAATTAATTCAACAACAACAAAAACTTTAACAACAATGGACACTAAAAAAGTATGGTTTGTAACCGGAGCATCAAAAGGTCTCGGTCTTACACTTGTAAAAAGACTTTTAAAAGAAGGCTACCGTGTAGCTGCAACTTCACGAACAGCAGACACGCTGAGAAGAGATGTCGGTTCCTCTGTAAATTTTTTACCGTTGGAAGCCGATGTAGTAAATGAGACAAGTATACGCATCGCCGTTGCCAAAACACTGCAGACTTTTGGAAGTATAGATGTAGTGGTGAACAATGCCGGCTACGGTCAGTTGGGAACAATTGAAGAACTTACCGATAAGGAGTCGCGCGAGAACTTTGATGCCAACGTGTTTGGCGTATTGAATGTGATCAGAAATGTAATGCCTCATCTCCGTGACAAGAAATCCGGACACATCATTAACATTTCGTCTATCGCTGGTTTCCTCGGAGCGTTTCCGGGCTGGGGCATTTATAATGCTACCAAGTTTGCCGTGGCCGGGTTAACAGAAGCTTTATCGGCCGAAGTGAAATCACTGGGAGTATCTGCAACAATTGTATATCCGGGGTACTTCAAAACTAATTTTCTGCTGAAAGGCTCGTTACGTTTTGCTGCCAATCCAATCGCTGATTACAAGGAAGCCCGCGAGCTCGACCAGATGCATCTTGAAAAAATTCCGGGCAATCAACCCGGTGATCCGGAAAAAGGAGCGCTTGCATTGATTACCTTAGCAGAGAATCAAAATCCTCCGTTACATTTCTTCATGGGAAGCGATTCATTCGGAATGGCAAACACAAAAATTGATATACTGAAAAACGAACTCACTGCCAACGAGGCTTTGAGCAAGTCAACAGATTACTGAACTATAAAAAGAGGCGGAACTATACTATAGTTCTGCCTCTGCATATATGTATGAAACCGAAGAACATTTACACCTTCAATACCATCAGTGAATTTCACAAGATGAGTGGCTTGCCCAAGCCGGAGCATCCGCTGGTAAGTTTGGTAGACTATAGCCTTGTTGAGTATCAGACCAAGGAGAAAGAAATCAGCTGGGTACAGAATTTTTATTCCGTTGGACTGAAACGGAATATACAGGGTAAATTTCGATATGGACAGCAGCAATATGATTTTGATGAAGGACTCATGTCATTTGTAGCACCAGGACAAGTGGTACATCTTACAGTGGAACAACCCAAAGTAAAACCAACCGGTATACTTTTGTTTATACATCCCGAGTTCTTATGGAATACACCTCTGGCGAAGGATATAAAGCAGTATGAATTCTTCGGGTACTCCGTGAATGAAGCATTATTCATGTCGGAGAAAGAGGAAATTATTATTACCGAACTGATGCAGAATATTCAGCGGGAGTATCATAACAACATTGATAAGTTCAGTCACAACATCATCATTGCCCAGATTCAACTTTTGTTAAACTATTGTGAGCGGTTTTATCAACGTCAATTTATAACACGAAAGAAAAGCAGTCACCAGGTTCTCGAGCGGCTGGAAAAAATTCTTGACGACTGGTTTAACAGCGAGGACCTGATTGAAAAAGGTTTGCCGACTGCGCAGCAGATTGCCGAGGTCTTAAACATTTCGCCCAATTACCTGGGCAGTTTACTAAAGGCACTCACCGGACAATCAACACAACATCACATTCATGATAAACTGATTGAAAAGGCGAAAGAGAAATTGTCCACAACCACGCTGTCGGTAAGTGAAATTGCTTACCAGCTTGGCTTTGAACATTCGCAGTCGTTCAACAAATTATTCAAGAGCAAAACGAATGTGTCGCCTTTGGAATTCAGACATTCCTTTAATTGAAGTATACTTTACGCGCTTAACTATTCTCATTTAGATTACAACAACCCGCAATTAGACTACAAAGCAGATTTCAACTCTGAGGACTTTTGATGCCATAAATCTAAAGTCTTATTTATGACACAACAGGAAGAGAATTCAAAAGCTAAAGTCTGGTTTATAACGGGAACGTCTCGCGGGTTTGGACGCATTTGGGCACAAGCCGCACTCGAACGTGGCGACAAAGTTGCAGCGACTGCGAGAAGTCTTGCAAGCATCACTGATCTCCAGGAGAAGTATGGTTCGAATGTTTTAACACTCGCGCTCGATGTAACGAAATCTGACGATGTAGCAAAAGTAGTGAAGCAGGCGCACGCTCACTTCGGGCGGCTTGATGTTGTTCTTAACAATGCAGGCTATTCTCTGGTGAGCACCATTGAGGAAGCGAGTGCTGAAGATGTACGCGCACAATATGAAACGAATATCTTTGGTACGCTCTCGGTGATCAAAGCAGCGTTACCGTTGCTGCGTGCACAGGGTGGAGGACATATCATCGGTGTCTCCAGCAGTCTTGGTCACGTGGCGATGCCTGTGATCGGTTATTACTGTTCTTCCAAATGGGCTTTCGAAGCGATTCATGAAAGTCTTGCAGCAGAGGTAAAATCGTTTGGCATCAATGTTACCATACTGGAACCCGGTGCTTATGCAACCGAGTTTGGAAGTGAGAACTCGTTGAAGTTTGCGCAGGGCCTTGAGGTATATACAGCTTTTAAAAATCAGTTTATGGAAGGCATAAAAACAATTGAACGGGGAGATCCCCATGCGACACCACAAGCTATTTTTAAGGTCGTAGATGCAGCGCAGCCCCCGCTTCGCTTAATGCTTGGCAGTCAGGGTTTACCCTGGGTGCGTGCCGCCTATACAGAACGATTGGCGACCTGGGAAGCATGGGCAGAAGTTTCCAATGCAGCACAAACTATAGCCGACTAGGAACTCGCAGCGGTAAAAAGTGTTGTGGTATATATACTTTGGATAATTGATGTCTGCAAATGGCATCAATTATCTTTTTAAAAATTCTGAAGAATGAAAAAGAAAGGAGATGGTCCCGTGAAGTTTGCTTCGTTGTCGGAAGCGCATCGTGCCTTTGGCTTGCCCACGCCCAAGCATCCACTGATCAGTATGATCAATAATGTGAAATCGCTGACTGAGGTGTCTCAACCTTCGGGCTCGCACGTGTTAAATTTTTACAAGATATCGTATAAGCCCAAACGCAAGGGGAGATTACGATACGGACAAGGTTATTATGATTTTGATGAAGGTGGTTTATTGTTCGCTGCTCCGAATCAGATCATTGGTAATCGTAATGTTGAAGGAGAAGTTAACGAAACCTGTTCGTTATATACTTTACTGATCCACCCGGATTTCCTTTTGAATCATTCGTTGTCCAAAAAAATAAAACAGTATGGATTCTTCTTATATACTGCGAACGAAGCATTGCACCTGTCGGAAGAAGAAAAGACAATTATCATTTCCATATTTGAAATGATTGAATCGGAGTTGAACAGCCGGATCGATGATTTTAGTCAGGATGTAGTTATCTCACAACTTGAACTGTTGCTGAATTATGCAAATCGTTTTTACAAGCGCCAGTTCATTACACGCAAGGCTGCCAGTAATGATATACTATTGAAACTGGAAGATATACTCGCGAAGCATTTTGATAACGAGCATGCCTCCGGTATACCAACCGTTAAATACCTGGCAGATCAGCTAAATATTTCACCGAGTTACCTGAGTGATATGCTGCGTATACTCACCGGTAAAAATGCCCAGCAACACATTCATGACAAGCTTATCGAAAAAGGGAAGGAGATGCTCTCCACCACCACACTATCGGTAGGCGAAGTTGCATACGCTTTGGGATTTGAACACTCGCAGTCGTTCAGTAAGTTTTTTAAAACCAAGACAAAACTTTCGCCTTTGGAATTCCGGCAGTCGTTTAATTGACAGAAACATTCTGTGAGGAAGAAATGAAAGGGGGAGAAGTATATAATAGGATGTATATATACATACCCGTTGATTGAACCGATGAAGTATATATAGCCTGCGAGGAAAAAATAAGGAGGCCGCTTGCGCGAACCTCCTTCACAACAAACTACTGATTATTAATCAGCTAAATCAAAGCGATCCAGGTTCATTACTTTGTTCCAGGCAGCGATGAAATCTTTTACGAACTTCTCTTTTGAATCAGATGAGCCATATACTTCTGCGAGCGCGCGGAGTTCGGAGTTAGAACCGAAGATGAGGTCAACACGAGTACCGGTCCATTTTACAGCACCGGTCTTGCGATCGCGTGCTTCAAATATAGTCTGCTCATCGTTGGTGGCGTTCCAGGTAATGCCGAAGTCAAGCAGGTTTATGAAGTAATCATTGGTAAGTACTTCAGGCGTCTTTGTAAATACACCATGTTTCGATTTGTCGAAGTTGGTATTCAACACACGCATACCACCAATGAGTACAGTCATTTCAGGAGCGGTGAGTGTGAGCAGTTGTGCCTTGTCGATCAACAGTGCTTCGGCTGCTACACGGTGATGAGACTTCACATAGTTACGGAAGCCATCGGCCGCGTGCTCCATTACTTCGAATGAATCTACATCGGTTTGCTCTTGTGATGCATCAACACGTCCCGGAGTAAATGGAACCTTCACATCATGACCGGCAGCTTTAGCAGCTTTCTCTACACCGGCACATCCCGCCAGTACAATTACATCTGCGAGTGATACCTGCTTGCCCGAGTTTAGCGTAGTGTTAAAATCGCGCTGAACTTTTTCAAGCGCTGCTAATACTTTAGCGAGTTGTGCAGGATTGTTTACCTCCCATTTATTTTGAGGCGCGAGACGAACGCGTGCGCCATTCGCACCACCGCGTTTATCAGAACCACGGAACGTTGAAGCCGATGCCCATGCTGTTGATACCAGTTCGGATACTGACAATCCTGTTGCAAGGATACGTGCCTTCAGATCAGCGATGTCTTTATCTTCAATCAGCTTGTGTGTTACAGCAGGAAGCGGGTCTTGCCAGATCAACTCTTCCTTCGGTACTTCAGAGCCGAGGTAACGTGCACGTGGTCCCATGTCGCGATGCGTGAGTTTATACCAGGCACGTGCAAAAGCATCCGCAAACTCTTCAGGGTTTTCAAAAAATCTGCGGGAGATCTTTTCATATATAGGATCCATGCGCAGCGCAAGATCAGTTGTAAGCATGGTAGGAGCATGACGTTTTGTTTTGTCATGCGCATCCGGTACTGTGCCTGCACCTGCACCGTTCTTCGGTTTCCATTGATGTGCACCGGCTGGACTCTTGGTAAGTTCCCACTCGAAGCCAAACAGGTTCTCGAAGAAGTTGTTGCTCCACTTCGTTGGTGTAGTTGTCCAGGCACCTTCCAGACCACTCGTAATAGTATGTATACCATGACCATTGCCGAATGTATTTTTCCATCCCAGGCTTTGTTCTTCAAGTGCAGCAGCAGCAGGTTCTGCGGCTACATATTTAGCAGGATCAGCAGCACCGTGAGTCTTACCGAATGAGTGACCACCGGCAATGAGTGCAACAGTTTCTTCATCGTTCATCGCCATGCGTCCAAACGTCTCACGGATGTCGCGTGCTGCAGCTACCGGATCAGGATTCCCGTTAGGACCTTCCGGGTTTACATAGATGAGACCCATTTGTACAGCACCGAGTGGTGCTTCCAGTTCACGGTCTTTGGTATAGCGGCTGTCGCCAAGCCATTTTGTTTCAGAGCCCCAATATACTTCCTCCTGTGGCTCCCAAACATCTTCACGTCCGCCCGCGAAGCCAAAGGTTTTAAAGCCCATGGATTCAAGCGCACAGTTACCGGCGAGGATCAGGAGATCAGCCCACGAAAGTTTACGTCCGTATTTTTGTTTGATGGGCCACAACAGCAAGCGCGCTTTATCAAGGTTGGCGTTGTCAGGCCAGCTGTTAAGAGGAGCGAAGCGTTGTTGGCCAGCACCGGCACCACCACGACCATCGCCAACGCGATAAGTACCGGCACTGTGCCATGCCATTCTTATAAAGAACGGACCGTAATGACCATAGTCTGCAGGCCACCAGTCTTGTGAAGTAGTCATCAAATCAAAGATGTCTTTCTTTACTGCCTTCAGATCCAGCGATTGAAACTCTTTAGCATAGTTAAAATCCTTATCCATAGGATTGGAAAGTGACGACTGCTGACGCAGGATATTTAGTCTTAATGCATTGGGCCACCAATCGCGGTTTCGTGTTCCGCCACCGGCTGTTTGCTTTAATGCACCACCATGGAACGGACACTTCACTTCGCTGTCATTTACATTGAGTGATTTTTGTTTTGTGGGCGTTGTATTTTCCATAAGGATAGATAATGATTAGTTACACTTGTTACTTGTGGCATCTAAAGTCCGCAGACCGCGGCTATTGATCAAATCGATTGTCTTTATGAATGTATAGGATTTGTCTATAAAAACAAATTCCGGCGGCAGGAATCTCCTATAGTGAAGTAAAAAGATGCTTTCTATAGTATAATAAAGGCATGCAACGTATAAGATTGCATGCCTTTATTTATACGGAGTGGTGGATATTTACTCTATTGTGACCCGCGATGAAATTGTTTTCGCTTTTCCATCGGTATTTTCCCGGGTAAGATGAATGATATATATACCTTTTTTTAATGTAGAAACATTGATCTCGTGATCGAACGCATCGGCTGCACGTACGCCCAGTTCTTCCGTATATACTTCGTTGCCCATCAGATCCATAAGTTTAACCTGTACCGTTGCTTGTTCCTGTAGCCTGGTGCGCACGGTCAGTATATTTTCTTTTACCGGATTCGGAAAGAACGAAACGATTTCACTCAGTTCCGTTTTCAAATCATCTTCGGCAAGCTGTTCATCTATACCTATACGCGCACCACCTCCGCTAACAACAGGCCAGCCGTTGCTCCAGCTCAATGTAGTTATTCGGAGTTTGGCATTGCCGTTGTCATTTCCATCATAAAAATGATACGTAACTTTTCCCTGGCCGTAACCAAAATGTCCCGGACCAATATAGCGCCCCGTGGTTACCACCAGGTTTGTGCCACCGCCATTGTTCAGGTCATTGCCATTCTTATCGAGATACGGACCTGTTATACTCGTGGAGCGCCCAACCTGAATTCTATAGGTGGTGCTGTTGATACCCTGGCAGCATGCACCGCGGTTGATAAAGAGATAATAGTAACTTCCATTCTTTAGTATATAGGGAGCCTCACAATCACCACTCGCCAGTGCATAGCGTGTGGAGTTCCGCGGCTTGCCCGTAGAACTGATGGCGGCCAGGCGTATACCTCCGAAGAACGATCCGTATACCAGGTAACTTCCCGCATATATAGCAGGGTCAATGGCATTTTCAGATGTACCGGCGTTGGAGTATACTACTACGCCCTGGTCGGTCCACGGGCCGGAGAGTGAACTTGCTGTTGCCAGACCAATGCAGGAGTTCTTTGACCCGAAGGTTGAACAGGAATAGTATAGCCGGTATTGATTGTTTACATATACAACTTCGGGTGCCCAGAATGTTCCTGCAAAATTGGGAACGTAAGTCTTGATCCATGATGGCCAGCTTGTTTTGGTATAGGGCGTTGGCTCCGCGCGCCAGTCTGTAAAGTTGACATTGCTGGAAGACATACACCACACGCCATCGCCTGTAGTAAATATCCAGTAGCGTCCACCGCTCGTCACCATGGTTGAAGGATCATGGCTTGGTGGTTGTGCCTTTAAAGTTGAAATGGTTAATACTATACATACAAAAAGAATTTTTACTGCGTTGAATGACAACCTCCCGGATGCCATACAACAGGTTTTAGAGGAGTAAATCATATAGTTGAAGTTTAAGTATATAGTAATGATGTGTAACACGTGTTCAACAGGATATACCTTGAACAAAACCGCTCTAAAATTTTTACATAGCAATTCCATTCAGCAGTATATATTATACGCCGTGGTAACAGGTACTTTAAAAAAATTAACGGACTGATTCTTTGATCACAGCCGTGATGCAACCCAGGGTTATTGTTTTATTTCTTGCCCCATATAGCGGTGCCAGTGGTAGTTAACCCGGTAAATACGAGACATGCTTTTTTATTCTCCCAATCTCTGCCGCGTTCTACATATACACTATCTGTGGTAGCGTTGTGCCAATGAAATTTTATCCAGGGTGCGCGGTAAGACCATGTATCATTCGCGTTTCCATCGATCGTCTTGTCACTGCCCAGAACAAAATTGACAGCCACCTGCATATCGGGAGACGTCTGCTCTGCCGAGTATCCAGGCACTACGTTGTATCCCAGTGTAATCTTTTCCCAAGTGCCCGCGAGGTTCTCTTCGGTGACCGCGGTCTGTTCCGTAGCAGCATAACGTTGTGGCGATGCAACCGGCCAGCCATCACTTGTCCAGAATAGTTTACGAACATGTAGATCCATATAGTAGAAATTAACACCGGGCCGTCCCTGGTGTGCTATATAGTATTGTTCGCCATCATTGAACACAGAACAATGTGAAGTGCCCTGCCATCCGCCATGCCCTTTGAACTGGTATGGTGCTATAATCATCGGCCCGTGATCTTGCTCTATATTTAAATCTATTCCATCGAAATCAAAGAAAGGACCATCCGGAGTATCCGACTTTCCTACGCGAACATTATACTTGGTAGAAAGCCAGTCGTAAGCCATGAAGAGGAAATACTTTTTCAATGTACTGTTGTAGATGATCTCCGGGCCTTCCAGGTTTCCGTTTATCGTACCGTTGGTAAAGCCGCGCTGTGCGATGCGTTTACCTTTATCTCCTGGGGAAGCAGGCAGACCGGTAGCTGCATTCAGCTTAACGATATATATACCATCCCATGCAGAACCATAATATAGCCAGTGCTCGCCAGTGGTTGTAACCAGCACTGTAGGATCTATAGCGTTGGTCTGAATAATATTGTTATCGAGCGAAGTAACTACGATCTCTTTCTCCGTCCACGGTCCAATTGGATTTGATGCTGTGGCCAGACCAATAACACTGAGGCGTGGTTTGGCAGATGACAGTGAATAATATAGCCGATACTCACTTCCGACCTTTACTATATAGGGCGCCCACAACGCATTGAAAGGTGTACCACCGTTTGCCTTGATAAAATCAGAACCTTTCTTCGGTAAGCCATCGAAAACCCAGCCTACATATTGCCATTCGACCAGGTCTTTTGATTTGCGGATTTGTATTCCCGGAGGAACCTCTGTACCGAACCCGACATCGGTGCTATAGCAGTAGTACGTGTCACCCGCTTTTATAATGGAAGGATCATGCACATTGTATGGCCCCCATTTCGCATAGCTGCTGAAAGGTGCTACATCTGCATAGGTATCATTGATGTTGTCGATATTGAAAGCCGGTGGTGTCACAATAACAGTGTCTGTGCCGCCTTTATCGCCCGGGTCGTAATTTGAACAAGACGTTATACTCGAAGCCACCACGAAAAGTTAACACAAGATAAATATATATTTCATATATAGCATAGTCTCAAAAGTATTTTGACAGGATAACTACAAACCACCGCAATACGTGCGATCGATAAATTACAATTCGGATTTCCGGCCTGGTATAGTATATCAATAAAGTGTTTCGCCTGATACAGGTGAAACACTTTATCAATCCATAATTAGTTTGCCGGGTTGGGCGATAGTTTTTTGTTCACATCGAGCTCAGTCTGCGGAATCGGCAGGTACTCGTTTCCAGCACTCCATAAATTGAAGTCAGCATCGTGCGCTTTTAACATGGCGAGTTTGTTGGCATCATAGAACCATCCCCATCGGATGATATCATTGATCCGTTGTCCTTCAATGGCAAACTCCAGGGCACGTTCATGTGCAATCTGATCGCGCATTTCCTCCTGCGTCATGCCCGGTTTTGTTGTAGCCAGGTCTGGAAGATTCGCACGGTCTCTCACTTGCTGGATATAGGGATAGGCAGCGGTTGTTTGCTTCAGTTCGTTCAACGCTTCTGCATACATCAGCAATATATCGGCATAGCGGAGCACGCGATAGTTTATACCTGAATTCAGATCATACTCGTTCGCATAACCAGCTTTACCATCGTTGGTATATTTCCGTGGGTATATCTTGTCGGGTGCATAGGGCCACGCATCTCCATATACCGTTGTCGAATTATCATCCGGCTCATAGGAAGCGATGGTCGCCAGCAGGCGCGGATCACTCTTGTCGTCTTTGGTGCGCTCCAGTTTATACTCGTTATAGATCCATTGTGTAGGGAGAAAATCAGAGTAGCCACGACCATCCATCGAGTATGTGCACGCCTGCGCGGAAGTTTGTTTCCAGTTCGCAGCCGGATCGCCACCCCAGTTCATAACGGTACCCCCAACCTGCGAAGGATCGGCAAACTGTACTTCAAACAAAGACTCTGAATTGTTTTCATTGGCATCCGTAAAGTTGTCGCGGTAATTGGACACTAAACTATATCTGCCTCCGTCAATCAACTCTTTAAACTGGTCTGCAGCTTTCTGCCATTCTTTTCTATAGAGATACGATTTGCCCAGCATACCGGTAGCAGCACCTTGTGTTGCCCGGCCGATTTGCCCGGCATCAAGTCCGGTAACGTTGCTATACGAAACCGGGAGCATATCTTTCGCTTGCTGAAAATCAGAGTATATCTGGTTCCAGAGTTCTTCTTCTGTTGCTGTTGCAGGATAATAATCACCAGGTGTTTTAGGTGTTGCCAATACCAGCGGAACAATCTTGTAGAAGTTGGCAAGCTTGAAGTAGGCGAGACCTCTCAGAAAATAGGCCTGTCCTATTATTCTGTTCTTCAATGCTTCGTCCATGGCAATGCCCGGTGTATTCTCCAACACCTGGTTGGCTCTCCAGATTACGCGGTAGTAATCGGCCCAGATCCATTGTACCGGTCCGGATGTAGTCGGTATCGTAAAGTTTGAGACCTGAACGAGATCCGGCCACGGACTATCACCGGTTACATCGTCACCTCGTCCATCGCTTAGCGCGGGCGTCATGCGGGTATACGTTCCGTCAATGATCAAAGTAGCATATATAGCATTGCATCCGGCTATAGCCTGACTTTCCGTTTGCCAGAAGTCAGATGTAGTCTGGCGGTTGGGGTTTGATATGTCAAGTTTATCATCACACGCAACCAGTGCTATTGTTAGTATAAGGTATATAACTCTTTTCATGTGCTTCAAATTTTAGTTAGCGGATAGGATAGAAGTTCGGTTAAAAACCAATTTGGACTCCTACCATAATCGTTCTGGGTTTAGGATACGATCCGGCATCGAAGCCAGGATTCCATACACCGGAAGTAAAGTCCGGATTATACCCTTTATACTTTTGAAACGTGTATAGATTCTGACACGTGATATATACTCTCGAGTTGGTCAGTCCTTTTACAAGGTTATCTTTCAATTTATACCCAAGCGAGAGTGTATTGATCCGCAGGTACGTTCCATCCTGAAGCCAGTCTTTTCGGTTATTGTCACCTCCGTTGTTATTCGGATCACCGGTGGCCAGGCGCGGCACATCGGTATTTGGGTTCGTAGGTGTCCAACGGTTCAGCGCATCTTCGTGATAGTTCATGTAGTCCGTTGTGTGCATCAGCAATCTATAGGTCCAGTTATTGATCACATTCCCCGTGCTTCCGGATACGAAGAGTGTAAGATCGAAATTCTTATAGCTTGCCGAGAAGTTGGAACCATAGTAAAAATTAGGCAACGCTCTTCCGAGATATACTCTGTCTTCCGCATTAATTACGTTGTCGCCTGCATCGGGAACGCCATCGCCATTGGTGTCAACCGTAAGCTGATCAGTGAATTTTAAATCGCCCGGTGCTGTTCCTGCATTTTGAAAAGCATGGCTGGCGATTTCGTCCTGCGATTGAAATATACCTTCCACATTATAACCGAAATGCTGACCGATGGAACTTCCTACCTGAGTTTTGGAACCCACGCCATATACGGGCTCATCAAAACCTCCGAGCGAGAGTACTTTGTTCTTTAATGTATAGGCATTGGCAGAAATGTCGAAAGTAAAATCACCGGTCTTCTTGTGATACCCGATGGTAAACTCAAAGCCTGTGTTCTGTAAACTTCCGGCATTTACAACGGGATTACCATTCGAGCCGGTGGAGGCCGGGATCGGTACACCTACCAGTACATCTTTTGTTTTGTTCCTGTAGTACTCAACCGTGAAGTCGAGCTTTCCATTGAAGAATGAAATATCAATACCCGCATTGCTGGTTGTTTTGGATTCCCATTTTATATTCGGATCAACCAATGCGGTTTGTGTAGCGCCTGTTACTTTCTGGCCGTTGTAATTATAGGACAGGTTCGGGTTGATGGTTGCTGCATACAGGTAGTCGCCAATACTTTGGTTGCCGAGTTCACCATAGCTTACACGTGCTTTCAGTTCAGATATAAATTCCGGCAGCTGAAATACTCTTTCATTGTGCAGTTTCCAGGCAAGTGCAACAGAAGGAAAATTTCCATAGCGGTTGGATGGTGCAAAGCGCGATGAACCATCTCTGCGAAGCGTTGCTGTGAGTAAATACCGGTCATCGTAATTATAGTTGATGCGACCGAGAAAAGATGAAAGTGTATTCTCGAACGAAGCGCCACTGGCTGATTTGTTACTGCCATTGTCGAGCACCGGATAATATGGACTGGATAAATTTTCAGTGTGACCACTTTGTACATCGGTGCTGCCTGACTGATACATCTGCCCGGCAAGTATATCGATGCCGTGGCGTCCGAAATTCTTCTGATACGTTATGGTGTTTTCAACGAGACCTGTGGTATATATCCGGGTTCCTTCATCGAGGCGTGGTATAGCAGACTGGAAGAAGAAGCCGAGGTCGAGCACAGGTTGAAAGAAGTAATCGCGTGCAAAAGTTTTATCGTAGCTCAGGTTAAGTTTATAGTTGATATGGTGACCGTTTTTGTTCAATAGCCTGGTCTCTGCATATACATTGGCAAAGATCCGGTCAACATCAGTATAGTTTTTAACGAGACTGTTCAGGCCGGGTATATTCAGCACGATGGCACGTTCGATATTGGAAGATGTACCACCGTAACCACCAACGCGATTGGGATCATACAAAGGCATGGTAGGAATAGCCATCAGTAAATCATTAATGAGCGGAGGTCTGTTTCCATTCAGAAATGCTGCGGAGTTTGTTAAAGCATTTTCATGCGAATGCGTATAGTATACCGAGTTACCTAATTTAAATATACCTTTCTCGGTAGTGGAGTTGATGCGTATAGCATAGCGATTGAAGGAAGGACCATTTCCCTCAAATGTTCCCTCGTTGTTGAGATAGTCAAGTGATAGATTATAGGTTGATGTTTTACTTCCTCCGGAGAAATTCAAATTATGATCCTGGCGTATACCGGTTTTTAAACCAACGTCCTGCCAGTCGGTATCAATGTTACTGATGAAAAGCGGAGAGCTAGGATCATTACCCGGTGCCAGCGTGCCACCACCATTCAACTGCGATTCATTGTTCAGCATCTGGTACTGTACCCGGTTGGTGACTGGTATATGTTGCCATACCTGGTCTACGCCATAATAGGCATTATACTCAACGCGCAATGGCGTTTCTTTTTTACCCTGCTTGGTGGTGATGATTACCACACCGTTCGCAGCACGCGATCCATATACTGCACCGGCCGAGGCATCTTTCAAAACCTGTATCGATTCAACATCGTTGGGGTTAAAGTCGCGGGGTGTTGTTCCGATGGGCACACCATCAATTACATAGAGCGGCTCGGCATCTCCAAACGTTCCTATACCACGAATGCGAACACTGGGAAAAGCGCCTGGTTGTCCATCACTGGTAACGGCCACACCGGCTGCACGCCCCTGCAGCAACTGCGCTATATCATTTGTTGCATATTTTTTAATTTCATTGGTACCGACTATGGCAACTGAACCGGTCAGATCCGATTTCTTCTGCGAGCCATACCCGATCACTACAATTTCGTCCAGCGAGGTAACGTCTGCTGTCAGGGCTATATCCAGTGTAGATTGAGAACCAACTGTAACTTCTCTGGTCTGGTAGCCAATAAAGCTGAATACCAGTATAGCGTTGTCATCGGGTATATCTATAGTATATTTCCCATTGGCATCGGTAACTGTGCCGACTGTTGTTCCCTTCACAACAACATTTACACCCGGCATAGCAGACTGATCATCCGAAGACGTAACGGTGCCGGTAACGGCCCGCTGTGTAATTTCGGTAACCGGTGGCGTTGGTTCCTTCGATTCTTCCACACGGGTTACATGTATATTGTCATTGATGCGTCTGAAGCGCAGATCGGTTTTGCCTGCAATCTCGCCCAGTAATGTGGCCAGGTCTTTCTTCTCCGTTGAGATGGAAAGACTATCGGTTGCTTTCAGGTTTACATGGTTGTAAGCGAAATGCAAACCGGTTGCCTGTTCAATTTCATGAAAGACATCTTTTATCGGACGATGTTGTATATGAATCGTGACATAGATGTTTTTCATGCTTTTGCGTTGTGCCATGGTGCCGTTATAGGACAGTAGAACGGTCATCGTAGTGCACTGTAAAATCAGACCATAAAATGCATACTTCGTCATGGTCAGTACTTTTTTAAGTAATGATGGTGTCATACCTTTGATATGTTTGTGTAATACAAATGTTTGCAGCATCTCCCTGTGACCTGCGAAATCCTGGGGGAGTTGCATTCGGAAGAGCTGGATCGTATCCGGCTCTTCTACTTTCAGGTTGAGTCATCAGCGTTCATCGTGTTATCAGTTTGGTTTAGGTTTGGATATATATACAGTTTTGCCTTCTACGCGAAAGGAGAAGTGGGAGGAATACGATATACCTTTTAACACCGTAATGAGTGCTTCTTTGTTGAACTCGCCCGTATACAGGCCCTTTACTTCAAATCCTTTCTCGACCTGGAATTCAACACCATACCACCGCGACAGATACGTGGTAACTTCTTCGAATGTAGCGTGATCAAATACAATTATACCGTTGCGCCAGGCGAGTATAAAAGCAGGATCGAATGTTGATTTCCGGAGTATCTTTTGATTCTCGTTATAGCTCGTCATGTCGTTCGGCAAGAGCAATGCAGAGCTGCCTTCCGGTGTCATCACCTGCACTTTTCCCGTGAGTACCGCTACGTGATTGTTCTTTTCATTTTCGTATGAGCGAATATCAAATGAAGTGCCCAGCACACGCGTTGAAAAATTTTTGGTATGCACTACAAAAGGAGCGTGAGCGTTTTTAGTTACCTCAAAAAAGGCTTGTCCGGTGAGATATACTTCGCGTAACGTATCTGAAAAACGAGTCGGATATTTGAGCTCACTCACGGAGTTAAGCGTAACAACAGAGCTGTCGGGCAGCATTATGGTTTTCTTTACCCCGCCGGGAGCCGACTCATAATTATACTCGATCGCTTTTGCAATGTGGCTGCCTTCGTTGTCTTTCCTTAAAGTAAAATAACCCACCAGTGCAATGCTTGAGAATATGATTACAGATGCAGCTGCCAGCAACCATGCATTGGAGCGCCCCGAAGTATAGTTCTCTTTCTGCTTTGCATTTTCCTGAAGCAGGTTATCGAGGATTTTGTAATAGGTAGCATCATCCATGCTATGCGGCTCTTTCATTTCGAAGGAGAGTAGCAGATCGCGGGCAGCGCCTAACATTTCTACCTTGTCGGGATTTTCTTTCAGCCAGTGCTGCCAGTAAGCAGACGATTCCTGGGTGGGAGAGAGAACCCACTGCACAAAATATTCATGCTTTAGAAAGTCTGTTTCAGTACGCGGGTCAAATGCCATAGGAGGGGATATCGGTTAAGTCTCTAAATCTTTTTTGTATAAAGAGACACACCGCGATGAAATGACTACACCGTTTTAAAACTTTTTTTATAAAAGCTCAAAAAAATGTTTTGGCAGGATAAGGATCAAACGCAGATGCTGATGTGTAGCCGCAGTTATAGTGTGCGGAAGGGAATATACCCGAGATATACTATAGAAGCGAAAATTGAATTAAACAAAGAGTGAGAGGAAGCTAATGAATATAGTCAGTTCCTTTTTCCAGGCAGAAAGCAATTGTGATAACGAATCAAGGGCGCGGTATACCATCGTTCGCGCAGATTTGGTCGTGGACAACTTCATGGCCTTGGCGATCTCGGCATAGTTGAGCTCTTCAAAATAATGCAGCACCAACGCTTCCCGCTGACGTGATGGAAGCTTGTTGCAAAAGTGCATCACTATTTTTTTCTGGTCGTTATTCAGGTTCGGATTAACGGAGAGATATTCTGCATTGATTGAAATCTGGAAGCTCTCATCTTCCATATCTTCGGGTATAACAAACTTGCTGTTGTGTTTGAGTTGTCGAACAAGTGATCTTCTGAATGCCGCGTACAGGTAAAATTTCACCGAGGTTGCTATACTGAGTTTTGATCGTGTTCTGATCAATGTTAAAAAAACATCTTGTATAGTATCTGCGATGAGTTCTTTATCATGCGTAAACTGTCTGCCGTAATTAAAAAGCTTGTTGGCATATTGATGATATAGGGAGGCAAGCGCTTTATCATCTCCTTGCAGGAAATCGATCCAGACTTGTGCTTCAGTAGTATTTGTTTCAGGCTGAACAAACGGCTCAGGACCAGTTTCCCGGAAGCGTTCTTGAACATGTAGACTTTGCTCAGCCATGATTTCCTTATTAAAGTGTTTTGTAAACACTTATAACTATTTGCATATATAGCACTCATTTCAAACGTTTGCAAGGGAAGCTGATAAATTATTTTGAAAGCCCTCTAATTTGCTTGAAATGTTGGGTTTGATCAGGATGAAGGAGAATCTGGCGCACTAAAAAATAGCGGCACTTGATATTAATCGCAGCATTGACCAGGCGTTAAATCTTTAGACAGCACTTTCGCTGAAAGAGGACGCTAATATATGAGACGGGCTATAATCGCAGCAGGCACACTATATATAGGTGTATATATGTTGGTTGAAATATTACGCCCGCAGGTTGTCTTGATCTGAACGACTACCCGTACATCGATACTATATAGTCTTCTGAACACCCTGTCAGACGATAAAAAAGAACGGCTGCAAGTTTTTGCAGCCGGTCTCTATATAGATATACTTATTTAAGTACTATTCTGATCTGATCGGTCTTACGATCGCTGTTTTCTACACGCAGGTAATAAATCCCGCGTGGAAATGTATGAACCGGAATATTTAATGTTTTCTCGTCACTGAACGCGGTGGTAAGTTTATCATGCGAAATAGTATATACTACCTTTTGTGTTTTTTCACTGTATAAACTTATCTGCTGCGGTAACGCAACGGGTGTATCGTCAAAACTTAATGAGAGTATATCGGATGTCGGATTCGGATATGCAACACTCATACTTCCACAATTGCTAGCATAAAATGTTTTCGAGTAAGGCGCGCTTATACCACAACTGTTCTGTGCGGTTACCGATATTGATTGAGACGAAGCTGCAGAGCTATTTACCATGAGCATGGCCACCGATGTATATACTCCCAAACCATCGTAGTCTGTAAAGTACGGAGCCCAGCTTCCGAAATTCCAGTTATACTGTGTTACGCCCTGTGCACTTTGATTTGAATTTCCAACCGCTATACCCAGGTTATAGTTGTAACAAAGTTGATTACCGGACGGAGGTCCCATACGCACAGTTAAACTGGATATAGGAGAGGGGGCGCCAACAGTAACCGTCTTGCTTAATGCAACTACGCCACAGACACCACCGAATGTTGCTGTTATTGTAACCGTACCGGTAAAGCTTCCCACACGTGATGCCACGCCACTGCTATTGATCGTTACTCCGCTGGCGTTACTACTCGTCCAGTTGATAGTTGTTCCTGCCGGTTGATTGGTAATGGTAAATGTAGCACTCGGACAAATGTGTGAAGGTCCTGAAAGCACGGCATTATTTATAGCAGCCTTCACAGCACCAAATGCATTCAGTCGTCCGAAACCAAATGTATTATCGAAGCCGGATGATCCCATATCGGTAGCAGTTTGTTGCAGCAGTGTTCTTACTTGCGTTTCGGTTAATGTAGGGCTGGCAGACAATACGAGCGCCGCAACACCAGAGACCTGTGGAGCTGCTGCAGAAGTTCCATTGAACCCATTGAAGAAATCTCCTGCATCATATCCGTTAGCACCGGGGCGATCAATGGTGCGAATATTTCCCGCAGGTATATTACAGCCACCGATCTGTGCTCCGCCCGCAGCACCGGAAGGCGCCACCAGATCCATTTCTGCACCGCGGCTGCTATAGTCATGTATATTTCCGGTGTTACTGATAGCACCTACGGTTATAACACCGTTTACTTTGCCAGGAAAAGCAACGCCATTAAAGCAGTCAAGGCATCCGGATACGGGATGCATATTGCCGGAAGAAAAAACAACAACACACCCGCGCGTTACACCATTTCGTACGCGTCCTAAAGTACGCGCGTTAATTATTTCCTGTTCAATAGCAGGTATATTATCCGGTGATCTGAAACCCCACGAGTTACTGATAACATCTGCATTTCCGAAGGCAGGGTCCCAGGCTCTGTTGATAGAAGTTACCAACTGTGCTATCGTTTCACCACCAACGAATATATTTACTGGGTATATCAATGCATTCGGAGCAATGCCGGCAACACCCAGTGCATTATGTGATGCTGCAATTATACCAGTGCAAGCCATACCATGTCCCACGCGGTTTGTTCCTGCACAGATGGCATTTGGACGACCAAATCCGGTGGGGTTTAAAACTGTAAATCCCTGCAATACTCTTCCGGTTAAATCATTGTGATCTTCAACGCCATCATCAATCACGGCAACACGTATATCACATCCTCGCGTGATGTCCCATGCTTCAGGAGCATTTATATCTATATTCGTTGTTCCTCCAAGTTGTCCTGTGTTGTTGAGATAATATTGATCGCCAAATGTAGGATCGGCAGGGATTAAATGTTTTTCTATTTGCGCCATGAAGTCCGGGTGGCACCACTCAACCAAACCGCTCTCGTGAATTTTATTGGCAATGTCCAATACATTTGCTCCTTTCGTTGCTTTAAAGAAATAGGTGCGCTGGGAAGTGTTTCCCTGCTGCGATATACCATTCTCGGCCAACCGCCTGATCTGATCGATTGTAACGCCATTCTTCGGACGAAAAATTATATCACCGTTCAGGTAATAGGGAACACCATTTCCATAATATACCGGCAGTTGAAATTCTATATCGGAAATATTCAGGCTTGCTCTATTTGCCGTTGCCTGCTTTAATAGAATAAAGGGTTGTCCACCAATAGAGATCTCACTGGCATTATCAACGCCTCTGAGTTTTCCAACTTCCTCCAGTAACGTTCGTGCGTCTTTTCCGCTTTTCACTTTCAGTAATGTTTGTGAAGGGTCAGTCGTTAAAATCAGTTTTTGCTTCCCTGTCCAGAAGTAAGCTTCCTGGGAAAAGGAAGTAACCGTTGCTAATAGAATAATAATAAACAAAGCAGGTATACTCTTTCTCATAACTTGTTGGTTTTAGTTAGAACTTGATTTATAGAATACATCTTTATGTAAAGCACGGAGCACGAAACACGAAGCACGAAAGCGTGTTTATACTATATATTTACCCTGCAACGTTTCTGTCTATAGCACAACGTGGCCTCTATATCCCACTATTCCGATTCGGCCAACGATTTTTTCAATACCGATGTGAGTATAGAATACAAATGCACATAATGCTAATAATCTTCAGAATCTTTTTTTTGATTTTTTGAAGGATTGATATCAAACAATTTTTTCTGTGAGAACGAATGAAGAGTATATACCTATATATCCGTTGAAACATTGATTGATATCAGCAGGAAGTCGGGGAGGAGATATGTTAATGACGAATATACCGCGTATAAACGCAGAAGCCGGCAGAAGAACTTGTCGCGTAGTCCTACACTATATATAGCAATATATTCTGGCACCTTTTATTTCTCGTGCTGATATATAGCGAACAGTTTCCAGAATCGCTGGGCAGACTTGAAGTCGAATCGTTCTTTTTTGAAATCGTTTAATACGAGATCCATTTTTTCGTCCTTCATCTCGTACTTACCGATTATGATTTCATGGTCGGCAGTGAAGAGTCCAATCTTTTGTGGGCAGAGATGTATATTCTGTTGGGTAATCTCTTCAAAGACCAGTACATCACCTATATTATAGAGTGGCAGCGATTCGTGGTGCGCTATATTTGGATTAAAGCTAAGCGCCAGCATATTGCGATTATTTACTTCCGGCAGCACAAGTTTCGGAAAACTGTCCAGATCATTAAACGACACTTGCTGGTAGGAGCCCTTCATATAGATGGCATCATTAATGAAAGGCACCTGCCGGAGTTGAAGATTTATAACGCTATTTTCATCCTCAATTAATTTATCTCCGTTATATTTCAGTATCTCGTGAATGGAAAGGTTTTGTGTAATAAATTGATGGAGCGGTATGCTAAAATAATTGGCAATCTGGATGACAGTTTCGATCCGGGGCTCTGCTCTGTTTTCCTCATACGAGGAGATATTCCCTCTTGTTAAGCTGAATAAGTCTGCAAATGCCTGTTGACTCAACCCTTTGGTCGTTCTGATCTTCTTGATGTTGGCGCCAATCTTTGTCATGTCCGTCAAATATAATTGTAATTTTTATTATCACAATGCTAATATTTTTTGCAATTGTAAAAAGTAGTTGGTAGATTTGTTCAGTCAGCAGAAACTAAACGCATGAATCATTTTGAGACCATCGAAGATTTCGCACTCAGGCTTAACTGTAGGATACTGTATAAGAATGAGCAGCATGGTATACTCAAGATCGACAACCAACCCGATGGAATCCATAATCTGATTCTCGGTATAGCACCGCCTATTCTTATTATGGAACAGTTTCTGTTTTCGTTTCGGGAAGATAATCTCGACATGTTTAAAAAACTGTTACAGAAAAACCGGGATACCATTCACGGGGCTTTCGTAATTAATGAGGAGGGCGACCGGGTATTGTTCCGGTATACCATGCAACTTCAAAATATAGACTTCAATGAATTTGAGAGCGCGTTGAATTCGCTTGGATTGTTACTGAGTGAGTTCTCGCAACAGATCATTGATTTCTCCAAGCTATAATTATCAGACGCACGATTGTTTTTAACACTTAAAAATTATCAGTCATGAATATTTTCAAAAGACTTTTCAGAATAGGACAGGCTGAAATCCATGCAGCAGTTGATAAGATGGAAGATCCTATCAAGATGACGGAACAGGGACTTCGCGAACTGCGCGCGGATCTTACCGAAGCAACGGAAGCTTATGCTAAAGTAAAAGCACTGGCTATACGTACTGAGAATAATCAACTTCAGGTGCAACAGGAGTCAAGAAATTATGCTGAAAAAGCTATATTGATTATGCAAAAGGCGCAGTCAGGACAAGTAGACCTGGTCAAGGCTGAAGAGCTTGCGCGTGAAGCGTTGTCGCTTCATAAAAAATACTATATCGAATCAGAAGAGCTCGGGCACCAGGTGAATGCATTGCAACAATCTTCCCGCGAGATGCTGCGCAACACCGAAATTCTAAAAGAGAATATGGAGAAGTGGGAGAAGGAGCTACGCACGTTGAAGGCGCGGGTGAAGGTCAGTAAAGCTACCGAACAAGTAAACAAACAACTGGCGCATGTTGATAACAATGGTATAATAGCGATGCTCGAGCGCATGCGAACCAAAGTAGAAGATCAGGAAGCACTCGCACGGGCCTATGGTGAAATATCCCGTGAAAAAAACAGCAAGAAAGACGAGCTGGATAGTTTGCTGAAGGACGATTCATTGTCTATTGAAAAAGATCTTCAGGCTATCAAGCAAAAATTAGGTATATCGTAACCTGTTAACCTGTTCTACCTACCGATGGCAAGTATAACCGACCTGCTTTTTCATCCGCTGAGCAATGCGATCATGACCGTTCTCACCGGAGTTACTGCTATATATTGGATAACGACATTCATTGCCGGAGATCTGTTTGGCGATGCAGGTGTGGACACGGACGTTCCCGTACATGGTGCCGATGTAGATACCGATGTTGATGCTGACGCTGATGATGCAAGCGGAGACAAAAGCTTTTTTCAGAAGGCATTGGAATTTGTGAATATCGGCAAGGTGCCATTCATGGTGGTATATTCTGTTTTCAAATTCATAGCCTGGATTATTACTTTAACATCATCGGTATTTCTGGGACTCACCAGTTGGGGCTGGAAATCGGTAGTCATTCTTATACCCGTTTTTTTTGTCGCGTATCTTGTTACCAGGTATGTAACAAAACCATTAATCAAAGTTTACGATGCCATGGGGTATAATGGAGAAGAACCGCAGGAGTTACTGGGAAGGATCGCGCGCATGCGATCTACAATTTCCGGTGATACCATCGGTGCTGCCGAAGTAAAAATTCAAAGTGATATTATCCGCATCAATGTAAAAAGTAAAACCGGTGAATCGATAGCGTATGATGCCGAGGTGATGATTACAGACGAATCATCTGATAAGAAGTTTTACCTGGTTGTGCCTGAGATTACACTTTCCAACATCGTTTGACCTTATAAGACTCTATATAAACCTTTACAACTATAATTCTAACCTTTAAACTTTCCCTTTATTATGGATCTACTTGGTGGCATTAGCTTATTGCTTCTTGGCGGAATTGTATTCTTTATTTTCATCGTTCTCTTTGCTTTCGCGACTTTTTACAAAAAGATTCCGCAGGGTAAAGCGATTGTGCGCACAGGTGTTGGCGGTGGTAAAGTCGCCTTCAACAAGGGTATGTATGTTATACCTATTCTTCACCAGATGGAGATCATGGATATCTCTGTAAAGAAATTACAGATCGATCGTCTTGAGCAGGATGGTCTTATTTGTAAAGACAATATCCGCGCGGATATAAAAGTTGCATTCTTCGTTCGCGTAAACAAGAATGTTGATGATGTGCTGAATGTAGCGCAGATCATCGGTACAGAAAGAGCCAGTGACATTGAGACACTTTGTAATCTCTTCGAAGCAAAATTTTCGGAAGCACTGAAAACCGTAGGGAAGAAGTTTGATTTCATAGAACTATATGAAGCTCGCCGTGAATTCAGAACAGAAATTCTGAACATCATCGGAACCGATCTTAACGGATATATACTTGACGACTGCGCGATCGATTTTCTCGAGCAGACTGAAATAAAGTTTCTGAGTCCGCAAAATATACTTGACTCCCAGGGTATCAAAAAGATTACCGAGCTTACTGCCGCGCAGAATATAAAAGCGAACCTGATCAAACGTGAAGAAGAGAAAGTGATCAAGAAGCAGGATGTCGAAGCACGTGAAGCTATATTGGAACTCGAGCGTCAGATGGCGGAGAAAGAAGAAAAGCAGCGCAGAGAAATTGATAACGTAAAGGCACGCGAACAAGCGGAGATACTTAAAGTAAGAGAAGAAGAAAGACTCAAGTCTGAAAGCGTTCGCATCAAGACAGAAGAATCGCTTGCTGTACAGGAAGAAAATAAATTACGTCAGATCATCATTGCGGAAAAAAATAAACAACGCACCAATGCTGTAGAAACCGAGCGTGTAGAAAAAGACCGCGCATTGGAAGCTACTGAGCGCGAGAAGATCGTAACACTGGCGCAGATTGAAAAAGAGAAAACTGTAGAAGTAGAGCGTAAGAATATTCAGGATGTTATCCGCGATCGCGTACGTCTTGAAAAAGGTGTGGTAGAAGAGCAGCAAGGTGTAAAAGACCTCGAAGCTTTCCGCGAAGTGGAGCGTAACAAGACGGTTGGTATTACACAGGCAAGTCAGCAGGCGGAAGAGAAACTTATCTATACTGTTAAAGCTGCAGAGGCCGAGAAGAAAGCTGCAGAAGAAAAAGCAAAACAATTGATCATTGATGCCGATGCCAAGAAAGAGGCAGCGGTGAAACAGGCAGAAGCGCGTAAGATATTAGCAGAAGCGCAGGCTCGTGAAGAAGCAACGAAAGGACTTTCTGAAGCAGAAGTAATGCTCGCCAAAGCAGAAGCATCCGAAAGACAAGGTATAGTAGATGCGTCCATCATTGAGAAAGTTGCCGAAGCGAAACGTAAAGAAGGTTTAACAGAGGCTGAGGTAACAAAAGAAAAAGCGTTGGCAGAAGCTGCCGGTATACAGGAGAAAGCCGAAGCGATGAAGAAGCTGGACGGTGTAGGAAAAGATCACGAAGAGTTTAAACTGTTGCTCGCAAAAGAAAGAGATATAGCACTTGCGCAGATCAACATTCAAACACAGATCGCGCAGTCACAGGCCGCTATATTAGGCGAGGCATTGAAGTCTGCGAAGATTGATATCGTGGGTGGTGAAACCATGTTCTTCCAGAATATAGTCAACCAGGTTTCGAACGCGAAAGGTTTTGATCGTTTGATCAACGAAAGTGAAAATGCAACACAGATCAAAACTGCTATACTCGGAGAAGGAGGGAATGGTGGCGATCTCCTGACGCGCATTCGCGACTTCGCAGCAAAGTATAATATCACCTCGAACGATATTAAAAACCTGACTATTTCAAGTTTGATTCTGAAGATGCAGCAGAATAGTTCTGAGGAAGATCGACCATCATTACTGAATCTCGCGAACCTGGCAAATAGCCTGGGATTGTCGAACAGGAAGCTGTAGTACATCCATTACCGATGGTTCTCAGCGGAGCCGAAATTCATCAGCCTTGAACCGGGACTTCACAACCGTCCCGGTTCAGCCGGTGTGGCAGTAATTTTTACAGATGTATAGATGTTCATCAGCGTTTATCTTTTTCCCTAATGGCAGGTACTGAAAACACAAATACAATATTGGATTCCGGAACATACGAGATCATCCGGAAGCGACTCGAAGAACAACGGTTGAATTTGTCGGAAAGACTCGCGAAGCTGAATAACGCCCGCAAGGAGATATTCAATTCCACCGGGTTTCAACTGGTCGCCAACCAACGCATCACTACCGTGAACAGTGGAGTGCCACGCGGCATTATGGCCTTCGGTAATCTTACTATCTTCGGCTATAACGTTCATTTTGGTTTGCGCGAAAACATTAAGCTCAGCGATGTTTTCAGTATATATAAATTTACCGGAGATCACTTCGCTCCGGAACCGCTTACGTTGATTGAAGACGAAAGCTTCGTTACAGACTTCAGCAATCTTTACAAATACTACAGGGACTCGATCTTTGCGAAGTTTGTAAAGACCGAGAATCACCTATATATGATCTTTCAAACCAGTAAAAGTCCTGACGACCGGAAGGCTTTTAAATGGTTGATCAAAGACGACAAACTGGTATATCTGGATGACCGGAGTATACATGAAGTAAAGCGGGCACCTCAACACGAATTTGATTGGGTAAAGACTGAACTCGGCAATCGCCGGTTAGGTCTATATCCGCATATATCAATTTTAGATAAAGTATTCATCGAAGCACTTCACGGTGATATTACTTTTAAAATTGAAAACAACACCGATACCGGTAAAGGAATTTACTCGGAGCCTGTGTTGAATAAAGATCAGCAGCTGGATGATGCCGAATATCACTATGCTGATCTTGGAAATCTTATACCGATCAAGATAAAACCGTATGGAGAGAACTTTCGCGCCTATATTTTCAATGTGCGAACCAAACAGGTTCTCCCGATCAACAGTCTGCTTGAGGCTGGTGTTTTGCTGCCGGATAACCAGGGTATAGTTTTCCCGAATGGTTATTACCTGCAAAACGGAGAACATAAAATATTCGAGCTCAACATAACGGAGTTGGAATATAGTAACAGTATTACATCTCCCAACGGTGAAGACTTCCTGTATATATTCTATCAGAAGCAGACCAATACCTATGTGCTGATGTCGTACAACATGATCGCACAACAGGTAGAGACTCCGATCATCTGTAACGGTTTTACGGTATTCAATGATGGTATGCTGGTATATTTCCGATCGGAGAATGAAGCCGTGAGACATCACCAGGTACAGATCTGGCAAACGCCTTATACCGCTACGCTCCAGGAAAATACAGCCATGAGTAATAACGTGCTGTATAAGATTGGTAATAAAGACATCGTGAGCGCGATGAGTGAAAGCCAGGAAATCATACAGCTTTTACAAAAAGAAGACAGCTACGAAGATCTTTATGAAGATATACACAAGCGCGCGAATGATATAGTCGATTCATACTTCTGGTTAAAAGATGAAGCTACATTTGATCTCGCAACTCCGCTTACACAGATTCGAAATATAGCTAACACGGCTATCGATGAATTTGCAAAAGTGCAGGCGCAACGCCAGCATGCCAAAGACAATCTCATCGGCATGCAGAAGCGGGTGGATCAACTCGTGATCGATGTGAAAGGCGCAACCATCACGTCACTGGACCAGCTTGTAAAATTACTGGCAGCCACACGGAGTATGCAGGGTGCCGTTATCGATCTGCAGAACATTCGGTATATCGATACGAATGCAGTGGGGGTACTGAAAGAAACACTCGCGCAATACAACAGCTCGCTGTCACAGGACACCGTTGCTTTCCTGCTGAAAGAAGAAGCATTAGCGCCTTACGCGGAAAAAGTTGCCGAGCTTAGAAAAGCAGCAAGTCTTGTTACAAAAGTTATCGATGCTCAACCGGTAGAACAAAGTGTAAAGGAAATTTCTTCGGGACTGGAGATGCTGATCGATATTCTGAACAGTCTCAAGATTGAAGACACCACACAGACTACACGTATCGTTGAAAAGATCTCGCTGATCTTTGCATCACTGAATGAAGTGAAGGCAGAGTTGGTTCGCGTAATCACTGCCTTGCGAGCGCAGGAATCAACCGGACAGTTTTATGCACAACTTACGTTGCTCGATCAGAGTATAGTAAACTTTCTAGACCTCTCCACGACTCCGGAAAAATGTGAAGAGTATTTCACGAAGGTCGGTATACAAGTGGAGGAACTGGAAAGCAAGTTTGCAGACTTTGATGAATTTGTTCTGAAGATTGCAGACAAGCGTGACGAGGTCATCAAAGCTTTCAATGGCAAAAAGGAAATGCTGATCGCACAACTGAACAAGCGTACGACAGCACTGGAACAGATTGGTTTGCGTGTTCTGAAAAACATCGAGAACAAAGCGCAGTCTTTTAATGACAAAGAAAGTATATATGCGTTTTTCTCTACCGACCTGATGGTAGACAAAGTGCGTAACCTGATGGACGAGTTAAAAGAACTCGGTGATGTGGCGAAAGCAGAAAATCTCGAGAATCTCGTTAAAGTCGCACAGGAAACGGCATTACGAAATCTCAAAGACAAGACAGATCTTTTTGTTGATGGTCAGAATATAATAGCACTCGGTAATTACAAGTTCATTGTAAATAAACAGGTGCTTGATCTTACGATCATCCGCAGAAATGAGAATTTGTTTTTTCATCTCCTGGGAACGAGCTTCTATAAACAGGTAACGGCTGAATCACTATATCAGCATCGTGCTATATGGGAGCAGGAGCTGATCTCTGAAAATACAGAAGTATATCGTTCGGAATATCTGGCCTATCAAACGTACCTGGAAAGTCTGCAGTATAACACATCCTGGAACTATGAGACTTTTCTGAATGATCGGACCGAGCGCGATTATGCAGCGGCCTATCTCAAAGGAGTTCACAACACTGATGCGGCCGTTATATACCAGGGACTTAAAAAACTTCAGGCGGAGCTGGATATACTTCAGTTTCCACCTTCGGTTCGCGTAGCGGCTCAACTGTTCTGGTTTGGGTTGGACGAAGCTTCGCGCAGCAAGTTGCAACAGCTGATCACGGCAGCCTATGCCATACAGGAGAGTTTCCCCCAAAGCAAGCGTGCCGGGTTTGTAGAAAAAGAGTTGTCATCACAATTCTCGCAGTCGAAGGTTGCATACGAATCGGTAGATGCGAATGATGTAGCACTATACCTATATCTGGAACTTTCCACCGCCAGACATTTTACATGCAGTCAACAGGCGCTGCACCTTCGGAAAGCATTTGATGAGTATTTAACGGCACAAAAGCGGGCGGCACTATTCCTGCAGGAAGTAAATAACACGGGCTTCGATACAGGTGAGCGATTTTATATAATTCAAAGCTGGCTGCGTGCGTTTCTTCAAACACCATCGGTGACAGCGGATGAACTATATATTGACGAGGCCGCCTGTCTGCTTCTTTTCAAAGACCATGCGTACCGCGAACGGCCTGCCGCAGATTCGATTGAACTCACCGGGTTAAAAGGCACACATGCCGTGATACCGGGTGAAGGTAAATATATACTGAACTTTCATCACTTCATGAAGAAGCTGCGCGGGTACTTCGATACAATCGTTCCTGCGTTTACATCGTTCAATCAACTCAAGGAACAATTGGTGCAGGAGTATCGCCAGCAGTTAAAGATCAGCGAACTGGAGCCAAAGGTATTGAGTTCGTTTGTTCGTAATCGCCTCATCAATGAAGTATACTTTCCGTTGATCGGTGCTAACCTTGCCAAACAGATTGGTGCAGCAGGTGACGACAAACGTACGGCTCGCATGGGGATGTTGTTACTCGTGTCTCCTCCGGGCTATGGTAAAACTACATTGATGGAGTATCTCGCAAAAACAATGGGACTTCATTTTGTAAAAATCAACGGGCCTACCATTGGGCATAGTATAACATCCATTGATCCGCAGGAGGCAACAACTTCCGGTGCACGTGCAGAACTCA
>CBIHOZ010000016.1:0-66608 GCA_966211525.1 uncultured Chitinophaga sp. | reverse complement strand
GTCGGGGGTTCGATTCCCTCCATCACCACTTTCTTTTTCTAAAGAATAACTCCGTTAGCGAATTTTTTAATCTCATCTTCTCAAGATTTTCCCTCGACAAAAATTTTAAACTAATTATCTGGCAGGATCTGTCTCAGATAAAATCCTTTCGTCTGTATAAAATAAAAAATCCCCTTAAGAAATTCCTAAGGGGATTCAATAAATAGTCTTTATCAGTTTTATCAGGCAGCCTTCTTCACATTTTCAAGGCTTACTTCTTTGCGTCTCGCAATTTGAATAATATTCAATTTGTCCAACACCTTAATAACCACATAAGTAGGATCGATCTCGTGCCAGCGAATGCCACCAAAGTTTGCACGTCCACCGTGTTTGTGGTGGTTGTTGTGATAGCTTTCGCCCATCATCAGAAAATCTACCGGCAGGAAGTTTTTAGATGTATCGCCAACCTCAAAGTTTCTGTAGCCATACTTGTGTGCAAACCAGTTGATGATTGCTCCGTGTATAGGACTCATTAAGAAATGGATTGGTAGCAATAACCATAACCACCATGCTGTTGCAAACTGAGCATAGATGGCGATATATATTGCTGCCCAGAAAATGCGTGACGGCCATGAGCGCGCAAATTTATCGAAGGCTTCCCACTGCGGAACTCCTTCTGTAAAACGCGGGTCAACAACCATTCTGCGATTAGCAATGTCAGAATATATTGTTTTTGTTTTCCACATCATGTTCCAGATGGTCTCATCATACTTTGGTGAGTGTGGATCATTTTCAGTATCAGCAAAAGCATGGTGCATGCGGTGCATAACGCCATAGCCGTATGGACTTAAATAGTTGGAGCCCTGAAAAATCCACGTTAAAACAAAGAATACTTTCTCCGTGAATTTGTTCATCGTGAACGCCTTATGGGAAGCGTACCGGTGCAGAAAAAATGTCTGGAAGAAAAGGGAGAGATACCAGTGCCCAATAAAAAATGCAAAAATGACGATCATGTGAAAATTTGGTTGTAGATAAAACTTATTAATCGAGGCTCTTACAGAGCCTTTTACTGTAAGACAAGTGACAACCGGATTTGTGACAGAAAAGGAAAAGATTTTTAAAATTTTTTGCTGATGGCAGCGGCAATGTCATTTTTCAGCTCTTGAATGAGCTCGGTGGCGTTACCCAAATGACACGCATTTCGAAAACTCTCCAGGAATTTGGATGTATCGGGCAGGTCGATCTTAGATGTTTCTTCACTTAATTTTTTCTTCGCGCGAAAAAATAACTGGCGGCAGTGATCTTTTTTCTTGTCGAAGGTTTGCTGAAGTTCCTCGTAATCAAAATCAAAAACTTCTTTCAGCAGATATACAGCGCGCTCCAGCGGTTCCAGTTTTGTATGCAGCACTTTAATGGCAGCATCCATATCCAGGTGAGCAAGATTAGTTTCCTTGAAATGTTTAATCATCTCGGAAACATTGTCGATATACTCTTCCTTTTTCTTGCGCAGCGAATTAAGATGATTCAGACAATTATTGGTAACAGCGCGAATAAGATATGCTTTGGTGTTATCAATTTTTTGTTGATCGATGCTCAGCCATTTTGTGAATGTTTCCTGCACAATATCTTCAGCATCTTCTTTACAACGCACCAGGTTATAGGCGATTGCGTGAAGAAGTGGTTGATATAATGCTATGGTCTGCGCCTGATTCATTCGTGCCTCCGTAAGGGACTGTAAAGATAACACCAAAATCGGGCCATCATATTCCACTCACAGAAAGTATTGTAAAATTAAACAATTGACTACCACACACTTGTTTGCTCTACAAGAAATTATTACATGAGTAAAACCATTATTTCATTATGATTTACCTTTGTAGTACGGTACACAAAATATAACCCACTTTACCCATCTGAATTTATTTCCGGAATCTTTGTTTAGTTACCAATGACGAATACAACACTAACACCAGAAGTACGCAGAAAACCAATTCTTGTCCAGGAGCTGGCATTTTTTGGAGTACATCTTTTACCACTTGGAGCTATATGGACAGGTGCTACGTGGTTCGACTGGACCATGTGCGCATTGCTATATGTATCACGTATGTTTTGGGTTACTGGAGGTTATCATCGTTACTTTGCACACAAATCGTATAAAACATCACGTTGGTTCCAGTTTGTGATTGCGTTTATGGCGCAAACATCAGCACAAAAAGGAGTATTGTGGTGGGCTGCACATCACCGTCATCATCATCGCCACAGCGATACACCGGCCGATCCGCACTCCATGAAAATTTATGGATTCTGGTATTCACACATCGGATGGATCGTTGGTCCTGATTTTAAGGAAACAGACTACAAAACCATTGGCGATTACTCGAAGTATCCTGAGCTGATGTGGCTTAATAAACATTACCTGGTGCCTCCAACTATTCTTGCATTAGTAGTGATGGCACTTGGTGGAATTGTAAACGGTGGTAGTATAACTGCCATGTTTACTTCAGCAGGTTTCTCTTCGTTGTTTATCGGTTTCTTTTTGAGCACCGTTATTTTATACCACGGTACATTCTCGATCAACTCGATCATGCACAAGTTTGGAACGCAGCGTTACGAGTCTAATGATGAATCGCGCAATAGTATATGGCTTGCACTTTTAACATTAGGTGAAGGCTGGCATAACAACCACCACTACTATGAAGTATCGGGCAGACAAGGATTTTTCTGGTGGGAGATTGATATAACATACTATATATTAAGAAGTTTCCAGGCGGTAGGGTTGATATCAGATCTTAAAGGAGTACCGCATCATATCAAGCACTCGAAGAACAAACAACATGCTATGGAGCTTCGAAAAGAATTTGAGGCGATGAAAAAATCTGCATGATTTAAAGAATCATTTGGAAATTTGTTATTCCGCTTTAAATTTGCACTCCCTTTACGGAACAAAGGGCCAGATAAGCGGGAGTAGCTCAGTTGGTAGAGCACGACCTTGCCAAGGTCGGGGTCGCGAGTTCGAGCCTCGTTTCCCGCTCTTAATCTTCCAAACAGGAGAGATTAACAGAACAAGAAAGTGTGAGAACCCTCACACTTTCTTTATTTACACCAAGCTCCGCTGATGAATAGTCAGAGGGACGCCCGGGTGGTGGAATTGGTAGACACGCAGGACTTAAAATCCTGTGGCTAGTAATAGTCGTGCGGGTTCAACTCCCGCCCCGGGTACAAACAACGAAAGACAGATACTATATCTGTCTTTTTCTTTTTCAGCCTGTCTCAAATGCATCGGGCTCTGCACAATATATACTCCGCGTTACGCAAAATATACCACTGTCCTATTCATGTCTCATAGCTGTTCTGAAGCTAAGACGTGGGCCAGGCATTGTCTTTGTGAATCCCTTCGTGTCTCTTCCGTGCCTCCGTGAAATTGAATTTGAGACAACGAGGATGGACGACATTTTCCGATCTAACGCACCGTTGATGTTAAACCGAATAGTGTTACATCATGATATAATTTGTTCTTGCATTGTCCTAATGGTAATGATCGCTGTCCTATTCACCTTCTATAATTTGAGACACTTCAACTTTTGCTGTACTGTTTTTGTGCTATATGGCTGTTTTTCATATTTATATAGGTGAGACACGCTCCACAGCGCTCTACACTACAAATTGAGGAGTAAAAGTCTCCAATGAAATGTTGGCATAGAATTATGCGATGAGACAAAAAATTTTTTAAAAATTTAATATTGGAGGCTGATGCAGTTGATACAGATTTTCGACTGTCTCATCGGTATATATTGAAACTTACCCTTAACTGTGTAAAAAATTTCTACAGTCACAGTGTAATCAAAAATGAGACACTCTTGTAGAACACTTGTCCACAAGCCAAAATAATTACACATTGCGCCCGATTTAATACCGCGTTTTAATCTTCATGAGCCCATATATAGTTTAATGAGTATATAGATATATACACATCACGTGTGAATATTGTTGCTCATTCTGTTGGTGCTCTACCCATGTCTCTGGTTCAGGTATAATCTAGTTGCATCTCTGGCGCATGTAATGCTCATGTTTTATGAAACAGAAAAAACTGTTCCAGCCAGAATAATTTTGTGCGATCAAAAAAATTATCAGCAAGGTGCTGGTGCTCGCTAATAATAAAACCCTAAGTCTAGATCATGAGAGGAAAAACCATGTTGAAAATTGTCTTCGTGTTGGTTGCTTGTTTATCGGTACATTTTTCATGGGCGCAGAATTGTAATTGTAAGTACACTGTAAAACTGAGTGAAGTAAACGTTGATGGTAAGGCATTAGGCATTAAACCTGGTGACGTTATTTGTTTACAGGCAGGTACAAGAAGTGTACTGCGATTTTCAAACATTATTGGGACTGCAGATAAACCCGTTATTATTAAGAACTGTGGTGGCGTGGCAAATGTAGAGAACGGAGACAGAAACTATTCGATATGGGTTTCAACGAGTCGGTATTTCAAAATCTCAGGAACAGGCGATGCCAGTAAACAATATGGTATACGCTGCAAAACAACAAAAGCAGGATCGAACGCATTGGTAGTATCCGATTTAAGTTCTGATGTAGAAATTGAAAACGTTGAAGTTGCCGGTGCCGGTTTCTCAGGCATTATGGCGAAAACAGATCCTCGCTGCGACCTCACAGCAAACCGCGGAAGGTTTACCATGTATAATGTTGTTGTTCACGATAACTATGTGCATGATGTAGGCGGTGAAGGTATGTATATCGGTAACTCATTCTATAATGGATGGAACGGAAATACACTTTGCCTGGGCACCCTGCTATTTCCACACGATGTTGTAGGTTGTAAAGTATATAAGAATATCGTGAAGCGAACTGGCGCAGAAGCCATTCAGGTAGGTGCTGCTACATCCGGTTGTGAGATCTACAGCAACGATATCGAACTGTTTGGTCAGGATCCTTTTGCAAACTACCAGAACAACGGTATACAGATAGGACTCGGCACCGGAGGATTGCTCTACAACAACAAGGTTCGTAAAGGTCCTGGTAACGGTATACTAATACAGGGAAAGGGCGACAATAAGATATATAACAACATTGTTATTGATGCCGGCAGCAGCGGTATATATTGTGATGATGCAACAACGATTGGTACACTTGGTCCCGGATTTTCATTCGTGAACAACACGATCATCAATCCGGGTGACGATGGTTTGAAGATCGCAGCGGAACGTGTCAGCATGAATCACTTTATCAATAACATTGTGATCAAGCCAGGTTCCGGCAAATATGTGAACAAGGTACACCCGACTGTAAAACTTCAGGAGCTCAATAACTTTTATAGCAACAATATTGCTGATGCAAAATTTGTAAACGCATCTTCATACGACTACCACTTGTTAACGGCATCTCCCGCTTTGAACAAAGGTACCACTACTTCATCGTACGGTGTTACGTTCGACTTCGACAAGAAATCAAGACCTGCCGGTGGTGTATATGATATCGGGGCGTTTGAATTACAAGCTGGCGGCAACAGTGCGCCAACGGTTAACGCAGGTGCCGATAAAACAATAACATTGCCGACATCAAGTATAACACTTCAGGGTACAGCGAGTGATGCGGATGGAAGTATAGCATCGTATGCATGGACGAAACAAAGTGGACCGTCTGCTACACTAAGTGGCGCAACTACTGCCAAGCTCACAGCATCAGCGTTGGTGGCTGGAACATATACGTTCAGACTCACCGTTAAAGATAATGCAGGAGCTTCTGCGTATGACGATGTCGTTGTAACGGTATCAAGTTCATCTTCGAAACCTCCGGTGTCATCAGCAACTCCTATATATAGAGTAAATACCGGTGGTGCTACTATCGGAGCCAGTCCAATAAACTGGACGGCCGACACCCAAGCCGGTAAATCGAAATATCTGGATAGCAAGAGTGCAAACTACACCTCCGGTGGTTCAAGCTGGACCGGAACAAATACTACCGGTGCACCGAACAATTTGTTTGGTCCGAATCGTTACTCGCCCGACTATGGCGGAACGGTTATGCAGTGGAACTTCCCGGTGCAGAACGGAACATACCAGGTAAATCTATACTTTGCCGAGAGTCCTTATACGGGTGGTGTTAAGAAAGCCGGTGCACGTGTATTTCACGTCAATGCAGAAGGTGCACGTAAAGTCAGCAACATTGATATATATGCACAAGCTGGCATGAAGGCTTTGAAAAAACAATTTGAAGTAACGGTAACCGATGGTACACTGGATCTTGATTTTGTTCGCCAGGTTGGTAATCCGCAGGTAAACGGTATCGAAATTATAGCACTTGCAACGCAAGCCTCAACAACCACGGCTCGTACAGCTTCAGACGAAGAGTCAACAATGGCTGCGACTGAAGCGGATACAACAACGGTTGATGGCAGAGACCGCTCTTTCGGTATACAGGTTAGTCCGAATCCATTTACGGATAGATTAAACCTGACACTCGCTTCTGCAAGTGAAAATGTATCGATCGAATTGCAGGATATGAGTGGTTATACTGTACTTCAGGAATTACAACAGGGAGTATCGCAGATCACGCTTGACTTCACCACGCGACAGATTCCAACCGGTATATATATCATTACTGTGAACGTTGATGGTAAGGTGTCCAAGCAACGTCTGGTTAAGAAATAGTTTTTAGTTTTAGTTTACTTTCCTAATCCTATGAAGGGGCTGTTACCACAGCCCTTTCTTTTTAGGACAGTATTTTTTGCGCAGTGGCAGTTCCGCTGGCAAGAGCAGCTTCTACCGTTCCCATTTCAGAGCCGTTGTAAAATGCTTCACCGGCAAAATATATAGTATTGTTAACAGGCTGCGAAAGTATAGCCAATGCAGAGTTTGTATCGACAGTCTTATACGCATAAGCGCCACGAGCAAAAGGATCAGCTCCCCAGTTGATTACTTTCATGGCCTTGATCTGTTGCCCGATAGCTTGTGTAGTGCACCCGAATATATAGGCAAGTGCTTGAACAGCCTCACGCAATAATGCAGTTTCATCTTTTGTATTATCGAAAGCCGCAGGTCCTGCGAGCCACCCGGTTAATAACGGATCGGGTACAGGTTGCTGCGTCCACCAGGTAGGTATAAATGCGTCTGAAAAAACAAATTGTAAACCCGGCATTGAACGATATAGTGCTGAATTCTCCTCCTGCTCCCAAAAAGCAGTTTTAAACTCCACCAGAAATTTAATAACACTGCCGGTTTCTATTTTCCGGATAGCACGCATGTGATCATCAATAGCAGGTGTAAACATGATACCGCCCGCCTTCGTCACGGCCGGAGGAATTGTGATCAATAGCTTCTTTGAAAGGAAACGCTCTCCACTTTCGGTTTTTACTTCCACCTGATCGTTGTTGTGGTATATTTCACGCACAACATTGTTAAAGTGAAACACAGCGCCTTGCTGAAGGCATTCATTCACCAGAAAGTCTATCAATAAAGAATATCCACCATGTGGTCTGTAACCGGTAAGGTTTTCTTCGCTCCATTCATCGCGTAAAGCGAATGCACTTGCCTTGTTTGTATCGGCAGCATCGTAGCCCTGCACAAAACGAATAATGGAGTTACGAAGCGAAGTATACTTATCCTCATGAAAGTAGCGATCGAGAAATTGAGCAATGCTCATATCATGCTCCAGCGCATGGAGTTTTCTCAGCAGCTCTTCCCACTCCTCCGGAAAAAGATCTCCTTCACTTACTTGTCCGTTGTTTACATTCCACGTATTGCCGGTGGTTTCATAGAATGACACTTCTGCTTCTTTCAGCAAGGCGGTAGTATAGGGAAGATTGCCGTGAATAAATTCCGCACCGGCTTCAACAGGAAAGGAGAATTCATCGTTGTGCAAGGTATATATCCTGCCGCCAGCACGATTGCGTGCTTCCAACACCGTTACCGTTTTACCCGTTTTACTGATGATACGTGCCGCTGCCAAACCAGCAGCACCAGCTCCTATAATAATTACATCAACCATAACGAAGCGTGATTAAAAACGCGGGCCAGAAAAAATCCCTGCTAATTCTTAATAGTATAAAGTCCGTTACCCGATAAGGTATATTTAGCTTTTAATGTAGGCGATCGCTCAAATACATAGGGCATCAGGTTGGAAGGATCGATGATTACCTGTGGAGGATCATGCGTGATCGAATTGTTGATCAGAATGACATTCTCATAATAATCAGGTTGCTCAAATATTTCGCGTGACAATCGCCAGTTCAAAAAACCCGAACCAAGGTTGTTGTGTTTATAAATGGAGAAGTCATCGCCCAGCATGAGCACACGTTTATCACGTATGGCGTTGGCAGATTTGTTATCCGGTACCAGCAGGTACTCATAATTTACACCACCTATTTTATTATAGCGCGCCAGGTATGCTATACCCGCTACACTTACCAGCAACACCCAGATACTTATCTCGGCAAACTTTCGTCTGCGTATCAATAACAGGAAATGTGAAATATAGAAGCTGAACGCAGGTATTAACGTAATGAGACTTTGCGGCCGCAGATCTTTGGAATAAAATATCTGCAGAAACGAAAAGATCATCCAGAAGAACATGGTTTGCACCAACTGCGACTGATACTTGGTGAAGCGTGCATCGCGGTTCAGCATCACAAGGGAAACAACCAGGAATACAAGAGGCACCGCACCCAGTATAAATAAACCTTTGGCACCTATAAAAATATCTCTTTTAAAACTCAGGTTAGGCAGGTAATAATAGTCCCAGAGTTCAGGCAGTCCTTCCTTCAGATAGTAAATGCTTATCATCAGTAAATGCGGAAGCAAGAATCCGAATATCATAAGCAGATAACTGCGCACTGCACTGCGTGTAAACGCCATGAGTATAACAATAGCTGCCAGCAGATACACTATAAATGAAAATGAAAACAGTGTTGCCAGTGCGATATAAAAACCGAGATTGAAAATAGAAGGATCTCCCTGTTCACGGAACTCGATCTGTCGGAAGAGGTTATGAAGAGCCAGTAGTAAAAATCCGGAGCCTAGAAGTTCTGCATTCAGCGAAAGCGTATCGAACGAAAAGAAGAACAGGAACGCAAATACAACAGACGGAATAAATGTACTTTCAGCAAAAGCTTTCTTGTTGATGAAGATGATGCCGAGGTATGCAGCTTGCGTAAAGAGTATAAAGAATGCCAGTATATGGCGGGCAGTAAGCGAGCGGCCAAAGATCATTTCAAAGAGCGCATCGAACCAGCCGGCAAGCGGTGCGGTGGAATCTATAACTTCCGAGTAAAGTGAGCTTCCGCTATGAACTTTTTCACCCACCAGAATGCTTTTTAATTCTGGGTACGTCATGGGCGGAGTATCCAGGAAAAGCGGAAGACTGATCACTACCATGATGACCAATAACCCCAGCAGTCGGTACGGATCATTTATTCGAAAGTATTGGAGCAAAAGAGTTTCTGTTTAAAGTAGTTCGAAAAATAGAGCAGTAGTTTTAAAGATTGAAATGATTCGCATGTTTTTTCATCTTTGTCAGGGAATTAGTGACGAAAGACTTCCGTAAATTAAAGGGCCCGATTTATTTATGAGTTCAACAAGACAATTAAAATACTCCAAGCTTATCCAGAAAGAGCTAAGCGATATCTTTCAACGCGATAAGCGCGGCATACTCGACAACGCCTTTATTACACTGGCAGATGTGAAAGTGAGTGCCGACCTGAGCGTAGCCAAAATATACATCAGCATGATGCTGGCTAAAGATAAGCAGGGCATACTCGATAAGATCAATTCGCGTAAAAAAGAGATCAGGCACGCATTGGGCGAAAAGATTGGAAAGCAGGTTCGTATCATTCCGGAGCTGATCTTTTATATTGACGAAGTGGAGGAAAATGCACAGCGCATGGATGAACTGATCAAAAACCTGCACATTCCACCGGCAGATAAGGATAAGTAAACGTCAGGAATGTTTAAACAGTGAGTACCTCTAAAAACAGCTCTTCTTGAATCTTCCCTTCTTCATTGCCAGGCGGTATCTCTTTTCCAAACGGAAAAAGAATTTCATCAACATCATTTCCATCCTTTCGATGGTGGGTGTTGCCTTTAGCACCGCGGCATTGATCATTGTACTTTCTGTTTTTAATGGTCTGGAAGATTTACTCCGTTCGCTCAACAACTCATTTGACCCGGAGATCAAAGTTGAGGCTGCTGTTGGAAAATCATTCAAGGTTTCGGACGAGTTTCTGTCCAAGGTAAAAAAGGTAGAAGGCGTAAAGCTCGTAACCGAAGTTATTGAAGATTATGCCTATGTTCATTACCGCGATGCCAACCAGATTGTAACACTGAAAGGTGTAAGCGATAACTTTATTGAGCAGGAACGCATTCCACTGGAGAGTATAACACAAGGTAAACTTCGTCTGAAGAACGGTAAGGTAAATTATGCCATTGTAGGGCAGGGTGTAAGCAATACGCTCACACTTGCAGTGGAGGATCCGATGTTTACCATGCAGATATATTATATCAAGGACGTGAAGACGAGTGTGACAGATCCTTCGCGCATGTACTCTAAAATGAACATTGTTCCCGGTGGCGTGTTTTCCATCATTCAATATATAGATGAAAACTATGTGCTGGTGCCGCTCGACTTTGCCAAGGATCTTCTCAACTACGACAACAAACGAACTTCGCTGGAAATAAAAACGCAGGAGGGTGAGAACATCAACGATGTACAGCGCAGACTTCAAAAATTATTGGGAGATTCTTTTAATGTGCTTAACCAGGAACAGCAGCATAAGGATTTATACCGCCTGCTGAAAATGGAAAAGCTCTTTACGTTTTTGTCACTCACGCTGCTGCTGGGCATTGGTTCCATCAATATATTTTTCAGTCTCATGATGCTGGCCATCGATAAGAAAAAAGATATATCTATCCTGGCAGCGATGGGAGCAGACCAACGCCTCATCAGAAACATCTTCTTGGCCGAAGGTGCGTTGATAGCGTTTACCGGTGCATTGGTTGGTCTTGTACTGGGCGGACTTTTTTGCTGGCTGCAGCTTAGCTTTGGTATTATCTCCATGGGGATGGAAACTTCCATTACACAAGGTTATCCTATAAAAATTTCATGGATGGACTTTGTGGCTACTTTAGGTGTGGTTTCCGTTATAACATTTCTTATTTCATCGCGGCCAGCCGTGCTGGCATCGCGGTTTGTTTCTCCGCAGCAACTTTAATTTACCCCTCTGAACTGTTACTCGTTTGATCAGTGTTTTAACACGAAAAACGTTTGTAAGATTCGTGTACCATATATTTAAAAAAGGTGTCGCTTCTTATGGCGTTTATGCGTAATATTCGAATTCTTTTTTCATCAAAAAATCGTTTTTTGCATGAAAGTGTCGTCTTCACAGCCGTTCCAGATAATATATTCGTTGTATCAGCACGAATACCTGGGCTATATTTTCGAATCCTATATCGTCCATCTTGACGATAAAGGAAAGCTCACGTATCAACATCAGAACATCTCTTCGAAAAATGCACGCGAATTTTCCAAAGGACTTGATGCCCGCGACTTTGAATTGATCGAGTTGATGGACTCTATGCAGCAGGAAGCTATCGTGAAGAAGTTCTCTGCCAAATTCATGAAGCCAGAAGAATTCTTTGCCAAGATATACGACAAAACAAAAGGCAATGAACTGATACAGGAGCAAATAGAAGATTACCTTGAAAAACGAAGAGCCCGCATTCTTGATAAGATGAAGGGTAAGCAACTCTTTGAAATGGGTAATGATGGCGAACCTACATGGAAAAAAATTGAAGTACTGGAGAAACGTGCTTCTATTCAATTTCATTTTAAGCGCACAGAAGATAACACAAACTATTACCCGTCTGTTTTCTTCCAGGATAAAAAACTGGATTTACCCAATGCATCGGCTTACCTCATTTGTAAGAACCCTGCATGGATGGTATTGAATGGAAATCTATACGGCTTTGAAAAGTATGTAGATGGTAAAAAACTCATCCCGTTCTTTACGAAGAAATTTGTAGTTATACCAAAGAATGTAGAAGAGACATACTACAACCGATTTGTAGCACCACTCATTGCATCGTTTGATGATGTGGAGGCAAATGGATTCGAGATCAACAAAACGGTATACGATCCGCACCCGGTACTTACACTTTCGGAGTTGCATACCACGCAACCTTCTGCGGCACCATCGTTGTTTGATGCAGGACCGCCACCGGAAGACACCAGTGATGAATCTGGTAAAATTGTTTTCGATCTCTCATTCAAATATGGCAAGCATCGCTTTCGCGGAGATAATATAGGCCCCGTAAGTGTTACGCTGGAGAAGCAGGGTGATGATGGTTATGTATTCCACCGCGTTACTCGCCTTACCGATGTAGAGCGTAACTTTTTACATACGCTTCAAAAATTAGGACTTCCCATGAAAGGCTTTCGTGTAGCTATACCGAAGTCAGAAGCATTTTCATGGCTGAATGAGAACAGGGTAAATTTACTCAACCTCGGTTTTGAAGTGAGTCAACCCGAGAGCCGCGACAAAAAATACTTTGTTGGTAAAGCGGTTATTGAAGTTGAAGTAAAAGAAAATATAGACTGGTTTGATATCCACGCCAAGATCAAGTTTGGTGAGTTCGAAATTCCATTCAAGGAACTTCGTAAGCTGATCATGCGCAGAAAAGTGGAGTTCAAACTTCCCAATGGAGAAATAGCCATTATACCGGAAGCATGGCTTACAAAATATGCAGACCTCTTCTCGTTAAGCGAGACCGATGGTGATAATGAGAAACCAGTACTGCGCAAACATCACCTTAACCTGGTAAAAGAACTCGAAGAAGGTAATCTTGCCAAAGTGCAGCTGAGTGAGAAGCTGCGTTCGCTTACATCGTTCAGTGGTATAAAAGATTATCCTTTACCAACAGGTTTCAAAGGCGAGTTACGTCCGTATCAGAAAGCTGGTTTTAACTGGCTTCGCTTTTTGCATGAGTATAAATTAGGAGGATGTCTTGCCGATGATATGGGTTTGGGTAAAACCGTGCAAACCCTTACTATGTTGCTGGCCGAAAAAGAAGCGGGTGCTGGTACATCATTACTGGTAATGCCTACATCACTCATTTATAACTGGGAGATGGAAGCAAGTAAATTTACTCCCGATCTTCGCATACTGAATTATACCGGTACACTTCGTAATAAAGATATAAGTCGTTTTGAGAAGTACGATCTCATTCTTACATCCTACGGCATAACACGACTGGATATAGAGTTGCTGCAGCAATTTTACTTCAACTATATAATTCTCGATGAGTCGCAGGTTATCAAGAACCCGACATCGAATATTTCAAAAGCCGTTCGCGAACTGAAGTCCCGTCATAAACTTGTACTTACCGGTACACCGATTGAAAATACTACACTTGACTTATGGTCGCAAATGTCGTTTATCAATCCGGGTATATTAGGTCCGCAGACATATTTTAGAAACGAGTATCAAAACCCGATCGAGAAGAAGAATGATGAATCGCGTTCGCGCAAGTTGCACGCGGTGATCAAACCATTTATTCTGCGCAGACATAAGTCGCAGGTAGCAACCGAGCTCCCTGAAAAGGTTGAGAACGTTCAATACTCAACCATGACGCCTGAACAGGAGAAGCGTTATGAGGAAGTAAAATCAGTATACCGCGAGAAGATCTTTAACCTCATTGAAACTGAAGGGCTCGGCAACAGCCGCTTCATGATATTGGAAGGTCTTACGAAGTTGAGACAGTTAGCGAATCATCCGCGTATGATCGAGCAAGGTTACCAGGGCGATTCCGGTAAACATGAAGACATCACGCACATGCTGGAGAACGCTTTGGCAGAAGGTCACAAGGTGTTGGTGTTTAGTCAGTTTGTGAAACACCTCGATATCGTACGACAATACCTCAAAGCAAAGAAAATAGATTTTGCATACCTCGATGGTTCAAGCACCGATCGTAAGGAGCAGGTAGATCGTTTCAATAAAGATGAGAACCTGAAGATATTCCTCATCTCGATAAAGGCTGGTGGTTTAGGATTGAACCTGACGGAAGCCGACTATGTATTTATACTCGACCCATGGTGGAACCCGGCAGTAGAAGCACAGGCGGTAGATCGTGCTCACCGCATCGGACAGAAGAAAAAAGTATTTACCTATAAATTTATAACGCGCAATACAGTTGAGGAGAAGATATTGATGTTGCAGCAGCGAAAGTTGAAACTTACCACCGAGCTTATCACCACAGAAGAGAGCTTCATGAAACAACTTTCCAAAGACGACATTATGCAGATGCTTGCGTAAGCTATAGGTAGTTCCAGAGTTATATATACTCTTTACAAAATATTTATTCGTTATGAAGAAATGGATCAGCCAGCATCACGCGCTTGTACTGTTACGAGTGGGTGTATCGGTTATTATGATGGCCCACGGTTTTCAGCGACTATACTATAACACTGTAAATGATTTCGGAGAATTTCTGAACGCAAAAGGATTTGTGATAGGCTATGCGCTGGCATGGACCATTACGTTGTTTGAACTTGCAGGAGGTTTGCTGCTGGCCCTCGGTAAATTTACCCGCTGGATCTGCATGGCCTGGATGCTAGTAATTATCATGGGCATTATACTGGTGCACGCACAGCACGGATGGTTTGTAGTAGGCCCGTCAACCGGTGGCGTTGAATATAGTATATTGTTGCTGCTGGCGTTGACAGCCATTGCATCACACGATAAAGTAAAGTAGTTGGATTGTTATAGTATAGCCGGTCGTTATTGCTTAAGTACAAGCTTCCGGAAAATTTACCACACCACTACGCCAAGGCAAACGGAAACATTGAGCGAGTGCTTGGTGCCTGCCTGCGGAATTTCAAGCGCTATATCTCCGTAAGCTATTGCTTCTTCACTTACACCATTCACTTCATTACCGAAAATGAGACAGTATTTTTTATCCGCTGCCGGTATAAATTCCTGTAACGGTATACTCGCGGTGGTCTGCTCGACAATGACAATGGTATATCCTTGTGCCTTCAGATCTTTTACGACATCAGCAGTTTCAGAAGCATAGTGCCATTCAACAGACTCGGTAGCACCCAATGCAGTTTTTTGTATTTCACGATGAGGAGGTGTGCCCGTAATTCCCGTCAGGTAAATTTTCTCAACACGAAATGCATCAGCCGTGCGGAATGCAGAGCCTACATTATGCAGACTGCGAATATTGTCCAGCACAATAGAAACCGGAAGTTTATCCGACTCTTTAAATTCATCAACGGAAATTCGTCCCAACTCATCCAGCGAAAGCTTTTTCATATAGTCTGTCTTTTAGAAATATAGCAGGCGGCAAAAATACGTGTGTATTTTATGAAATAATAGTATATTCGAGAGGTGTTGATTTGTGAAGTTGTGCCTAATCCTGTTTTGCCATGTTAAATTTCTGGAAAAGTATTTCGTATTTAGGTGTTAATGATAGTCAGGACTTTCGTCTGGCGCGAAGAATTATTCTGTCCAATCGCTTCGGGTTGCTTATAGCTTTTGTCACACTCATTTTCCTGGTAGTCTTTTTATTTCGTCAGCATACAGCGATCATTCCATTACTCGGCATGTTGGTGGTAGCCAGCAGTATTTGGTTTTTGAACGGGCTCGAGTTAACAGGCTTGTCACGCTTCATCACCAGTCTCATTCCGGCGGTAGGTTTGTTCGTTCTTAACATCTCACAAAAATTTGGCGACCCGTCCACGATCGATATTCTGCATTATGCTACACCGCGTATGATTATTATCGGCTCGGCTATTTTGCCGTTCGCGATGTTTACTCCATCCGAAAAAAAATATGTAATCAGCGCGGTTGCTGTCATTATACTGCTCGGCTTTGGCTATGATGCCATTCATGAAATATTTGAAGTAGATATAGCATCACTCGGCATCAACGATAAGTACTATGGTATAGTAACAGAAGATATGGCCGTGCTCACCATCATTGTTATAGCAGCTTCTGCTTTTATGTTTAGCATGGGTGAACAGTACGATCGTAAAGCAAAAAGTTTATTAGACGAAGCACTTCAGCAAACCGAGACACTTCGCAGCAACGAAGAGAATCTTCGTAAAACACTTCGCGAACTTGAAGATGCCCGCAAGAAAGATGACGCACGAAGCTGGGTTGCCAAAGGTGTGGCGGAGCTGAGTGCTTTGCTGCAGGTAACAGATGATTCTCAGAATATATATGAACGCTGGCTTTCTTCCATTATAAAATACCTGAAAGTAAACCAGGGCGGACTGTTTATTGCCGATGAAGATGCTGACGGTAAAGTGCAATTGAACCTTATAGCGAGTTATGCTTTTGAACGCAAAAAGTTTTTACAGAAATCACTCACACCCGGTGAAGGTCTGGTAGGGCAGGCCTATATGGAAAAACATTCCATCTACCTGAAGAAAGTGCCGAAGGAATATATACACATCACATCCGGCCTTGGCGATGCACCGCCACATGTAGTATTGGTAATGCCGATACGTACCACGCACACAACGGAGGCCATACTGGAAATAGCTTCATTTCATGAGCTCGAAGAACATCACTTTGAGTTACTTGAGAAATTGGGAGAGGCGCTCGCATCGTTTATCTCCAATCACAAAGTAAACCAGCGGACCAAGCATTTATTGCAGCAGGCCCAAACCATGTCGGAAGAACTTCGTGCAAACGAGGAGGAAATGCGACAAAACCTGGAAGAGCTCACGGCTACACAGGAGGCACTGGCCCGTAAAGAAAGAGAGTATCAGCAGCGGATTGCTGAACTGGAAGAAACATTATTAAATACCCGCGCCACGGCTGCCGTATAACATTAAAAAAATCAGTTTCAGTGTCGGCCATGCATAGTCGACTTTTCTATCTTTGCCAATCATGGCAGAAGCAAAAACCTCAACAGAAACTCCGTTACAGAAGCAATACAACGCAATTAAAGCAAAGTACCCTGGTGCTCTTTTGCTTTTTCGTGTAGGCGATTTTTACGAAACCTTTGGGCAGGATGCAATTGCTGCCAGCAAGGTACTCGATATTGTATTAACCAAGCGCGGCAATGGCTCTGCCTCCGAAACTGCGCTCGCGGGTTTTCCGCATCATTCGCTGGATACATATTTACCACGCCTCGTGCGTGCGGGTCACCGGGTGGCTATATGCGATCAGCTGGAAGATCCGAAATTTGTTAAGGGTATAGTAAAGCGTGGCGTTACCGAGCTCGTTACTCCCGGGCTGTCGTTTAACGACAATGTACTGAACCGTAAACAGAATAACTTTCTTGCTTCCATTTTCGCTTCGGCCAATGCCGTAGGTGTTTCATTTCTTGATTTATCTACCGGTGAGTTTTATGCAGCACAGGGAACCGAGACCTATATATTAAAACTGGTGCAGGGCTTTGCTCCCTCTGAAATTATATTCAGCAAACCCGCACGCGAAAAGTTTGAATCACTTTTCCGCGAAGAGTATAGCACGTTCGCATTGGATGAATGGGTATATGGATACGATTATGCCTACGAAAAACTTACCAACCAGTTTAAGACCGCCTCGCTGAAAGGCTTTGGTGTAGAAGATTATGGTGAAGCAATTATAGCGGCTGGTGCTATACTGCATTACCTGGAAGAAACCGAACATAAAGATACTTCGCACATTGCATCGATCTCACGTATTGATGAAGACCGCTATGTGTGGCTCGATAAATTTACCATTCGAAATCTCGAGATTGTTAACTCGCAGAACGAGGGTGGTGTTCCGCTGATTGAAATTCTCGATTGTACCGTTACCCCCATGGGTTCGCGACAGTTACGTAAGTGGATGATTCTTCCGCTGAAAGAAAAAGCTGCCATTGAAGAAAGACTTTCTATTGTTGATACACTCTATAACGATTCTATGCTTGCTGAAAAAGTAGCAGAACCGTTAAAACAGATTACTGATCTGGAGCGATTGATATCGAAAGTTGCCGTGAATCGCATTAACCCGCGCGAGATGCTGCAACTGAAACGATCACTCAAATGTATTGGGCCGATTCGCGAACAGTTGAAGAATCACGAGTCACCTGCATTGAAAAAAATGGCAGAGCAGCTTCACACCTGCGAACTGCTGGTTGATAAAATTGAACTCGAGCTGCGTGAAGATGTATCCATCGCCAGCAACCAGGGTGGTCTCATTAAAGAAGGTATAGATGCCGAGCTGGATGAACTTCAGAAGATAGCGTTCTCCGGAAAAGATTATTTACTGCAAATACAAAAACGTGAAGTTGAACGCACGGGTATAAATTCACTCAAGATATCGTTCAACAAAGTTTTTGGCTATTACCTTGAAGTAAGCAACGCCAATAAAGATAAAGTACCGTCTGATTGGATTCGTAAGCAAACACTGGTAAATGCCGAGCGCTATATTACCGAAGAGCTGAAAGTATACGAAGAGAAAATTCTGCATGCGGAAGAAAAATTAACCGCGATTGAGCAGCGCATCTTCATGGTGTTGATCCAGGCCGCTGCAACCTATATACCGCAGATTCAGCAGAACGCGCGCGTTATAGCACAGCTTGATTGCCTGTTGTCGTTTGCTACAGTAGCAGCGCGGAATAAATATACCCGTCCGCAGATCAATGAATCACTCATCGTTGATATAAAGGCGGGTAGGCACCCCGTTATAGAAAAGCAGTTACCGGTGGGTGAAAGCTACGTTCCCAACGATGTTTACCTCGACAGCGATAAACAGCAGATAATGATTATCACCGGTCCGAACATGGCCGGTAAATCTGCTTTGCTTCGACAAACTGCACTCATTGTTTTAATGGCGCAGATGGGCAGTTTTGTTCCTGCAGAAGCAGCATCCATTGGTTTGGTTGATAAGGTATTTACACGGGTCGGTGCTTCCGATAATCTTTCGCGAGGTGAATCAACCTTCATGGTGGAGATGACGGAGACGGCCAGCATCCTCAACAACCTGAGCAACCGCAGTCTTATCCTGATGGATGAGATCGGGCGCGGCACCAGTACATACGATGGCGTATCTATAGCATGGGCCATTGTTGAGTACCTGCATAATCACAAAGATTTCAAACCAAAAACACTTTTTGCTACCCACTATCACGAATTGAATCAGCTTGAAGAAGATCTCACGCGCGTGAAGAACTTCAATGTATCAGTAAAAGAAGTTGGCGATAAGATCATCTTTATGCGCAAGCTGAAAGAAGGTGGCAGCGAACATAGCTTTGGTATACATGTAGCCCAACTGGCCGGGATGCCGAATCGCGTAGTGTTTCGCGCGAATGAAATTCTGCATTTCCTCGAGAAGGATAAACATAAAAATGAGCAACGCGAAAAGGTGCGTGAAGTACCGAAGCCAACACCTCAAATGACATTGTTCGAAACGGATCCGCGCTTCAAAGAAATAGAGGAGAAGCTCAGCAAAATTGATATCAACACAATCAGTCCGGTGGAGGCGTTGCTAAAACTCAACGAGCTGCTCACAACGTTCAACCGAAAGTAAGTATATATATTTCAGCGGAAGCCTGTAAAGCTATTTCTTCTTGAAATGCTTTCCGGGCTTTCGTTTTTTGAAGTTGCCCGTCTTCTTTTTTACTTCCGGACTATATACCGGGCCTTCGCCCAGTTCGGCAGGTAATGGCATTTTTGGAATTACATCGCCGATCAGGTTTTCGATACTCAGAAATTTGCGCTGATCTTTTTCGTTGATCAACGTTACGGCAGTACCCGTAGTTTCGGCACGCGCAGTTCGGCCGATGCGGTGAACGTAATCTTCCGGATCAGGCGGTACATCCCAGTTAATTACCAGACTTATACCTTCTACATCTATACCGCGCGATAACACATCGGTACCAATAAGCATATTAACCTGTTTATTCTTGAATGCACGCAGAATTTCTTCACGCTCCTGTTGCTCCAGGTCTGAGTGAAATGCTTTGGCTGGGAGTCCACCGCGCTGAAAGGCTGTGTCTAGTTTCTTTACCGTTTCCTTGGTAGAAGCAAAGATGATCACACTCTTCCACGGCACAGTTTTCAAAACATGTTTCAGTATAGCACCTTTCTGCTGATCGAATACAACATACGCCTGTTGTGAAATACCGGCAGCAGGTTTTGCTATAGCAATGTTTATCTCCCGGGGTTGTCGTAATATTTTGCTGGCCAGCATCCGGATCTTCGGAGGCATAGTAGCAGAGAATAATAAAGTCTGGCGCTCGGTAGGCAGGTATTTGATGATCTTTACTATATCATCATAAAAGCCCATGTCCAGCATGCGATCTGCTTCATCGAGTATAAGATGTTGCAGGTGATCGAACTTGATAGTGCCGGCAGCCAGCAAAGCAATCAACCGGCCGGGTGTTGCTATAATTATATCGGCTCCTTCTTCAAGAGCCTTGCGTTGCTGATCCCACGTAGCGCCATCGCCACCACCATATATAGGGAGCGAACTTACACCGAGAAAATACGCGAAGCCTTCTATTTGCTGATCGATCTGCTGCGCAAGTTCACGCGTAGGTGCAATCACCAGTGTATTTAAATGCCGGGTCTCAGCATGAATAATCTTGTTGAGTACAGGAAGAATATAGGCTGCAGTTTTACCAGTACCGGTTTGTGCGCAGGCAATCAGATCGTGATTATCAAGAATAACAGGTATCGCTTGTTCCTGGATAGGCGTTGCTTTACTAAACCCCATGGCATCGAGGCCATCAATAAGTTTCGGATCGAATTTAAAATCGTGGAAGGTCAAAGGAAGAAAATTTTTTATAATGCAAACATCACTTAATACAATGAATACTAAATAAATGTTTCTGCGATATACTTTAAAATTTTAACGTGGCAAAATGATGAGGCGTGAACCGTTATCCGTTAATCATTAGAAGTTAGTCGTTGTCGGTTCCATGTTATTCCTTCAGATCAATCTTTTTTTGATTTTCCCATCACACTCAAAAACCCGCCCCACACTTTCTAGCAGCTAGTGGCCTGAGGCTCGCAGCTAATTCTGGCACAATTTTTCGTAATTTTATCGTTAATAAGTTCTACCTATGAAATTACTTAACCTGTTCGGGAGTGCTGCAATACTGGCTTTGCTGGTTTCGTGCGCTTCCAGTCCATACGGCACAAAGGTAAAAGAGCCTTTTCAGAGCAATGCGTACGAATCGAACAATCGGTTCTGGCGAGCTTCGGGTAAAGGAACAAGTACACAAGATAACATTGCCCGCGGCAAAGCAGATATAGAAGCAAAAGCACAACTGGCCGGCCAGGTAAATACAACGATGAAACAGGTTGCCGATCAATACCTCGGTCAAACTGAAAATCAGAATGCAGCCGATGTGGCCGATAAATTTCAAAGTCTGGTGCGTCAGATCATGAACACAAACATTGCTGATCTGCGCAAAATGGACGAAAAGAAATTCTACAACAGCAAAACACAGGAGTATACTGTGTTTATAGCTTATGAGATAAAGAAAAATGCCATGCTTCGTTTTATGAAGAAGCAGGCCAAGGTTGACAAAACTATAGATGAACGCCAGCGTGAAGTGATCGAGAAGATTGTTGATGAAGAGTTAGAGAAAGCAGACGCTGCCGACAAAGAAGAAGATACGAAAGACGAAGAGTAAAGATTTACAGTTTACAGGTTGGAAGAAACCCGGATGGTATTTATATCAGCCGGGTTCTTTTTTTAATTAGCGTGTTATAAAAAACTGTGCACCGAGCGATAGTGTCGCCATGTTGAAGTTAAATCCGAATTTATCGCTTCGTTCACTGCTTTTGCTGTTCTCGGGCGATTGCTTGGTTGATTCATACGCCAGCGAACCGAAAGTGGCTTCGATTGCCCACTTGGGTGAAAGAAATAAATTAAAGCCTGGTCTTACGCCAACGCTATAGGTGGAAATGTCATACGGAGTTCCGCTGAGTTTAAGGGTACCGAAACCAATAGACGCTTCGGCCTGCAAAAAGAACGCAGCTATTTCACCGAATGATTTATAGGAACGGAAATAAGGAGTGATAGAAAAAAGATCGCGTTCAGTTTTACCCAGCGAGCCAATGCCATAATAAACAGCATCCGAGTTCTGCGAGGTATACGATAGCGCAAGACCAACCGCTGATTTATCAGAGATAAATAGGCCCGCTTTAGGTGATATAGTGATCGATGTACTTTCTCCTCTATAGGGATAGCCGTTGGGATCATACGATCGGTCATGTTGTGAATTGTATCCGAGTGATCCGCCCAGCACAATGTTTCCCTTGGCCAGCTGTGCATACAACGAAGAACTGCAAAGAAGCAGAACAACAAAAAGAACAGGTTTCATGAATGTAGAGGTTTTAGTAAGTTTTTGGGTTTGTGTAACGATAAGTCTTTTTTTAGAAGGAAGTAAGATAAAATGTTTTCAACGTCCTGCCATGCAGGAATAAGTTTTTACCATAACGATCGATGACGTAAACTTGCCGCCATATTTTATTCACAGGGATACTTTAACTTGCAGCGCGATACTTTTTTATGATCAGGGTTTATACTATCAGGCAGGGAAAACTGGAGCAGTTCAAAAATCTGCCGCGCGAACAAATCGTTAAGCTTTCAGACATTATCTGGATAGACCTGCAGTCGCCATCACAGGAGGAGAAGGAATTTATAGAGAAGAACTATAAAATTGAATTCTTTACTTACCAGGAGGTACAGGAGATTGAAAGCAGTTCGCGCTTTTTAGAGACTGATGAAACAACCGAGATCAACCTAACTTTTGTATCGAACCAGGAAGCAGAGCTCGCCATACAAAACGTAACGTTCATCCTCAAGAATCGCGTGTTGTTTACTTATCGCCAGGGCGATCTGAAAATATTTGCAGAGACGGTGCGCAGAATGAAAACGATGAACGCCGAAGCAAAAGAACACGGCCTCGATGTATTCCTTACCATCCTCGAAACACGCATTGATAGTGATGCCGACTTGATTGAAGGTATAAATCGTAAGCTGAACGTAATCAGTAAAGACCTGATCGCACGCAGATCACTGAAAGAAGATCTCCTGCTCGGTATAGCACAGCTTCAGGAAAACACCATGGTGCTTCACGAAACCATTACGGAAAAACAGCGCGTGGTAAGTTCACTCATTCGTATACCGGAATTTAACAAGATGGAGAATGAGCGACTCAAGATCATCATTAAAGATATAGGGTCGCTGCTGCAGCACGCGCAGTTCAGTTCCGAGCGTCTTGAATATCTGCAGAATACATTTCTGGGTCTTGTTAACATTGAGCAGAACACCGTCATCAAAATATTTACCGTTGTAACGGTGGTGTTCATGCCACCCACACTTATTGCCAGTATCTATGGTATGAACTTCAAGCACATGCCGGAGCTTGAGTGGATTGGTGGATACCCCACGGCCGTTGGACTCATGATTCTTTCCTCGCTGGGCTTCCTCTGGTTTTTCAAGCGGAAGAACTGGCTGTAGAAAGTTTTCTTTACAAAGGACATCTCCTACTAGGTTCATCATGCTATATATCTGGTGAGCGGGTTGATGAAGGTATACCATTTTGAGGAGTACTTTTTTGATTACCTTCGCCACCAAAAAAGTCGTGCATCCACAACACATTGCTATCTGCGGAAACATCGGTTCAGGAAAAACTACGCTTGCAGGGAAGCTCTCCAAACACTATGGCTGGCAGGCATTGCTCGAGTCGGTAGATGATAATCCATACCTGCGCGATTTCTATGGCGACATGCACCGCTGGTCGTTTCACGTGCAAATGTATTTTCTGAACAGTCGCTTTAAACAGATCAACAAGATTCGTGCAGCCGTAAACAAGATCACCATTCAGGACCGCACCATCTATGAAGATGCTTACATCTTCGCGGCTAACCTGCACGACAGTGGTTTTATGTCGGAACGTGACTTTCAAAGTTACCTCGATACATTTCATTCCATGATCAACTTTGTAAAGCCTCCGGATCTGCTCATCTATCTGAAGGCAGATATACCCAAACTTGTACGACAGATTGAAAAACGCGGCCGCGATTACGAATACTCCATTCGCATAGACTATCTGCGCAATCTCAACGAGCATTATGAAAGATGGATCGGTGGTTACAACCTCGGCAAGTTACTGGTGATCGATGTGAATGACCTGGACTTTGTTTCCAACATCGATGACTTCTCTTCCATCGTAAGCAAGATCGACCTGGAGTTGAACAGCCTGTTCAGTAATATATAGTATACTTCGTCCTCAAAATAATATATAGTTGATAACACTTTTCTCGTTTCAGTTCACTACAGCTGATTTACTCATCTTTCTGCTGGTGGCTGTATTTGTGGGCATGTCGAAAACAGGAGTGCATGGCACCGGCATGATAGCCGTACCGTTGCTTGCTTCGGTATTTGGTGGTCAATTGTCCAGCGGTATTATGTTGCCGATGCTTTGTCTTGCGGATGTAATGGGAGTATGGTACTACCATCGGCACGCTTCGTGGCAGCATCTTAAAAAACTTTTTCCGTGGGCTGTAATCGGCACCGTGCTGGGAACTATAGTAGGAGGTATGATCGATGATAACATTTTTCGAATGATCATGGCGGTTATCATTGTAGGGAGTGTTATTATCATGCTATGGCTGGAGCGTGGTCATAAAGAAGATATACCAGACTATAAATGGTTTGCAGCGTTAACCGGTACAGCCGGAGGTTTTACGTCCATGGTGGGAAACCTGGCCGGCTCTGTTATGGCAGTATATTTTCTATCGATGCGTTTACCTAAAAATGCATTTATAGGTACAACGGCCTGGTTCTTTATGGTGATGAACTGGTTCAAGGTGCCCTTTCATGTTTTTGCATGGCATACCATTACTTGGAATACGTTTCTGCTCAACCTTTCAGCTCTTCCTCTGATTGCTGTTGGTGCGCTCATCGGTATCGTAGTTGTCAAAAATATACCCGAGAAGCTATACCGCTGGTTTATTATCGGCATGACACTTGTTGCTGCCATTATGATGCTGGTTTAAATTATTCGATTGCTACATTCTTCATTTCATCGCGGCCATATATAACCGGGAAGTACATCCATTCAGCTTTTGCCGGGTTGAGGCGATATTTACCTTTATACCGCGGAAGAAGATCGATGGTGTAATGATATATACCAGCACGAAGCCGCTCACAATAAATGCGCGTTTCATGTAAATCATATTCGCGATGTACTTCACTACCGGACCAGCTTTGATTTTTATTGTTGTATGAACAGCCTGCCGGTATAGGTATATTGATCATAACATATTCTGCATCTTTCTTCACCTCAAGTTTTACTTCGAGCTTTACAGGCTTGCCCGCTTTCAATTTTTGGATGCCTTGCTGCCATGTAGTGTGTATAACAAAATCCTTTTCTACTTTTTGGGGAGCTGCATTCCATTTTTCCTGGAAAGCTGTGATATATACCGGGCCGTTTCCGGTTTTACGAACGGATATACTCTTGATGTTTGTATACTCCTGTTCAAACGGAAACTTTGTTATCTCGTGCTGGTTGTTAATCACAATTGCTGATTTTTGGTCGTGTTGCTTTTGTTTCAGCAAGTAAGGCAACAGCACTTCAATTATTTGCGAAGACTGGTAAGTATTCAACCAGCTGCGTTTGCGTTTTTCAAGGAAGTAGTTCTGTAACTTCAGCAGGTTTACATCGTTCGGATTTCGGTGCTCCATCATTTGAAAGACAACAAGCGTATTATCGGTGTCGTTGTCACGGAGTGAATAATTACTTTCTCCCCAATACCAGTTTCCTTTTAATGTTTCATGTCGCTGCTTGTTGATCATGCTCCAGTCCACATCCATCTTTTGCAGCTGCTTCAGGCGTTGTATCAAAAGTTGTTCATGCTGCGAAGGACGTTTGATCTTTTTATTCAGCGAGTCAAGTATACTCTGCATGGCAAGATGCTCGCCTGTTTCAGAAAGAAATATCCATGACTTTAATTGCAGATCAGTTGCAGTAGCGGTAGTCGTATTTTGCATCAGGTAATTTTTTACACCCAGCTTATCGAAGTTAACGGTATATCCAAGCTGATCGGCCCACAACAAAGCTTTCGCAATGTGAATCGTTATCCATACACTTCGCTCTCCGGTAGCATTCCACCAGCCCCAGCCACCATCTTTTTGCTGATTAGCTGTTAATCGTTTGATAGCCTTTTCAACTTGTTTATCATGGCTGAATTTTTCTTTCTTGTAGTCACGAATTGCTTTTTCCGCGAGCAACGCCTTTAGTTTTGAAGCAAGTTGCTCGTTGCAATCATACGGATATATTTTGAGTACACTGATCTCATCGAGCAGAACATCCATCACATCAGCTTGCGCATATAGCTTGATCTTGCCGGGCGAATCAAATGTAAATGTCAACGTTGTATCGCGCGTAACTGGTGCAAAGAACCCGGAGGCTTCGAGGGAACCAATCGGCATCACCGGTATTTTACGAAGTTCACCATCTTCGTATTTCTTGTAGGCCAGGCTATATTTCACCGCAAGGCTATCCATCGTTTCAGCAGTGAGGGCGATCGTATCGATCGCTGTATTTTTAATAGTAATATCGCCTTGCCGTATAGTCTTGTTATCAACTTCAATGAGGCGTTGAATGCGCAGACTGTCGCTTCCATAATTTGTAATCTTGCCGATAGCCCATGCGCTGTCGCTCTGCACCAGGAAATTTGGTAATGACAGTTGCGCAGCCAGAGGTTTATAAGACTGAATTTTACTTTGCGTTTGTCCGGTGCGTTTCTTAGAAGCCATTCCAAGTACATATATATCCCACCCTGTTATATCATCAGGGAAGGTTACGTTGAACGATGCTTCTCCGTTTTTATCAGTATATAGTTTAGGCTGCCAGAATGCATAGTCGCGGAAATTTTTTCGTAATGATGATCCGGGGGCCGCATCTCCGGTTAATGCTAGCTGTGGTGTATCCGGTAATTTGGTTTTTAGCAATTGAGATTTTGTCATGCCGGCTTTGGTAGAGATCAGTATCACACCATTGGCTGCACGTGCACCATATATAGCAACAGCCTCTTCGGATTTGAGTACAACCATTGATGTGATCCTGCTGCGATCAATGTCGTCCATTGCTTTCGGTATACCATCGATTACTACCAAGGGTGAAGAATTACCTTTAATACTTGAAACACCTCTCAGCTGTACACTAATGGAATCCATCATTACTCCCGGTGCACGACCCGCAAGAGTCGTAATTCCCAAAGTTCTTCCCTGAATTGATGCGACCGCAGACGTTAAACTTTTTCTTTCCGTAGAGGCATACCCTACCACAACCACCTCACTCAACATCTGCACATCCTCTGCAAGATTTACATTTACCTGGCTGGCGCTGGAGGTGTTAAGTTCCTGCGATGTATAGCCGATGAACGAAACAACCAATATACCATTGGCTGGTACATAGATACGATACGCTCCATTTACATCAGTAGCCGTACCGTTGGCTGTTCCTTTCACAATTACGCTTACTCCGGGCACCGCTTCTCCGGAGCTATCAGTAACCTTTCCCGTCACCCAACGGCCACCAGTAAACGATTCATTATAGGTTGACTCGCGGTAATATAGCGAACGCAGACTTTGCATTTCGTGCATACGGTTCTGATCAATATATACCGATTCGTTAGACCATTTTTTTATTCGCTCCATTACTTCAGTGCTGAAGGTATCGGCTGGCAGTAATTTTTCGTCAGCGAGCGCATAGAATGTTCTCCCATAGGGCTTCACAGCAACGGGCTCCGGCTTGCTATACTGGCCGTCTTTATAGAGCAGAATAACCTGGTACCTGCCGGGAAGCAAGGGTGTTAAACTTGACTGACGACCGGGGAAAATATAGTACTCATCCGGTAAATCGAGATTCAAAATAAAAGTGGCGAAATGTTGAGGCAACCCACCGCGATTATCCTGAATAACAAGCGTGCCTGTTTTTTTAGACACCGGGTAATTAGTAGGATACTTTCGAATGGTATATTCTTTCTGCGGTTCTATTTCATTTTGTTTCCAGTATTCGAGAATGCGTTTTTCAGTTTGTACCTGGTCTCGCAGCGAAGGACTGAACGATTGATAATATAGCGGACGCTGGAAGAGGCTGCGCATATCATAACTCTCACGATCCACAAGGTTCGGTTCAATGGTTACAACTCGTCCGGGTTTGAAGTGAAAAGCGGTGTTGAACTGTGGTGTATAGTATGAGACCGTGCCGGGTATAAAAGGCCCGAAAAGTTTTTGTGTATCGCTTCCCCAGTTAAAAGGCACCATCACATGGTAGTTATTTCCTTGTAGCAGATACGCGAGCCGCTGTGTTTCATCGCGATTCAGCAGGAGAAAGTGCGGCCAGAGTTTTTGTATTTCATAATCGCTGAACTTCCGCTCTTCTTCGATTACATCAACATCCTTCGGCAGCGTATTGAGATCGACACTAAGTATAAGTTTTTTATTTCTCTCAACGTTTACACGGTTAATAATTATCAGCTTGTTGGAAAGTCGTATGGTAAGATTGTGCTGTCCTGGCGATGTGCGGAAAGAATACGGCTCCAGGCTTTGTACTTCATGATAGTATTTCAGCTCATGGTCAATGTATATATAGTATATAGGTTGTAATTGACCATTGCTTACAACGAACGGGGCTATTTGCGTGATGCTGTCTTCGCCCGCTGTATGGTGTTTATAGATATTTTTTTCAGGATAAAGAAAATGATAGTACTCAATGCTGTCCAAACCAAGCCTGCTCTTCCAGAAATGATAGTGTAAATCATTTTTGAATGAATGCTCATGTTCCTTCTCACTAAACTCGTTGAAGATCTTACGACTCTTGAATCGTTCGTAATTAGGCACGGTAGTGGGGAAAGCTTCTTTAAATTTTCTGGTTATGCTATAGGCTGTGAGATCCGCATTTTTTACCGGCCGGTCGAATGCATCTTTCACATTTATTTTTATAGCCACTTGTTGTCCGGGATATACTGCGGCCGGATGATTAACTTCTATGTGCAGTGGTTTTTTGGCAAACGGTATATCATAATTCTGATTACGGGATTCTCCTGCCCAGATATACTGAATGGCCAAATAGTACCGGGCACGGGGCGATGCTTTTCGTTTCGCTATATAATCATAACTATAGCCCTGCTCGATAATGGTATTGTTTTTGAAAAGCTGGTAATGGAAAGGCAGCTTACGGGGATTTTGTGTGACGATGAACAGACTGTCTTTTGTATGCTCTGCACTAACCTGCAAATCATCGCCAACCGATTCTAGACTTATCTTTTTTATAAAGATATCATTCTGCAACAGTACATAGTTTTGTATATGCTGATCCGTCTTTTGTTTATAAGGCAGCGATACTTCTTTCTGCTCAACAACGTCACCGGCTTTGTTTAATGACTGTATTTTAAATTTACCGGTGCTTGCTGAGGTAAAAATTACCGAATCGTTCTCCACCTTAATATCACCGGCAGGTATTATATAGGTATATTTCAGACTCAGCTCCTTAACGTGGCGCTCGTTATCGGTATTGGTAAAGATTGCCGTTACGTTGTAATCCAGTGCAGCTTTCGGAAATATAGAGTCAGGCAGTGGTATACTGGTTTCACCAATCGGGTCAAGCTTCAGGTTGTGCGTCCATAGCGTATCCCTTACGAAAGTTGCCGGTCGTGCAAAGTCGCTGACGCTTGCTGATTTTACAATGAGTTGAACCCGAACATCGTACAGCGGGAGATCGTTGGCATCCGTTCCCTTTAGATATATAGTTGCCGGCTTGTGTGGAGGTGCATTGTTGCTGCGTATACTGTACGAATTCTGCTGGAGTTCATACTGTTCGTACTCAAACGAAGTGGAGGGATAGTTATGACTTCTTTTGTTGTTGAACTGGATGCTATAACTTTTGTCGAGAACCAATTTCATGCTATCGTGTAGTACAAATTCATAAGTATAAGCACCCGGTCTGTAAGGACTTACCTTTTGCAGTGTTTTGGCAGATTCACTGGTATAGTGTTGATGAAGTTCAACCGTGAGTTTATGTTTTGCCGGTTTGCCCTTTGCATTAACAATATAGGCCTTCAATTTTACGGTATCGCCCGGTTTATATTTGGGCTTGTTCAAAACAACGTAACCACTATATGATTTTGGAGTAAAGATTTTTCGTACTCTATAATATATACCCGGTGGATGAATGCTGGTGTAATCGAACAGGCTTCGTACAGATCGTGCAACGTAAAAGAATGGTGACGCAATATGATTGAAGGGAAATGTTCCCAATACTTTTCGTGTTACACGTTTCGGAAGATTGTTATTATACTTCCGCCGGATATCAAAGAATGAAACGTGTCCGTCATGTAAAACTTTTATCCATCCCTGTCGGTTTGTCGTGGCGATTCGGTAAGCGTTGTTCTTTTTGGAGAAGGGTATATTTCTGTTGCCTAACCTTGGCTTGAGTGTGTTTACCGCGTTTCCGTTTACATCGTGAAATGATAGCAGCAAGTCGCGATGATTGTTAAGAATCGCCATATCGAGATTATTCACCGATTCCATCGCGGCATCTAATGTGGCGCCCGTAGCGTTGACATAGAGATAATGCCCGGTAGGAAGTACTTTTTTATAAACAGAATCCGAAGGATATGAGTCTACCAACGTATGAAAGAGACTGTCCGAAAGCGCAGTATAGCTTTCCGTATATAGCTTCTCAGCTTCTTTATTCGTGATCTTATAAATGAAGGTATAGTAACTGGATGTTCGTGACTCAACCAGACTTTGTGCAGCGGCATTTGTATATACGAGTAACAGGCACGCGAGTAAAAATTTATTCATATAGGTTCGGGTAAGAAACAGCTCCTTGCAGCCCGCCTGTATGCAGGGCAAGTATAGTGGACCCTCGCCTAAAAAAGCCTTTCTTTACCTCTTCCAACACCGCCCACATCAACTTGCCCGTATACACAGGATCGAGCGGAAGGTTATGCTGCTGGTACATTTCACGTATAAAATTCTTCAGCACATCCGGCACCTTAGCATAGCCTCCGTGGTGATAAGATGTAAGCACTTGCCATTTTCCATAAACCGGTGATAAATTTTTTTTATAAGCTGCTGAAGTTTTCAGTAACATGTCAATCTCTTGCGTAAGGAAGTCTCCTTTCAACACACTTACGCCAACAACTTCCCGTTTACCCGCCAAACCTTCAATGATACCCGCCATTGTTCCACCCGTACCCGTTGCCAGACACAGGTAATCAAAATCAATATTTAGCAATGACTGTCCAAATTCTGCGCAGCCTTTCAATGCGAATATATTTGTGCCGCCTTCGGGTATAGCGTAAAAATCACCGAACGCATCATGAAGGTGTTGAGTATAGCCTGTCTCATTTTTCTTTCTATAGTCTTCGCGCGAAACATAATGGAGTTGCATATTATTCTCACTTGCAAAACGCAACGTAGGGTTTAGGGGTCGCACTTCCTCTCCGCGAATGATACCTATACTTTTAAAGTTGCATTCTGCTGCAGCCGCGGCAACAGCATAGATATGATTGGAGAACGCTCCGCCAAATGTGAGCAGTGTCTTCTTGTTGAGTCGCTGCGCTTCTTCCAGGTTGTATTTCAATTTCCACCACTTGTTGCCGGAGATAAAGGGATGATTCAGGTCTTCGCGTTTAACCATTAATTGCACGCCAGCTTTTTCCAAAGCCGCATGATGAAATTCCTGAACCGGAGTAGACTGATACTGTAGCAAAATCGAAGTTTTTTCTGGGTTCAAAATAGTTTTTAAATAACTAATATTTTTAGACACATTCACTAAAATAATTAGTAATTATGTGTAGCGATTTAAGTGAAAGGAGTTTTTATGGAAGAGGAATATTTTAAGGGCAGAGGGGCGCAAATAAAAACCGGTAACAGATTTCTGAAGTCTCAATATGTTACGGATCATGTTGAAGGACTTGATGAACCGTTGTTTTCAGCACCAACCACACAAATTTTTTATGAGACACCGAAGAAGATTGTTAACAAAGTAACGAGTCCTGATTTGCGGATGATGTACTCCACCAATCCCTACCAGGGTTGCGAGCATGGATGTATATATTGTTATGCCCGTAACTCACATGAGTATTGGGGTTTTAATGCAGGTCTCGATTTTGAAAGCAAGATTATTGTAAAGAAAGATGCACCGAAGTTGCTCGAGAAGTTTATACTTCACCCGACCTGGCAGCCCGTGCCTATATCTGTCTCGGGAAATACAGATTGTTACCAGCCGCTGGAGCGCAAGTTCGAAATTACGCGGGGCATGTTGAAAATCTTTGCGAAGTATAGGCATCCCGTTGGTATGATCACCAAGAACAGCTTGGTGTTACGCGATATAGATTTACTCAAGGATCTGGCGCAGGATAATCTCGTGCATGTATATATTTCCATTACAACTCTCGATGAAGACCTTCGCAGAGCAATGGAACCGCGTACTGCAAGTGCTGTAAAGCGATTGAAAACCGTTGAAGAATTATCGAAAGCAGGTGTGCCGGTTGGTATCATGAACGCACCTATTATACCCGGCCTCAATCATCATGAGATTCCGCAGATTTTGAAAGCCGCGAGCGATCACGGAGCGTTGGGTGCAGGTATGACTGTTGTAAGATTAAATGGAGCTATCGGACAAATTTTTGAAGACTGGCTTCGAAAAAATTTTCCCGATCGCTTTGATAAGGTATGGCACCAGATATGTGAGTTACATGGTGGCAATGTAAACGACTCTGAATTTGGCAGACGCATGAGTGGTGAAGGTAATTTTGCTGAAGCTATACATCAGCTCTTTACGATCTCGAAGAAGAAATACTTTGGTAACAAAACATTACCGGCTATCGATCTTACCAAATTCAGAAGGGGCGGTAACCTCAGCTTGTTTTAGTATAAACAAAAGACACGAGTTTGTGGCTCGTGTCTTTATATATGTGTATAAATATAGTATATCTTACTTCTTCGCGAATTGCTTGTAGAAAGCAACGATGGTTTCTATCCCTAACAGGAAATTATGTACACCATAATGCTCGTTGGGTGAGTGGATGGCATCGCTGTCTAAACCAAAGCCCATCAGCACAGTGTCCAATCCTAGCTCGCGTTTGAACAATGCAACAATCGGTATACTTCCTCCGTCACGTGTAGGTATAGGAGTTTTCCCGAAAACTTCTTCGAAGGCTTTGCTGGCAGCTTTATATGCATCCGAATCCGTGCGTGTAACAGCGGGTTCACCACCATGATGCGCCATCACTTTTACTTTTACATACGAAGGCGCTATAGATTGGAAATGTTTGGTGAACAGCTCTGTAATTTCTGCGCTCACCTGGTTAGGAACAAGTCGCATGGAAATTTTAGCATGCGCTTTGGATGGCAACACAGTCTTGGCACCTTCACCGGTATAGCCTCCCCATATACCATTCACATCGAGCGTTGGTCGTACACCGGTTCGCTCCAAGGTAGTATATCCTTTTTCACCTTTAATTTCGTTGATGCCCAACTCATCTTTATATTCTTTCAGATCGAAAGGTGCTTTGTTCAATGCTTCGCGTTCGGCAGAAGTAAGCTCGGCAACTTTATCATAGAAGCCGGGTATAGTAATTCTTCCGTTCTCATCGTGCAGTGAATCGATCATGCTGCATAATACATTGATCGGGTTAGCAACGGCACCGCCATATACTCCTGAATGAAGATCGCGGTTTGGTCCGGTTACTTCAACCTCCATATAGCTTAGTCCGCGAAGACCTGTAGTAATGGACGGATGCTCCAGCGAGATCAACGCAGTATCGGAGATAAGAATGATATCCGCTTTCAGCTTTGCTTTATTTTCTTTTACAAAAGTACCCAGGTTATCAGAGCCGACTTCTTCTTCACCTTCTACCATAAACTTTACGTTGCAGGGCAGCAGGTTTAATTTCATCATGGTCTCAAATGCTTTCACGTGCATATATACCTGTCCTTTGTCATCACACGAACCACGTGCAAAGATCTTGTCATCTTTGATGACAGGTTCAAAAGGAGGAGAGTCCCACAGGTTGATCGGGTCTGCGGGTTGTACATCATAATGGCCATATACAAGAACGGTTGGTAATGATGCGTTGACAATTTTTTCTGCATATACAATCGGGTGCCCTTTTGTTTCACAGATTTCAACTTTATCAACGCCTGCAGCTGAAAATTTTTCTTTCAGGTATTCTGCTGCTTTACGCACATCACCTTTATGACGACTGTCTGCACTAACGGATGGAATGCGAAGCCAATCAAAAAGTTCAGACAGGAAACGATCCTTGTTAGATGAAATGTATTCTTTAATCATGTTCCGGTTATTGAGTTTAATGGCAAATTACAGTATCGATCGGATTGTTAAAGCCATCGCTCATAATTTTATCTTCATGATAATGGTTTCCTCGAGCGTGGCGGGGTCTTTAATTTTTCCTTTGCCGCCAATGATCTGCAGTAACTGACTGTTGGCTATAAAGTAGAACTCATCGCCAACAATAACACCTGTAGTGGGTGCATTGAATTTGGCATCACGATCACACAGAAAATCTATTCGTTCTGCGCGATCGCTGCTTGCATTTAATGTTACTTTTTGAATGGACTCCGGGAAGAATGTATTCTGTATTCCGATCAACGTGTTGTTGTATTGATACAGGCCATCATATCCCATCACCATATAGCGGTCGTTGGGAATGGATGAAATTTGTTTGGTGCTCACATCAACGCGTACAACGCCCTGTGCACCACCGGTACTTACAATCAGAAATTTTTCATCGGGTGTGGCCGTAATGCCGTTGGCAAAGGGAACACTGCCACGTTTGGTAAATTCTTCCAGCGTCTTGCTGTCTTTGCGCACTAGCCATACCATACCAGCATGTGTATCCGTAACAAACACATCGCCTGCTTTGGTGATATATATATCATTGAACAAATGGCGGTTGTCATCTTCAAGCTTGAAACGCTTTACCATTTTTTTTGTGCGAAGATCATATACATGCACATTGGAAATTTTCCGCACCGTATCATGTTCCGGTGTGTTGTTGCAGGCCCATAGTAAACCGCGTGCGTCTACCTTCATGCCGAGAACCTGTTCAATCTCATCGGCTCCGGTCGGGATAAGGTCGCTCACTTTACCATCGGAAGTGATCTTTACAATTTTGCGTTTATATATACTGCTAAGGTAAAATGCTTTCTCGGTGGGGTCGTATGTGATGCCTTCTGGTATAAGATCTCTTTCTTCAAGTATAAAAGCCGTCTCTGCTTTTTTCTGAGCAAAAACAAAATGGCAGACCAATAGCAGCGATACGAGTAATGTGTGTTTATTCATACAGAGTTTACAGGGGGATGTTACAATCAATTATCACACTAGAGACAAAGCTATATATATACTAAAATAATGCTTGCCTCATAACAGTGTTAAAATAATACAACTTCTGCACCGCGCGGATTTGTAAGATAGGAATTAATAAGATTCTGCACGGTAGGTGTTTCGGTGCTGGAGCGTACATACGTGCGGGCAGACTCAAAGTCTGAAATAGATATATCTTTACTGAAATAGCCAAAGCCACAATACGTTCCTTTATCCACCAGCACGAGCGATTGTTCATCAATGTTTCTTCCTTTACCAATAATAGCGGCAGAACTTCCGGTACTTTTAAAGGTATCGATAGCTTTCTGTATACGCTTGTTATAGCGCTTCACAGTTTCAACACCTTCGCAGGCACCGTGGCATTCGCCGGTCTGGTAATTAAAACATAATCCTTTGGCAACCTGAAGCCCGCATAACTTAGGACAGAGATCAAACTCACGAACTTTTTCCCACAGAAAATTCCAGGCTTCTCCCTTCGAGCTGAAACGTACCAGCGGATGCGAACCCTTTGTTACTATATTTACCGAGAAGCGCAGGTAGCCATTGCGATCTTCGTAATCAAAAATTCCCCACTCTTCAACCCTATACTTTTGTGCCTGGTTATACTTCGGCCATAATCTTCGTATCTCCTGCGACTCGAGTATCAATGCAATCAGTTCATTGCCGGTTAATTCGTAACTGATGTGATGAATTTCATTTCTGATTTTCGAACGACTCCACTCACGCGCTTCGCCCGTAAAGTGGCCCGCAATTCTTTTCTTTATGTTAATAGCCTTGCCAACATAAATAACCTGACCGCGTGCGTTGTGAAAATAATATACCCCCGGTAATGCTGGCAGACGATCGAATTCCTCTTTCGGCAGATTGGGAGGAAGTATAGTTTCCCCGGAATTTTTCTTCAGCGCTTTTGCTATATAATTATCGCGATCGCGTCTTAACAACTGATCGAAGATCTTAACCGTAGCGTGTGCATCGCCATTGGCGCGGTGCCGGTTTATAATCTCTATACCTAAACTCTCCGACAATGTTCCGAGACTGTAAGAACGAAGACCGGGTATAATTTTACGACTCAACCGAACGGTGCATAACTTTTTGGCCTGCCAGTTAATTCCGGTCAGTTCAAATTCGCGTTTTAAAAAAGAATAATCGAAGTGCGCATTGTGTGCTACAAAAACCTTTCCGTCCAGGAAGTTGAAAATTTCTTCAGCGACTTCTTCAAAAGTAGGAGCGTTGAGCACCATCTCCGTTGAAATTCCGGTAAGCCCTGTGATGTAATATGGAATGTCGCGACCCGGATTTATTAATGTATGAAAGGTTTCCGTGATCTGGATTCCGTCATGATGGAAAATAGCAATTTCTGTAATGCGATGGTTTGCCGCATATCCTCCGGTCGTCTCAATATCAACAATCGCGTACATGGTCGAAATTTAAAGTTTGACTTGTTAAGGTAAAAGCAGAAATTCAATCAAATTTTAATTCTTTAAAAATGAACGGAATAGTCCGATTTCTCTTGTCCGGTGTAGCAGTATTATTAACGGCATACCTCATGAAAGGTGTACACGTAGAGCATTATGGTTATGCCTTGCTGGTGGCAGCGGTGCTTGCGCTGGCCAACATGGTTGTAAAACCGGTACTCATTATTTTCACAATTCCCATTACCATTTTCACCCTCGGTTTATTTTTACTTGTGATCAACGCGCTGATCATTATGCTGGTAGATTATCTCGTGCCCGGTTTTCGTGTGGATGGGTTTTGGTGGGCGCTTGCGTTCAGCATTGTACTTTCGATTTTCAACAGCTTTTTCACCGATGTCTCGAAAGAGAAAGAACGCTAGAATATATTCTCCAACCTGACGAAACCTTTACCTCATGCAAGTTGCCACACGCATTATCGCGGCTGTCGTGCTGATCATGTTTACAGCATGCTCCAAAAAACAATCGCAGTCAGAAGAGCATTCTCCGGAAGCATCTCTTGCTGATCTGAAAGTATATAATGGACTGGAAGTAACGCTGTTTGCTTCAGAACCGATGTTCAGCAATCCTACTAACATGGACATTGATGCGCGCGGTCGCGTGTGGGTTTGTGAAGCTTACAACTATCGCAATCAATACAATCCTAAAAATCCTGTAAAGAAACAAGGCGATCGTATCATGATCCTGGAAGATACCGATGGTGATGGCAAGGCCGATAGCAGTAAAGTATTTTACCAGGGCACTGATGTAAATGCAGCACTCGGTATATGTGTGCTGGGTAACAAAGTGATTGTGTCGTGCAGCCCGAACGTTTTTGTTTTCACAGATGAGAATGGTGACGATGTTCCTGAGAAAAAAGAAATTCTGTTTCAGGGTATAAAAGGTGTTCAGCACGATCATGCTATACATGCGTTTCTCTTCGGACCAGACGGCAGACTATATTTCAACATGGGCAATGAAGGTGTGTTGCTGGTTGATGCAAAAGGTGATACCGTAACGGATATACATGGAAACAAAGTTGTCGCTAATGGAAAACCTTATCGTGATGGCATGGCGCTGCGTTGCAACCTGAATGGCAGTGGTGTTGAGGTGATCGGCAATAACTTCAGGAATAATTATGAATTAACCGTTGACCCTTTCGGCACGGTGTGGCAATCTGATAATGATGACGATGGCAATAAAGCCACCCGAATAAACTATGTAATGGAGCAAGGCAACTTCGGGTATAAAGATGAAGTGACTGGAGCAAGCTGGTATAAAAGACGTACCAATGCAGAGAAGGAAATACCTTTTCGTCATTGGCATCTGAACGACCCGGGTGTAGTGCCCAACCTGTTGCAGACCGGAGCGGGCTCTCCCACCGGTATAACGATGTATGAAGGTAGTATGCTTCCGCAGATTTTTCAGGGGCAGCTCATTCATGCAGAGCCTGGTCATAATGTAGTACGATCGTATACTGTATCGAATGATGGTGCCGGTTATAAAGCAGAAATAGTAAATATACTTGAAGGACAGAACGATCAGTGGTTTCGTCCGGCAGATGTTACAGTTGCGCCTGATGGCTCGCTGTTTGTAGCAGACTGGTATGACCCCGGTGTAGGCGGCCACCAGGTAGCGGATGTTGATCGCGGCAGAATATATCGCATCGCCAAACCTAAATCAGGATATACTATATCTCCTCCGAATGTCTCAACGGCTGAAGGTGCTGTGCAAGCCTTGCTAAGCCCCAACGCAGCAACACGATATATAGGTTGGAATGCACTGGCATCATTTGGTGACCAGGCGGAACAGGCTCTTGTAAAACTATGGAGTTCCGATAACGTAAGACATCGTGCGCAGGCGCTCTGGTTGCTGACACGGCTTCCCGACAAAACAGATATATACCTTGAACAAGCCATTGCTGACAAGGAAAGCAACATTCGCATCGAAGCTATTCGCATTGCAAAACTTCTGAAGAAAGATATACTTCCTGTCGCTGCCAAACTTGTGAATGATTCTTCGGCCCAGGTAAGGAGAGAAGTTGCCCTTGCACTTCGCGGTAACGCTGCTCCGCAGGCAGCAGCGATGTGGACGCAACTGGCATTGCAGTATAACGGAACCGACAGATGGTACCTGGAAGCGTTGGGGATTGGTGCAGCCGAAACAGAAGATCTATACTTTAACACCTGGAAACAAAAAGTTGGCAAAGACTGGAACACCGCTGCCAACCGAGATATAGTATGGCGCAGCAGAAGTAAATATGCTATGCCGCTGTTGGCGGAATTGATCAAAACGTCTGATGAAAAAGAAATGCTGCGCTATTACAGGGCATTCGATTTTCATAAAGATCCATCCAAACAAACGGTGCTCACGCAGCTTGTACAGCAAACGCAAGGTGATAAAGTGCTCTATGCATTAAAACACATGGATGCTTCGAAACTGAAAATGACTCCGCCGATTATGGCAGCGCTTAACAATGTGCTGAAGCAGTATAAAGGTGAGCTTCAATATGTAGAGCTCGTGTCGTTATTCAAACTGCAGAACCATGCTGACGAGCTTTTGCAAATCGGTATACATTACCCGGATAGTGCTAAAGGTAAAGAAGCTATAAAAGCGTTGCTTGATTGGAATCGCACAGACCTGATCGATAAAGTTCTGAGCTCACGCAATCGCGATGAAGGACAAGCCATGATCAAAGCGTTGTGGCCCTATATGTATGAAAAGAAAACGATCGCCATCATGGAAAGGGTAATGATGGATACATCAAAGGAAATGGAGCTGCGTAAACTTGCCGTGAAAACATTTGGTGGTGCGTGGGAATCGGAAGACCGTTTGTTGCTGCTGGCAAAAGAAAAAAAGATACCCATTACCTTGCAGGCTGCCGCTGCAGGAGTTTTCCAAACGGCATGGCGTGCTACATTACGTGAAGAGGCCGCGAAATATCTCCGCCTTCCCGGAAGTAAGGAAGGAACATCGCTTCCAACGGTATCGGTACTGGTCGATAAGACGGGCGATGCAGTAAAAGGTAAAGATGTATTCAAGACTATATGCAGCAGTTGCCATCGCCTGAACAACGAAGGTGTAGACTTTGGTCCTGACCTGAGCGAGATCGGTGATAAACTTCCGAAAGAAGCCATTTATACAGCGATACTTTATCCTGACCAGGGAATAAGTTTTGGCTACGAAGGGTGGCGCATTAAATTGGCAGATGGCTCTTCTGCATTCGGGCGTATCATTTCAGAAACAGAAGACAAGATCGATGTGCAGTATATGAACAACCAGCAAACCGTGTTGAAAGAAAATATACTCTCGCGCACAAAACTGGAAAGCTCGCTGATGCCATCAAACCTGCAGGCAACCATGACGGAGCAGGAGTTGATTAACCTGGTTGAATACCTGAGCACGCTTAAAAAATGACGCTGATGCGGTTCGGATTGCGCTAAACGATTCATCTACAGCTACTTTATGGTACACCACTGGTTTGGCATTGCGTTTGCCCTATACCAGGCAGGGTATTAAACCACCTGCTTTATGAAAACTAGATTAGGTTTACAGGTAACAATGGTATTGTTTTTACTGGCTGCAGTAACTACTGCACAGGCGCAACACAGAGGCCGTGATCGTGATCGTGATAACGATGGTAGAGGAAGAGGTCATGGGCATGGTAATGGCAACGGACATAGTAAAGATTACAGGGACAGAGATCGTAATCATGGTCATCATCACCACCACGATCATAAAAAAGTAGTGCATGTATACCACCATCGTCCGGCTCCGGTAGAGCGCAGGGTAGTGGTACATCACCATCATCACGACCGTCCTCGTTACGTTTACTATCGTGATTATGATGTATACTATGATTGTGATCGTCAGGTGTTCATCTCATTCTCCGGTAGAAACTGGACAGTAAGTGTTGAGCGACCTATACGCATGCATCATGTAGATATATACCGTGCATCACGCGTGGATGTTGATTATTACAACGATGACTTTCCACAATACCTGGAACAGAAGAGACCACACGGAAGAGTATATGCCGAATGGTAATACCAGTACGATAGATAGAGATAGTATATGGTGTTGAGTGTAGAATGTCAGACGAGAGTCTGACATTCTTGTTTATATAGGTATATCAGTCTTTATAGATAAACGTTTTGCCTTCGCCTTTTTTCTGGATATAGCCTCTGTACATACCTTCTGTGTTGAACGTCATCGAAATGTTGCCCTGCCGGTCGAGCGCTATAATTCCACCATCACCACCGAGATGCGGAACCTTCTTCATCACCACACTATCGGCTGCCTCCTGTAACGACAGGTCGGTATATTTCACAAGCGATGCTATATCATGCGCTACCGCCAGTCGTATAAAATACTCGCCCCATCCCGTTGCTGATACACCGCATGACGCATTATCAGCATACGTACCTGCGCCTATAATGGGAGCATCGCCAACACGTCCGTATTTCTTATTGGTCATGCCGCCGGTAGAAGTACCGGCCGCTATATTTCCATATTGATCGAGCGCTACTGCACCTACCGTTCCAAACTTTTTGTCTTTGATATAAGGATCGATAAGGGATGCTTCGTGATCTGCTTCTGCTTCTTTTGCTTTGATCCATTGCTTGTAACGAAGCGAATCAAAAAAATAAGAAGGATCAACGATCTCGAGATTCTGCTCGCGCGCAAATTTTTCAGCGCCATCGCCAATCATCATTACATGTTCTGATTTAGTCATTACTGCGTATGCAGCCGTGATAGGATTTTTGATCGTGGTAACTCCGGCAACAGCACCCGCCATTAAATTACTGCCATCCATAATGGAAGCATCCAGTTCATTCTTGCCTTCGCTGTTGAATACTGCTCCTTTACCCGCATTGAACAACGGAGAGTTTTCCATCACCTTGATAGCAGCAATAACGGCATCGAGACTTTTTCCACCGCGCGCCAGTACGGTATATCCGCTGTCGAGCGCTTGTTGCAGCGCTGCGTGATAAGCCTGCTCGCGCTCGGGCGTCATGTTCTCGCGCTTGATAGTGCCGGCACCTCCGTGTATAACCAGCGTTATAGGACCTGAGGATTTATCGGCAACACGTTCGTCTGGCTTTTTACTGCAGGAAGCAGCTATAGCGAGTAAACTAAAAAGTAAAAAAAATCTCATAAAGCTTGGGTTAATAATTAGGAAAGGTAGGGAATTGCTATTATACTGCGATTCGGGAATTAATTGTATAATATTTTTTGTTTTCGGGCGTGAGCGCATAATTTTGCGCATCTTTTACCAAACGGGCAAACACCATATGGCTAAGAATAAAAAGACCAGCGCTAAACCGGCTAAAAAAGCTGCAAAAGCGAAACCTACAGCTAAAGTAAAAAAAGCGGCTCCGGCAAAAGCTAAAAAGGCACCCGCCAAAAAAGTTGTTGCTAAGAAAGCGGCTCCCAAAAAAGCAACGCCAGCACCTAAAAAACCGGTGGCTGCCAAAAAAGAGGCCCCTAAAAAAGAGCCCGCTAAAAAGTTAGCAGTTGCCCCGAAGAAAGAAGAACATACTGTGAAGGTTGAAAAAACCGTAGCACCTAAGAAAGTAGAAAAGGTGGAAACACCCGTTAAACCAACTCCGGTTGCTGCTAAACCTGCACCACCACAATTAAATATTTTTCCAGTGCCGAACCAGAGACCGATTGCTCACAAGCCTGCACAAGGTGTAGCATCTAGTGAAGAAAGAACACGCTATTCAGAAGAAGAGTTGAAAGAGTTTGAAGGACTAATCAACCGTAAACTTGATAAAGCGAAAGAGGAGTACAAGATTTTGAAAGATACTCTCAACCGTAACAACGATGAGGGAACAGATGCCACTTCAGGCGGAAATACAAAAGTATTGGAAGACGGAGCAGAAACTGCAGAGAAAGAAAACCTCAGCCAGCTTGCGGCACGTCAGCAAAAGTATATAACCAACCTGGAGAACGCACTGGTGCGGATCAAAAACGGTACCTATGGAATATGTTCCGTAACCGGAAAGCTGATCCCGAAAGAAAGATTGATAGCGGTGCCACACACCACGCAGTCGATCGAAGCGAAAATGATGCAACAGGATTAACAAAAGCTTCCCCTCAACACCAGAGGGGATTTTTGTCTCTGAACAATTTTTTTGGGTTATCTTTAATAACAAACACAGAACACCGTGGACTTTCTACAGAATCATATAGAGGCGTTGATCTTTTGCTCGCCAAACCCTATAAAAGTTATTGATATCAAAACCTGTCTCTCTGAAATGTTTAATGCCGAAGTTCCGGATGAAGATATAGCAGGAGCACTTCAGCGTTTGGAAGAGAAATATACCGCCGAGGAATATTCCTTTCAGCTTTACAAAGCAGGCGGAGGCTATCAATTTCTTACCAAGCCCGCATATCAGGCAAGCATTGGTATCATGCTGAAGCAACAATCCAAAAAGAGATTGTCAACGTCAGCGATGGAAACACTTTCCATCATTGCCTATAAACAGCCGATCTCAAAAACAGAGATTGAAAATATTCGCGGTGTGAACTGCGACTATGCCGTGCAAAAATTACTCGATAAAAATCTGATCGAGATAACCGGCAAGGCCGATACCATTGGCCGTCCGATGCTATACGGCACTACACCTAAATTCATGGAATACTTCGGGATCAATGACCTCAACGAACTTCCGGTTCCAAAAGAATTTACAACCGAAACAGATACAACCAGTACCATAGGGGAAAATACCGACTTAAAAGAAACAGATGTCCAGCCGCAACAAGAGTAACTCATCCGGGAGATCAGGAGCCCGGAGCAATGCATCCAGACCTGGTAAAACTTTTAAGAGCAGTAGCAATAGCACTCCTCGCGGAGGCTATAAGAAATCTGATAGAAGTGAATCTTCCGGCAAATCGTTTCGTAAGTCGGGCGATTCATTTGATGAAAGAGGAAGCAGACCGCGCAAAACTTTCAAAAGCGATAGTGCTCCACGAGGAGGCTATAAGAAATCTGATAGAAGCGAATCATCCGGTAAATCATTCCGTAAATCGGGCGATTCATTTGATGAAAGAGGAAGCAGACCGCGCAAAACTTTCAAAAGCGATAGTGCTCCACGAGGAGGCTATAAGAAATCTGATAGAAGCGAATCATCCGGTAAATCATTCCGTAAATCGGGCGATTCATTTGATGAAAGAGGAAGCAGACCGCGCAAAACTTTCAAAAGTGATAGTGCTCCACGGGGAGGCTATAAGAAATCTGATAGAAACGAATCATCCGACAGATCATTCCGTAAGTCAGGCGATTCGTTTGACGAAAGAAGCAGCAGACCTCGTAAGACTTTCAAGAGTGATGGCGCATCACGGGGAGGCTATGCGAAATCTGGCAGAGATCAATCTGAAGACAAACCATTTCGTAAATCGAACGAAGAGTTCGGTGAAAGACGCGGCCGCTCCGGAAGTGCATTTTCAAAACCCCGTAAAAAGTTTTTCAAGAGTGCAGACAAGTCTTCAGACTCAAGAAGAGAAGATGATGCTGCGCCTCGTAAAAGTTTTTCAGCGCGTGCAGGCGGTAAAGCATCTTCTGATAAACCACGCAGAGAAGGACCGTTCAAGAAAAGATTTTCGGATGAAGGCAGCGAGCGTCCATTTAAAAAACCCGGAGCAAGAAGATCGTTTGATGAAGCAGATGAAAAACCAAGAGGTTTTACCAGCAAACGAAAAGTTTCCGGCGAACGCAGGAGTTTCGATCAGGAAGAAGAGCAGGCTCCCGCACAAACCAGCAAAGTACGTCTTAACCGATATATAGCGAACAGTGGTGTTTGCTCCAGACGCGAAGCGGATGAACTTATTACCATGGGACTTATCTCGGTAAATGGCAAAACCATTACGGAGCTTGGGTATAAAGTAAATCCTGGTGATGAAGTGCGTTACGAAAGTAAAGTGCTGCGTGCAGAGAAGCCGGTATATATCCTGATGAACAAACCAAAAGGTTACCTTACTACCACGGTTGATCCGCAGGAACGCAACACGGTAATGCACCTGATTGGCAGTAAAGTAAAAGAACGTATATATCCGGTAGGACGACTTGACCGAAATACAACGGGCTTGCTACTGCTCACCAACGATGGTGATCTGGCCGACAAGCTGATGCACCCTTCGTATAATGTGAAAAAGATATACAAGGTTGAACTTGATCGCCCGTTAACCAAAGCTGACTTCGAGAAAATAGTGGAGGGTGGTATACAACTGGAAGAAGGCAAGGTTGTGGTAGACGATATCGCTATAATTTCCGATGACAAGAAAACCGTTGGCCTGGAAATTCATATAGGCTGGAACCGCGTTGTGCGGAGAATATTTGAATCAATGGAATACCAGGTTGTAAAACTTGATCGATCGGTATATGCCGGTCTTGATAAAAAAGATCTGGGCCGTGGCGAATGGCGCTTCCTGAAGAAGGAAGAGATTGTTCGGTTGAAACACTACAAATAAAAAACTCGAGGGTGCGTAAGTATAGATATCACTTACGCATTCTCCAGTATAATGGTGAAGGTACTCCCGGTACCAAGTTCTGATTTCACCTCTATCGTTCCGTGTACCTTGCTGAGTGCTTCTTTAACGATATATAGTCCGAGCCCGGTACCTTCAGTATCAAGCGATGCACGGTAGAACATTTCAAATATCTTCGGCAGATTGGCTTCTGCTATACCTTTACCGTTGTCTTGAATAGCAATCTTTACCACATCGTTTTCGCGATGGAATAAAACCCGTATAAAAGGATTGGGCTGATCGAGATTGTGATACTTCACAGCATTCGCCAGTAAATTATTCAACACGATTTTCATCTGGTTAAAATCCGATGACAGTACATGACTCGCATCGTGTGTATAATCCAGCGATATAGCCGAAGCACCTTTGTTGAATTTTATGTCCGTTATGGAGTTGTCCAGCAGATCCTTGAAGTTTATCTTCTCTATCTTGACATCCATCTTTTTACTTCGCGACAAGCTGAGTATATCGCCAATCACCATGTCGAGTTTCTTTACCCGCTCTTCAATCATATCCATAAAGGTGCGTGCGCGTTCTTCTTCAAACTCCATTTTGCCCAAATAGGTTAGGCCGAGTATAGATGCAATGGGAGCACGCAAATCATGCGATGTACTGTAGAGAAAACGATCGAGTTCTTTGTTGGCTTTGTCGAGACGAGTACGTTCATCTTCCAGCAGCCACATGATCATACTCATGCCCATCATCGAAATCAGCAACAGGTCAACTACACCATAAAAATTAGGAACCTGCATTTCGGTACCACACACGTTGATGATCACAATGAGACAGTAGTATAACTGGTAGATACTGTAGAGTATAAATGTGATGGACAATATGCGTTGTCCGAATCCTCTGGAGAACTTTTTATTTTGTAATACGACAATGCCCGCGATCAGAAACCCCGCACCACTTACAAATGTTCGACTGCCAACGCGAAGTAAATATCGGAGCATAGAATCTTCTACCGTTTGGCTGAAAGCAATTACCGAGATAAGCGACACAAAGAAACAGATGATGAGAAGCGCTTTGAATTTTCTCCGGTTAAAGGCTTTCTCGGTTACCAGTTCATAGGCACCCCGGAGAATCCAGATAATTTGCAGGAAGCAACTCATTTGCGCCAGCGTGCTGAAGACAAGACGCGTGGTAGACTGGCTCTGCATAAAGAATGCCGTTACAACACAGGTTGCTGCTATATATATGGTAAACGCCAGCCAGCTTAACGCCCAGGTATATAAAAACCTTCTTCTGTAGATAATGCCGAAGTAACGGAATACGAAAAAGAGAATAATGCCCAGCGTAAATTCCGCCAGATATAGATAAACTAATCGTAAAGTTGTTTCTGAGAGGTTCGTTAAACCCATGGAGGGTAATTATTGTGATAAAATAACAGAACGGATCGAGAAAGAAAACATTATTTATTCAATGGCTTATGGCAATTACCTGCCAGCGAAAAGCCCATCGCCAGGTGATGCTAAATACAGTGCCGGAATTTGTGAGAACATCGCGTAATTCATTTTTGGTGAACGCGCGCAAAACCGAAAGAGGAGCATCGTATTTTACCATAGCAGACTTCGAAAAAAGTTTTGTTAACAGCTTTATAGAATAGTATGCCAACGGATGCCGGTGAATATCATTAATAATAAAACCGATGTTGCATTGCCTGTGAAGCTGGCAAAAGAATTCGCTTAATTGAAGATTACTGAAGTGATGATAGAACAGTGTACCAATCACAACATCGAATCTCATTTTCCGGAAATCATCCGAGAAGATGTCAAGCGTTGCAAATTCTATGGCCGGTATATCTTGTATATTCTGTCGGGCAAAACGTATGATGTTGGGGTTTGCATCAATGCCGATAAGCTTTACCTGAACCTGATTACGATTAGCCCAATGGTATATTAACCGAAGCATGTCGCCACCGCCACAACCGAGGTCTGCTATAACAACCGGCTTGCTTCGGTCATGATTTTTCAGAATTTTTTTAAGCGCTTCTATTGTTACTGCATTACCACCAAGCCACTTGTTAATAAACTCAAGCTCGCGAAGTGTCTGATCGACTACTTCTCCTGCACAATCAAGATCGTCCATTATCTCAAGAGCTTCCGATCGTGTGGAGAAATCAGGCATGCGGTATATTAATTTTCAACAGCATACTTTCGAGTGTCAATCCGGGTCCGAATGCAAAGCTCAGGATGCGAGCATTATGATCATCGGTTGCTATAGTTTTAAAGATCTCGTTCAACACAAACAAAACTGTAGGCGATGACATGTTGCCATAATTCCTGAGAACATCGTAGGCTGCTTTGTTCTGCGCTTCGGTAATGTTCAGTTCCTGCTGTATAGCCTCCAGAATTTTTTTACCACCCGGATGTATAGCATAGTAGCGTATACCCGAACCGTTGTCTGCTATCTTTTGCAGCAGCAGGTTGGTTAATGTGCGTATACCCTTTTTAATTATATCAGGCACGTAGGTAGACAGTCGCATCTCGAAACCGAGATCGCCTATACTCCAGGCCATATCGCGTTTACCTTCCGGAGCGAGATCGCTGTGAAATGCTTCCAGTTTTAAGGCTGGTTTTGTGCTGTTGGTTTTTCCTTCTATCAATACAGCAGCCGCGCCATCGGCAAAGAGCGCGTTGGCCAGAAAGTTATCGTCAGTTGCTTCTTTCTGAAAATGAAGACTGCATAGTTCGGTACATACAATCAACACCCGCGCGTTTTCATCGGCCTTGCAAAAAGCATCGGCTACTTTTATAGCATTGAAGGCTGCATAGCAACCCATAAAAGTTATACTGGTGCGTTGCACGGTTGTAGGTAAACCTAACTTTTGCACAAGCTCTATATCAAGCCCCGGTGCATACATACCGGTGCAGCATACTACAATAAGATGTGTTACCTGTTGCAGGTTCAGATGAGAAGCACTATGCTCTAAATTTTTTACAGCGGCTACACTAAGGTCGATGGCATGTTCCTGAAAAACCTGGAGTCTCTTTTGCGTAGAAGGCAACGGCTCACGTTCGGGTGCATTGGAAAAAAAAGAAAATGAATCTTCTTTTCCATAGTCTTCCAATACGGTATACCTGTAATCAATGCCACTGGCTTTAAAGATCGTGTGGAGTTTACGGCTGTTGTAAGAATCAAGGCCCATGGTTTTTTCCATGAACCGTGCAATTGTTGACTGACTGATGCGATGTGGAGGATTAGCCGTTCCAATAGCTGTAATAAAGCTCATTCCCTTTCTTAATGTATATATAGTTAAAACCTTTCTACGACATAGAGTTCCTGTTAAAAAACTGTGTATGCTGGTAAAGGGAAGGTTTTCTACAAAAATAACAGGCTGCCTGACAGGCAGCCCATTTTTTAATCAGAATAACTTTTCTCCGGGAGGAGTAATACCTTTTAGGCGAAGATAAACTGTAGTTTGTCCCCTATGATGGGTTTGGTGTTCAAAAGCTTTCTCCAGTGCAGTGCCACGGTTCATATCAAAGTTGAAAACCTTTACCATCTCCTGTAACTGCTGGTCGTTCATGGTTTTCATGCCGGCTATAACAAAATCATAACTTTCCATTACAGCTTTTGTTACTTCAGCTTTACTCTTGGTTTTGTCTGATTTTTCAAGCTGGCCAAATGCAACGGGACTTGCTTTACCAACAGCGGTTGCACCAATGCCATAGTTAGCTTCAGCGATATGCATCATCTGTTGGCCGAAGCTGCGCATTTCGTTGGTAGGTTTGTAGCTGAATGTTTCTTCGGAGGCTGCATCCAGATACTCTTTTGTGTAGGCTTTTGCACGTTCCCAGTTAGCGGTAAGCTGACCTACAGCAACTGCAGATGTACTCGCAGATTTCTCTTTTGATGTGAAAGCAACAAGGGCTGCCGTAGCTATAGCCAGTATAGCAACGGTGATAAGGGTGGGTTTTCTCATAGCTTTAAAATGATTAGTGGAGTAATGAAGTTAGCAAGAAAGCACGATGAAGTTACGCGTGCTGCTATATTTTTCAGAACGACCGATACAGTTCATCTGCATTTTCGTACGTTTCGATCAAGCTATATTCCGGGTGGTCAAAAAAATTTTTAGCGAGTACAACCTCTTTAATACCTTTAGTGTCTATAAGGCATGACCCTTTATGCAATGTTTACGAAACGGAAAATTCTATTGATTCTGGGAATCGTTGTGGCTATTGTTATCGGCTTGTACACAGGCTTGTTCGGAATGACAGTATAATGTCATATTCTGAACAAACCCGTTAAAGCTATATCGTAACATTTTTATTGCTGTTCTGCAGCACCCGTAACGAAATTTACCTGAACATTGCTGTGTACACCGACACAGAAAACCAGCTTAATCATATACTACTTTTGCTGGCTGGCTAGCTTATTCTTCAAAAATTCAGCAGTATATCCTTTACCTTTCTTCGCCATCTCTTCGGGTGTTCCTTCAAACATCAATGTGCCACCTTTTTTCTCTCCACCCTCGGGGCCGAGGTCAATGATCCAGTCTGCACACTTTATCACTTCGAGGTTGTGCTCGATAACAATAACGCTGTGGCCTTGATCAACCAACGCATTTATAGCCTTGAGTAACTTCGATATATCATGGAAGTGAAGACCCGTGGTAGGCTCATCGAAAATAAAAAGTATATGTCCTTCTGTTGAATTCTTGCCAAGGAAAGAAGCAAGCTTAACACGTTGCGCTTCGCCACCGCTTAATGAGTTAGAAGATTGCCCCAGCTTTACATAGCCCAGACCCACATCGTTCAATGGAAGGATCTTATCATATACCGCTTTCTTGTCGCGGAAGAAGTCCAGTCCATCCTCAACCGTCATGTCGAGTATATCGGCAATGTTTTTACCGTTATATTCCACTTCGAGTATCTCCTGCTTGAAGCGTTTGCCATGGCAGCTTTCACATTTCAGAAATATATCGGCCATGAATTGCATCTCTACGCGAATCTCACCTTCACCTTCGCAGGTCTCGCAGCGACCACCTTCTACGTTAAAAGAAAAGTGTGATGGTTTATAGCCGCGTTGTTTTGACAACGGCTGGTCGGCATACAGATTTCGTATAGCATCATACGCCTTTACATAACTGATCGGGTTGGAGCGTGAAGATTTACCGATCGGGTTCTGATCAACAAATTCTACCTGCGTAACTTTTTGAAAGTCGCCCTCAAGCTTGTCATATTTACCCGGAGCTTCGGCAACCGAACCACTCAGTCTTCCGACAGCCGGATATAGTATCTTTTTAATCAATGTAGATTTACCCGAACCACTTACACCGGTTATAACCGTGAGTACACCCATTGGAAACTTAACCGTAAGATTCTTCAGGTTGTTTTCACGGGCGCCATGTACGGTGATTGAGTCTTTCCACTTTCTGCGAAATGAAGGCATAGCAATCTCTTCGCGACCGCTGAGGTAATCAGTTGTATGCGATCTTACTTTTCCGTTTACATCTTTGAGTGAACCTTGAAAGACAAGCTCGCCACCGTGACTGCCGGCATCCGGGCCTATATCAATAATCTGATCGGCAGCACGCATAATTTCTTCTTCGTGCTCAACAACAATTACCGTATTACCCAAGTCGCGAAGTGTTTTCAATACACTCACCATGCGATCCGTATCTTTCGGGTGAAGTCCTATACTGGGTTCATCCAATATATACATCGAACCAACCAATGCACTTCCCAACGATGTGGCAAGCTTGATGCGTTGATATTCACCTCCGGATAATGTAGAAGTAATTCTGTTCAGTGTAAGATATCCCAATCCCACTTTCGTGAGATATTCCAGTCGCGAACGTATCTCTGTTAAAATTCTTTCGGATACTTTCTGATCGTGTGCCGGTAATTTCAGTTTCTCGAAAAATACCAGGCTCTCTTCTATAGGAAGAAGAACAAGATCGGTGATGGATGTATCGGCGATCTTTACATACTGTGCATCTTTACGCAGGCGGGTTCCTTTACAATCGGGGCAGTTTGTTCTTCCGCGATAGCGCGAAAGCATTACCCTATATTGAATCTTGTGTGTTTTGGATTCGAGGTATTTAAAGAAACCATTTATACCATCGAAGTATTCATTGCCCGTCCACAACAACTCCTGCTGCTTCTTCGTGAGCTCGTTGTACGGGCGATGTATAGGGAAGTCGAACTTGATGCCATTCTTCAGCAACGGCTTGGCCCACTCGCCCATCGTTTCGCTTCGCCATGGAGCCACGGCACCTTCGAATACCGAAAGCGATTTGTCCGGAATAACAAGGTCTTCATCTATACCCAGTATCTTACCAAAGCCTTCGCAGGTCTGGCAGGCACCATAAGGATTATTAAAGCTGAAGAAGTTAACAGAAGGTTCTGTAAACGTCATGCCGTCTAACTCAAAGCGGTCAGAGAAATGCATTTTACTTTCACCTTCGGCATATACTATACAATCGCCTTCGCCCTCAAAGAAAGCAGTCTGCACCGAGTCAGCTACACGGAAGGTTGTATCTTCATCATCTGGATTTACACTGGCCCGATCAATCAGCACTTCAATGTCACCTTCAACCTTGATTGACTTTTTCTTTTTCGCTCCCTCTGCCTCTGTGCCGATAAGTTCTTCAATGAATTTTACTTCACCGTTTACCAGTATCCTGGCAAAGCCTTTACTCAACAGCAGGTTTAATTCATCGGCAAGCTTGCGTCCTTTTTTTATATGCAGCGGAGAAGCGATCATAATGCGCGTTCCTGCCGGAAGTTTGTTGATAGCATCTACTACACTGGTAACGGTATCGCGTTTTACTTCTTTACCGCTAACAGGCGAGTATGTTTTACCGATGCGTGCAAAAAGTAATTTGAGATAATCGTAGATCTCGGTAGTAGTACCAACAGTTGAACGTGGATTTCGTGTGTTAACCTTTTGCTCGATAGCAATAGCAGGCGAAACACCTTTGATATAGTCTACTTCAGGTTTCTCCATGCGTCCGAGAAACTGTCGCGCATACGAACTGAGACTTTCCACATACATGCGTTGACCTTCAGCAAAAAGTGTATCGAATGCGAGCGATGATTTTCCTGATCCTGAAAGTCCGGTAATTACCACAAGCTTGTTGCGCGGAATAGCAACGCTCAGATTCTTGAGGTTGTTAACACGTGCTCGCTTGATGATGATATACTCTTTGGGATTCAGTTCGTCTAAATATGTATCCTTGATGGTTAATGCCTGACTCACGGGGTGCTCCTTTTTATTTTACGAATTCAAAGTAAACAATCTTTCTTCTTTAAAAAATCTTTCCGGCCATGCGTGATAGCACAGTAGTAAAAAAAGAAAAACACCATCGTGAAGGATGGTGTTCATCAGTATAGAAATTTTTTAATCGATTAACTATCGAAGTCAGGATCATAGCTGGCTTCACGACCGCTCTTGCCGCCTTCATCGTCATAGTCGTCTCCGCCACCACTTCCGTAATCATCGCTACCACCGGATGAATCGAAGTCGTCATCACCGCCTGTATTATCGAACTCATCTTTATTAGGAGTTGAGTCGAGGTCGTACTCGCCTTCGCTGTTTTTAGTAACAGGTACTTTTACGAGATACGTTGCATCTTCTGTTTCGAGCGGGAAAACAAAGATGGGCTCTTTTTTAGCATTGGTGATTCTGGTAATGCTGCTCTCATAACCATTCGGATATTGATCCTGCACCAATTCTTTTAAATCTTCTGAAAGATTTTCGAGACTCTTTATAACTTTTTTCTTGCTTGCGGCCATACTCGGGGTAACACAATTTTTCTGCGGGCAAATAGCTAAAGAAATTATGTGAGAGGCAAGAATTTTTAAAAATTTTTTTGCGCTGATCCGGAAACTTTCTATCTTTTCAAACCAATTCTTGAAATAAACCCCTACAATATCGAATAGAGCTCTACGTTACCTAAATGTGAGACAGAATGATTGACAGCAGATTCAGCGACAGCCAACTCGTGTCGCTCTATCAAAACGGTAACGAAGAAGCTTTCGAAACGCTCCTGCACCGACATAAGTCTAAAATTTACACAGCCATTTACCTTATCGTGAAAGATCGGTATACAGCTGAAGACTTGCTCCAGGAAACTTTTGTAAAAGCCATAAATACCATTCGTGGCGGACGGTATAATGAAGAAGGAAAATTTCTTCCATGGATCAGTCGCATTGCTCATAATCTTGCCATTGATCATTTCCGAAAAGACAAGCGCTATCCGGAAGTGGTGTTGGAAGATGGCAGCCGTGTGTTTAACTCGTTAGAGTTTGCAGAAGAGTCTATGGAAGACAAGCAGGTGTTTCGCGATACGCGATCCAAACTGCGTGACTATATAAAGGAATTGCCGGCAGAGCAAAAACAAGTGCTCATTATGAGACACTATTTGCAAATGAGCTTTCAGGAGATCGCCGATCGCACCGGAGTAAGTATCAATACTGCTCTGGGAAGAATGCGATATGCGCTGATAAACCTGCGTAAGAAGATGATCAAATACAGAGCCTATGATAAAAACTTTTACGCAAACGGACTTGATCAGGTATTTATACCAAGAGACTACGGAGGAGGAGAGCAGGGAGATTGACAGAGCCTTGCTTTGTGACGGAGAGTTAAAGGCACTCTATAATGAGCTGTGCGACATGGTTGGAGCCATGGACGATGCACAGCTTCAGCCTGCAGCATCAACCGTGATGAGTATACTTAGCTACTCACGGCACCTGCAGGAAAAGAGAACGCATTAACGCTTTACAACTCCTGTATCTGAATTAAACGCCAGCGAACTTTTACACCTCCGCCATCGTGGATCTGGAGGGAAATTTTGCCGGTGATGCCACCTATTTTTTCATCGGTCAGGGAAATCATCTGCTGACCGTTGAGAAATGTGGTAACGTCTTTTCCTTTCACGCGAACCACCAGACGATTCCAGTCGCCTTCTTTCAGATATTTTTCTTTTTCAGGTTCAGGTTTAATTAACCAGCCGCGTCCATACGACTCATAAATTCCTCCGGTATGTTTGCCTGCCGGTGCTACTTCAGCTTGCCATCCGCTGATCTTTGTTCCTTCAATAGACGAATGAAAAAATACACCGCTGTTGCCGTTAGACTCTTGCTTAAACTCAACCGTTAATTCAAAATCCTTATAAGATTTATCGGATACGAGATAACCATATTGTTTGTCTGGTCCGCTCTCGCATACCAACTCACCTTTATCTACATACCATTTTTCTGTACCGTGTACTTTCCAGCCGGAGAGATCTTTGCCGTTAAATAAACTAACGGACTGGCCCAGCGCAGAAATTGAACAAGCAAGAAGAAGAAACAGTATGCAGTTTTTCATAATGGCTGTTGAGTTATAGTATACTTTATTTACTCTTCCACTCCAGTGTATTGATCATGTGCATGATATCTTTTTTCATATACTCAATAGCCGGAGCCAGCGAATCGTTGGCCACCTGTGTATTGAAATATAGCGCACCACGAAGAAAATTTTTAGATGAGTCTGTTACTGTAAATTGAAACTGACTCGGTACTTCACCTTCCAGCTCGGCTATAACGGCAGTCTTACCACTGGGAGTTTTGGTAATTACTTCGTTAATGGCGTACGCTTTGATCTGGTGCTTGGCTGTTAATGTATAGGAGTCGTCCAGAAATTCTTTCAGTAATTTACCGTTGTTGTTAATGCTCTTATAGGTAACATGCACGTTCGCTTTTATCTGTGGGTAGTAAATTTCTATCCAGAAACGTTCGCGTATACTGGAGGTATCCGGAAGGAGCGTTGCGTGTTTGGAATACTCAAATGTATAGGGTAACGTATCGGGTAATGCCTGGTAAGCAGGTTCCGGTAATTCGAGCCGGTTATAGCCCAATGGCTTCGGCAAGTAATCGCGTGTGCAGGATGTTGCAGTCAGAAGAATGACAGTCAATAAAATATAGTATGCTTTACTTGTGAAAGTAAATGTCGGTAACGTACACCATTTACCTTGTACATTTTTACTGTGCCCTATATCTTCAATTTTCAGTATATCAATTCCGTATGCTGTTCCTGGTGTCTTCCGCTTATCAATCATTACCCGATGTTAAAATCTAAATCAATTCAAATTAAAAAGGAAGATCATCTGTGCTGTTATCTACCGGAGCGCTGCGCATGCTGTCAGAAGAACTTCTGTCTGGTGACGAAGCGTACTCCTGGTTCATACCACCACCGCCACTTGTCTTCGGTGTAAGCATGGTCATGTTGTCGCCTACAATTTCAGTTGTATAGCGGGTAACACCATCTTTCTCCCATGAACGTGTACGAAGTTTACCTTCGATAAAAACCATATCACCTTTGCGCAGATATTTTTGTGCGATCTCAGCAAGACCGCGCCACAGCACAATGTTGTGCCACTCTGTTACTTCTTTCTTCTCGCCTGTAGTTCTGTCTTTGTAGCTTTCGGATGTAGCGATGCTGAAGTTGGCAACAACTGCACCGTTATCAAGATTTCTTACTTCCGGATCTTTGCCGAGACGGCCCACGAGGATTACTTTGTTTACACCTGACATATAGTTATTATTTAATTTTTTCTGCTGGTAATTGACGGCTCTTTAGTATAACCGTCAGTCAGAAAAATAAATCTTCCGTAAACAGTCATCCACAAATTTTGCGCAAAGCTAGAAATGTAAATTCCCGGAAGAATTAAATTCTGAATTTTAAGTTACCATTAAAAGACATTTAAACAAAAATGGAATACCGTGCTTCATATAAGCTGATGGTCTTCTAAAAATCGACTTATCAGCACAGGCTTGGGTAACTCAGAAATTTTTTTTGCAGAGTAATATTTTAAATTTTCGGATTCACGTGCGGGTACATCTCCCTCCATAATAATGAATGTTGCATGAATGATCTGATGGCTGAGTACATGTTTATATTTTTTTGACACAACCTGTGCATCCTTCATAAATTTTTTCAGAAGAGAATCTTCTGCCATTACCTTCAACGCATTTTGTGCGCGCGTTTTTTCAACGAGATAAAAATCATACAGGCCATGCCATATATCTTTTTCCTCCCTTTTTTTCAATAGCATCGATTTGCCTTTCTGAAAAACAAAATAATAGAAGTAACGGGCGCGTGCGGCTTTCGCTTTTATTTTAACAGGAAGTTGGGCTTGTAAATTTTTTTGTGATGCGAAACACGATGTTTGAAATATACATTGTTCGCAAACCGGACTTACAGGCGTACAATATAGAGCTCCGAACTCCATCACAGCCTGGTTATGTATATCCGGATTTTTGGGTGTGATCAGTTCATTCGCGATTTGCGTAAAATGTTTTTTGCCTTCCGGACTATTAATTTCTTTTTCTATTCCAAAGATGCGGGCAAGCACCCGAAAAACATTTCCGTCAACTACCGCTACTTTTTCCTGGTACGCAATAGACGCAATGGCGGCAGCGGTGTAGTCGCCGATGCCCGGTAGTTTTTTTAATTCTTCAAAAGTGTCCGGGAAAACTCCTTTATACTTTGTTACTACTTCTTTGGCGCACTTGTGCAGGTTTCGGGCGCGGGTATAATAGCCGAGACCTTGCCAGAGCCGGAGCACTTCCTGTTCGGATGCCGAAGCCAGTGCCTCAACGGCCGGAAATCTCTCCACGAACTTTAAATAGTAAGGTAAACCCTGAATTACCCGCGTTTGTTGAAGAATAATTTCAGACAGCCATATTTTATATGGATCGCGGGTGCTGCGCCACGGCAGGTCACGCTTGTTAACTGCATACCATTCAACGACTTTATCAGAGAAATATCGCTTGTCCATCAGCCTGATTATCAGAATTTTTCAATATTCATTTTTAAATCTAAGAGCGGCATATAAATTTGCCAACCCAAAAAATTTCGACTTAAAAATATAACACAGTGACCAAAGCAGATATCATCAACGAAATCGCAGAGAAAACCGGAGTAGACAAGGCTGACGTGACCGCATCGGTAGAGGCATTTTTTAGCGTGGTTAAAAATTCAATGTCGAACGGTAATAACATTTATATCCGTGGTTTCGGAAGCTTTATTAACAAGAAGCGCAAAAAGAAGATTGCCCGTAACATCTCACGTAATACTGCTTTAGTTATTGACGAGCACTACGTTCCTGCCTTTAAACCTGCCAAAATTTTTGTAAGCAAAATCAAGAACAGCGAAAAAGTAAAACTGTTGGCTGAGAGCGCTGAAAAAATCCGCGAAGAAGAAGAGGATGTTGATTAATAGATTGCTCCCGGCAATATTTCTGTTTCCTGAAAAAGTATGTTGAAGACCAGAATTATACTTGTGGTAGTCAGCGCTGTGCTGATCGCGATAATCTTTATGCTTCCCAAAAGCGTAGTAGAGAACGATGACCCTTTGACATCAACGGAGGTAAAACCGGCCGACTCTATATCTCAGAAAGTAGATATACACGCCAGTGCACCGAAGCAGGTGGTAGAAAATATAGCTCTTCTTCGGACTCAAATTGAAACAGGTACGGATAAAGAAAAAAATGCTATCTTTGCCGACTCTTTGGCAAACCTGTACCTGATCGCTGGAAAATTTGACAGTGCAGCGTGGTTTGCAGAAGAGGCATCGAAGTTCTTTAACACGACTGAAAGCTGGATCAAGGCCGGTGATAATTATTATCAGGCTTTCACCTTTGCTACAGATCAGGCTAAACAAACACGTTTGGCAGGTAAAGCACAGGAAATTTATAAACAGGTGCTGGATAAAAATCCAAAAGACCTGGATGTAAAAACGAAACTGGCGATGACCTATATCAGCTCACCAAACCCTATGCAGGGTATAATGTTGCTGAGGGAAGTTATAGCTACAGATCCAAAGAATGAATTAGCCTTATTCAATATGGGTATGCTATCCATTCAGTCAGGCCAACATGATAAAGCTGTTGAACGACTGGAAGAACTAGTGAAAGTAAACCCTAACCACACGCAAGGTCAACTACTACTCGGCATTGCGTTGATGAATACAGGTGATAAGAAGCGTGCGAAAGAGCAGTTCGAAAAAGTGAAACAACTTGATAAGGATCCGTCTGTACAAGCTACGGTAGACTCTTATCTAAAGGATTTAAAATAATTGTTTAACCCAATGTTACCCGGCTAAACTAAAAACCGGTAACAGCGAAAATTTAAAAGCATTACTATGCCAAGCGGAAAGAAAAGAAAGAAGCACAAAATGGCAACGCACAAGCGTAAGAAGCGTCTTAGAAAAAACAGACATAAGAAGAAGTAATCAGTAACCGGGTCACCCGGTTACGCTGCTTTACACGAGCAGCAATTCTATACACATCATTTTTTACTTTAACCATTTTGTCTTTTGAGTAACGAACTAATAATTAGTGCAACTCAGGACGGATGTCGTATAGCCCTTCTTAAAGACAAGACGCTGGTTGAATTCCACAACGAGGAAGAAGGCAGCAAGTTTTCGGTAGGAGACATTTATCTAGGCTCTGTAAAAAAAGTAGTACAGGGCCTTAACGCAGCATTTATAGATGTTGGTTATGATAAAGATGCCTTTCTGCATTACCTCGACCTGGGCCCGCAGTTCAGTTCACTCTCGAAGTTTACGAAACTGGTACGTGCCAAGAAGATCAATGGTGGAAAGCTCGACAAGTTTAACACCGAACCGGATATTGATAAGCATGGGAAAATTACCCAGCAGCTGGCCAAAGGCCAATTGATTCCTGTTCAGGTTGTAAAAGAGCCAATCTCTACAAAAGGGCCTCGATTATCCTGCGAGTTATCATTAGCTGGTCGATACCTGGTATTGGTGCCATTCTCCAATGCCGTCAGCGTATCTAAGAAAATTACCAGCAGCGAAGAGCGGAAACGTCTACTCCGCCTCATTCAATCTATTAAACCTGAAAATTTTGGCGTCATCATTCGCACTGTAGCGGAAGGAAGAGACGTAGCCGAACTTGACCGCGACCTGCGTAACATGGTAAACACGTGGGAAGAAGGTATGGCTCGTCTGGTTACAGCGAACCCGCGCGACAAAGTTATAGGGGAGATCAGCAAAACATCTTCTTTGCTGCGCGACATGCTGAACGAATCGTTCGACAATGTGCATGTTGACGACAAGAAAATCTATGAAGATGTAAAGGCGTATGTTCACAGCATTGCTCCTGATAAGGAGAAGATCGTTAAGCTATATACCGGCAAGGCAAAGATCTTTGAACACTATGGTATAGAGAAGCAGATCAAATCTGCATTTGGTCAGACCGTAAGTTTAAAAGGTGGAGGTTATCTCATCATCGAGCACACAGAAGCACTGCACGTGATCGATGTGAACAGCGGTAACAAATCAAACCGCGAAGAGAACCAGGAGACCACGGCACTTTCAGTAAACCTGGAAGCAGCAAAAGAAATTGCACGTCAGCTTCGTCTGCGTGATATGGGTGGAATTATCGTGATCGATTTTATCGACATGAGAAACCCTGACAATAAAAAACTCATCTATAAAACCATGAAAGATGAGATGGCGGAAGACAAAGCAAAGTCTACAGTGCTTCCGTTATCGAAATTCGGGTTGATGCAGATTACACGCGAGCGTGTACGTCCGCAGATGAATATAGCTACCAAAGAAGTTTGCCCTACCTGTAACGGTACCGGTAAAATCACAGCTTCTATATTGGTGTCTGATCTTGTTGAAAAAAATGTAGAGCACCTTCTTGTAAAACAAAACGAGAAAGATTTAGTGCTGGCACTTCATCCATACCTGCACGCATACTTTACAAAAGGAATTATATCACAACGCATGCGCTGGTATTTCAAGTACAAGCGCTGGGTATCACTGGTGATGGATTCATCGTTGGCCGTTACAGAATTTAAGTTTCTGAACAAAGAAGGAGAAGAGATACAGTTGTCGTAATTTACCGGCGAACCCTAACTCTTTATCTGAAAATAAACATGCGATTTAACTTATTGGTCCTGTTCGTACTGCTCAGTCAGTACGGATGGGCACAAAAGTCCTGGAAGACTTTTACCTCTGAACAAGGTGCTTTCTCTGCCGACTTCCCTGCCGATCCGGAAGTAAAATCAGTCAATCGTCCAACACCGGAAGGTATAGACATCAAAGTAAATATACATATGGTTACGGCCGAGTCTATGGTTGCCTATGTTATCTACAATGAATTCCCAACCGGTTTTAATATACTGGACGATTCCCTATATCTGCAGGAGGTAGCGCGCGAAACAGTGTCGCGTATGAAACTCGATACATCCGATATTAAAAAAATCACCTTTGACGGCTACCCGGGTCGAAAATTCAGCGCCAGGGTAAAAGATGGTATAACGGAGATGCGTGTTGTACTGAGAGGAAACAGAGTATATATAGTAGCGGGATTTTTTCCGAACAAGCGAAAGGACGATCTCGCAAAGTTTATTAACTCGTTCAAATTTACTCCTTATAAAAAAGCTACGTGGACGACACACCAGTTTGCTGAGTATTCTTTTTCAGCTGATTTTCCAGGAGAGCCTGTACTGGAAGAAGATGACGAGAGCGGAAGTGCCATGAAAGCCTATTCGGGTAAAGATGCTAACAGCGGCAATAATTACTCGGTTGCCATTGAGACATACTCCAAGTACGACCAGTTTGAAAGTGATAGCGCTATATTGGCTGCTCGCACCGACCTATATATAACCGCTTACGATTCTGTTCTTTCAGACCGCGATATTGTAGTGGACGGGAGACCTGCCAAAGAAATGATTCTGTTGCAAGGTGAAAATCATTCGCAGTTACGCATATTGACTTTTGCAAGAGGATTAACCGGCTATACACTGTTTGCTTTTTTGCCTCCTTCGGAAATTAAAAGTGATGATGCCAATCGTTTCTTCAGGTCGTTCAAATTTATAGGAAAGGCAACGGGTGATTTGTTAAGCGACAAGTCTGCTCTCTTAATGAAAGATATAGCAAGTAAAGATACTGCAATATGGAAACCAGCCGCAGCTGCTTTTGATGAATATGCATTTAAAGAGAAAGATGTAGAAGCTATTCACAACCTCATCAAACAATCTTACTCCGATGATCGCGAGCCCGCAGGCAGCCGTAAGGAAATAATGTTTGATGCACTGGAAGGTATATCTTCTGAAAAGTCAGTTGCGTTTATTGAAAAGATATTTCCTTCACTCAGTATAAATCCTTCGTTGGAATTTGCCGCACTCAAGGCACTTTCGCAGATAGGTTCGAAGTCCAGTCTTACTGCACTGACTAAATTATTGGAAAAGCATAAACCTGCAACGGAAGGAGAGTTGAGTTATAACTTACTGTTTAGTCCGTATAGAATAGATTCAGCCAATCAAAAATTCTTCCTTCTCAATACTTTAAAATACTTGCCGGTTAAAGCGTATAAATCGGGTATATATACTCTGACAGAACATCTGCTCAAAAACAAAACACTTTCTATAGCAGAGCTATCGGCACAGAAGAAAATGATTGTACAGGATTTTCAGGCCGATAGCGAAGTATATCTCCGCGACTCGACCTATCAAAGTTTATACTACCTGACAGAGATACTTGGCTACGAGCCGCAGGCTCCGGCTGAAATAGCAACGTTAAAAAAGCTTACCCATGGATTCGATGAGTACATGGCCGTGGCAGCAGCAACAACATTGTTCCGCCTGAAGCAAAGTCCGGATGCAGCTCGTGTTACCGAGCTTGCCGGCAAGCTGTCTACACGGGTCACTTTCTTTTCAAGCCTGCAAGAGTATTCGCTTGAACAGCACTTTCCTAAACCATACGCTAACCAGGACAGCCTGGCCATTGGTGAATTTTATGATTACATCATTGGAGAGTATGACTATTCCGAAGACTTCAATGTTGACATCGCCTATAAAGCAGAGTTGGTTTACGAAGGCGCTAAGAAAAAATTCTATGTCATGCGCTTTCATGATGCTTACGAAGATGTAACCTACCTCGGCATCTGTGGTCCATATACAACCGACAAGCTTCAGGTATGGGGCGGTCTAACCAGTTCTGATTTCGTAAAGGACACCGGTAAAGATTACAAGCTATACCTTGAAAATTATCTGAAGAGTTTAGAGGAGGCAGATTAAGCATACTCTACACAAAATAAAAAGCCAGGTATATTTATATACCTGGCTTTTTTATTTACTTCTTACTTCTTACTTCTTACTTCTTACTTCTTACTTCTTACTTCTTACTTCTAATTTTTCTTCTTCTTCAGCAATCCCTTAATCAGACTCTTCGCATCTTCAACCTGTTTCTGTTGCTGCGTTTGTGTTGTGTCTGATTTTGTTTTGCTGGTATCTGATTTACCAAGTATAGTACCCACGATCTTTTCTGCTTCTGTTCCCTTCACCGCTTTCTCAATAGCTTTGGTGCCTTCTTCCTTGGCTACTGCAGTAGCCGCTTCTTTAACCTGCTGCTTCTGCTCATCCATTATAAGTTTAGGCGATGGATTGGTAACAGAACCGCCCAGACCTATTGTTACCGGTACATTTCCGTTCGGATCTGTTTTGGCTCCGGTCTTTTCAGCGAGGAAGCCGTTGAGTTGTGTACCAAGTTTACCCGCCGGTACATCCATCTTCAATGTATAGTCTATAGATTGATCGAGACCTGTGCTACCGGTAATCGTTGTCTTATAGTTACCAAACTTCACATCGAACGGTTTTACACTAAGTCTTCCGTCTTTTATAGCGGCCGACATCAGTACATCTTTCATCGTTACTTCGTTGGCATCGTTCAGTTTGGTAAGCGAAGTTATACCTGATATAAGTTTCGAATCTTTCAACGCAGCCTGTGCAATCTTGATCAAACCACCACCATTAACAGTAGCCATGTTTGGCATCATATCTTTCAATAATTCACCGCTGATCTTGAAGTCGGTTGAGAAGTTACCGTTTACCATGCCTGCTATAGGTGCATAGGTTGATACAAGTGATGATGCGCTTGACGCTTCTTTCATGGAAACATTTTCAATCTTCAACCCGAGATCATATTTAGGATGTGCTATATCTTTTGTGTTATAGGTACCGTCTACAACAAAGCCGCCACCCAGCATGTTAAACTTCAGTCCGCTCAGGTTAGCAACACCATCTTTTACCAGCACATCACCAGAGGCATTGGTCATGGTATAGTTCATAAGCTTAACGGTTTTAACATTAGACTTTAACAGGAAGTCTATATTCTGTGGCACCGGTATTACACTGAGTGCAGCAGTATCAGCAGCCGCGGCAGGCTCTTCGCTATCACTCATAAACTCGTTAAGATCGAGCAGGGTAGAGTTGAAATTCACTACACCTTTTATGGTCTCATTCTTTCCGAATATATAGCCGAGGTAGTTCAATACGGAACCACTTACGTTGAAATCACTTTTACCAATGGTACCGTTAACATTTTGCAGCTCGATTTTCTTCGGGTCGAAAACCATTCCTGCCTGTGACAATGTTACGGTAGGAAGATCTTTTGTTACATACTTGAAATCTTTCAGCGATGCACTACCACTTGTTGGTAACTTGTCGTAACGCTCAGCCTGTACATCAGAGTATTTACCTTTCGTCTCTATATCTGCTTTTACTTTACCCGCCAGCGTCATGCCTTCAACCGGGAATAATTTTGTCATCTTCTCGATATCTATACCGCCTTTGGCTTTCAAATCCCAGGTATAGTCATCCAGGTTTTGCAGCAACAAGTCTGCGCTGAATTTTTCACCGTCCATCAGCACACTGAAATCCTTAACCGTAATGAAAGTCTCCGCCAGTTTACCGGATGTATTCTTAACCGTTGATGTAAAGTGCATGTCTTGCAATGGCAGCGGAAAGTCTTTTGATTTAACATAGCCGCTGGCAAGCGACATAGCTGCATCTATAGCAGGGATTGTTTTCTTCAGACTGTCATATACACCTTTTGCATTCAGGTTGATAGCATAGCTACCTTTCATCTCCAATCCTTCCATCGGGAACATCTTGTTAAGTTCAGCAAGGTTAAGCTTGGCAGCGACTGTAGCATCTACGTTGGTAGGATACATTTTGGTGATGAGAGCTTTGGCATCTACCGGATTTGATCCGAAATCAAGATGGAGTTTTTTCAAATCGATAACGGTGTTATCAATGATACCATCTTTATTATCCACCAGCAGGTCTACATTTATATTGTTAACCGGTGTTGGCAGTTCAGGATATTTGAACATGGCATCTTTCACCAACAGGTTCAGGTTGAATGCCGGCATTTGTTTTTCACTATAGGTTCCTTTTACAAAACCATTGAACGCCAGTTCTCCTTTTGTCTCAATGTTGTTGAAACTTTCGGTATACATACCCGGAACAAGGGAAAGTATACTCTTGAAAGAGTTCTCCGGACTCTTGAATGCTATATCCATACCGAAGTCGTTCTCATTCATTTTGAACCAGCCATCAAAGCTCATGGCAAAGTCGTTGAGCTTCGCGGTGTTTTCCTTAAAGGTATATTTGGTATACGCTTCGCTGATAGAAACGGTAGCATCGATCTCGGCACGTTTGTTACTCAGATACTCCGTGCCATCAAACGCAACGGTAACGGTATCCGCCACGGTCTTTGTTTTGAGGTCGAACACATCCTGTGTAAAATCTCCGGAGCCACTGTGGTTTACACCCTTGAGGCTCATCAGAAACGGAAGTGATTCATCATTATACGTAATGTCGCCATCCACAATTTCCCAATGATCTATACCGAACGAGAAGTTGCTGGGCTCTTCGGTAGTTGCTACGGTATCTTCAGAAGGAACAGCAATGTCGTAGTTAGCGCGGCCGTCTTTCAATACTTTAACATTGATGATGGGACGGATGAGCGATATACCCTTTACGCGAAGCTGATCACCGAACAGAATTTCTTTCAGGTTTACTTCAACTTCGAAGCTCTCGGTAGCGAAGAGAACTTCGCCTTCAAACGGTGCGCGGTTAATAACACCGAGGTCGCGCATCTCCGCTGTTATATTCGGAAAGTTTCTGAACAGCGTCAGGTCAAACTTTTCAACATCGTATACAACGTCTGCATTTACCGACTTGTTGATTTCTTTATTGATCGCAGCTACGATGTCATCTTTAAAAGCTATAGGGATGATAAAAGCTGCAGCCAGAAGAAGTACAATTAACCCCCCTACAATGATGAGGGTCCATTTCAATGCTTTTTTCATATCAAAAATTTAGACTTGGTAAGTTTCGTGTTTTAAAACGTCAAACATATAGTTGAATGTGTACGATGTGTGTCGTGTGAATAAAGTTTTGTTTCCATCCATAGGTTTGGCGCTATGAATTGTGAACTCAAATTTAGTAAACTGACTCCTGTCTTTTTTGGTATTTAGACGAAAGCTTCTTTTAAAAGCACGTTTGCAACGTTGGGCGGGATGGGCGCGGCAGTAATCGGAAGTAGCGAAACTAGAAAAGCTTTAGAAACCAGTCCATTAGCTTTTTCGACAGGTTGGTATAAGGCGGATAGAAAGGTTGAATAGATGTGAAACCTCCTTTTTGTTTCATAACAGGTTTGTCGTGCGAAAAGGCCAGAAAGCCGAAGTAGCCATGCGAGCTGCCTATACCACTGTTATTAACACCACCGAAGGGAAGGTTATGCTGCAGGAAATGAACCGCGCAATCATTGATACATACGGCTCCTGAGGAGGTCTCCTGAATAATTTTTCTGCGATCGCTTTTGCTGCGGGTAAATATATAGAGGGCGAGTGCTTTTTGTTTTGCGTTAATGACCTGGACTGCGTCATCGATATGAGTATAGGAAATCACAGGAAGTATAGGACCGAAAATCTCCTCTTCCATGAGGCGTGCATCCATCGGTACGTGACTTAATATTACCGGGTGTATAAATCGCGTAGCCTCATCAATGCTTCCTCCGAATTCAAGCTTGGCTCCATGGTATAGGGCATCTTTTAATAATTCGTTGACACGCGAAAAATGTCTTTCATTCACCACTCGACAATAGCTCGCGGATGTATCAAACGTGTCGCCTTCTGCAAAGTGTTTACGGATATATAGTTTCAGCTCATCAATCAAGGGTTGCTTTACACTTTCATCAACCAATATATAGTCTGGCGCAACGCAGGTTTGTCCGTTGTTAATAAACTTGGCTACCGCGATGCGTTGTGCAGCTTCCTTTATATTGGCAGAAGCCGTAACGATGGTCGGTGATTTTCCGCCAAGCTCAAGGGTAACGGAAGTGAGATTTTCTGCAGCCGCTTTCATGATTACTTTACCGATGGCAGGGCTGCCGGTAAAGAATATATGATCGAACGGAAGTTTCAACAGGTGTTGTGATATTTCCGATCCGCCTTCAAATA
>CBIHOZ010000015.1:0-67250 GCA_966211525.1 uncultured Chitinophaga sp. | reverse complement strand
AAAACATACGGACTCAACGAATCATACGAAGTTACCCGTGCATCATACGATGAGATCGTAAACTTCATTGTGAACGAATGTAACGATGCAATCACCAAGTTGCCTTCCATGACGGATGGCGGTTACGCTTCCGGTGTAGCCTCTGTAGAAGCAGCGATGGCGCTGAAGGCGCGTACATTACTATATGCAGCAAGCGCGCTGTATAATACTTCCGGTGATGACAGCAAATGGATTGCAGCACGTGATGCCAACAAAGCTGTTATGGATCTGGCCGGTGTATCACTGGTAGCAAATGCAACACAATATGGTGCAATGTTCCGCGGAACAAATGCAAATGAAGTAATCTTCGCACGTTATTTCACACAAACGAACAACCAGGGTTGGGGTGTAAATGTGTGGCTCTTTCCGAACAGCAATGGCGGATGGGCCACCACTACGCCAACGCAGAACCTGGTAGATGATTATGAGTTGACCAATGGTTTACTTCCATCAGAAGCTGGTTCAGGTTACAATGATCAGAATCCGTATGTGGATCGCGATCCTCGCTTCTATGAAACTATATTGTATAATGGAGCTCCGTTCAAAGGCGGTGTATATAGCCCGTACCGTGATAAGACTTACCCTGACTCTTCATTGCTGGCGGGTAAAGATTCACGCTTCACGGTTTCTACCAACTCACCGCACAATGCTTCGAAGACTGGGTATAATTTCAGAAAATGGGCGCAGGAGAGTGAAGCATGGGATGCTGGTAACAAAGGTCCGTGGATCATCTTCCGCTTGTCTGAGTTTTACCTGAACTATGCTGAAGCGCAAATTGAACTTGAAAACTACGAAGAAGCAAGAAATGCTATCAACGCCATACGTTCACGCTTCGGTATGCCGGATGTAACGGAAAGTGGTGACGAACTGAAAGAGCGTTACCGCAGAGAAAGACGCATTGAACTGGCGCTCGAAGATCACCGCTTCTTTGATATCAGACGCTGGAAGATTGGTCCGGATGCATTGGACAAACCAGCGCTCGGTGTAGATGTATACAAAGATGGCGCTTCGTTCGACTATATCTATGGTATGGTTGCCGACAATACCCGCAAGTGGGATGACAAGATGTATTTCCTGCCAATACCGGCTACAGAGATTCAGCGAAGCAACAATTCGCTTACGCAGAACTCGGGGTATTGATTATAAACAATTAATGAAGTATAATAACGGAGGTGAGAGCCTCCGTTATTCTTTACTGGAAGTTCTTGCGTAATAATTATATCGAGAAACCAGACTATACCATGACCTGCCAACGTACATTTAAAGTCCTGTCAAGTGCCCTGCTGTTGCTGATTTTTCAGCAGTGTTCACAACAACCGAAACAATTCAGCGAAATGGATGCCGGTGATACCGGTATACAGTTTCGAAATGATATTGTGGAGACAGAACATAACAACATTCTTACGTACGAATATACCTATAACGGAGGCGGTGTTGCCGTTGGCGATGTAAACAACGATGGTCTTACCGATATATACTTTTCCGGAAATTCCGTTCCCAACAAACTATACCTGAACAAAGGCGAGTGGAAGTTTGAAGATATCACACAGCAAGCCGGTACTGCGGGTCGCGAGCGCGACTGGAAGACGGGCGTGACCATGGTGGATATAAACAGTGATGGCTGGCTGGATATATATGTATGCTATTCGGGTAATGCCGAAGGCGAAGGGTATAATCGCCCGGTTATCCGCGAACATCCTAAACGGGCCAATCAGCTATTCGTCAATCAGGGATGTGAGAAAGGAGGGACACCTAAATTTATAGAGCAGGCGAAGGAATATGGTATTGATGCGAAAGGTACATTTTCAACGCAGGGATATTTTTTTGATTACGATCGCGATGGCGATCTCGATCTCTTTCTGCTCAATCACGCAAACATGTTTTACGCGGCTTTCTTCAATGTAAAGCGACTGCGCAACCTGCGACATCCGTATTTCGGCAATAAACTATACCGGAATGACAATGGGAAATATACCGAAGTGAGTGCAACCGCCAACATCCACGGAAGTGGTTTGAACTTCGGCCTGAGCGCATCGATCAGTGACCTGAACGGGGATCAATGGCCGGATATATATGTCACCAATGATTACGAGGAGCAGGATTTCTGCTATATCAACAATCGTAACGGCACATTCTCGGAAGTGTCTCATACATTGTTTGGACACTTGTCGAAGTTTGGAATGGGATCCGATATAGCGGACGTGAATAATGATGGACTACCGGAAGTTTTCGTAGCCGATATGTTGCCCGAAGATAATTTCAGACAAAAATTACTGAAAGGTGCTGATGAGTACGACAAGTATTCACTCGCAGTAGACAGTGGGTACTACCACCAGTATATGCGCAATACCTTTCAGCTTAATCGCGGGTTTGCTGCCGATAGCTTGCCGCGCTTTAGTGAAGTAGCACAAGTAGCGGGCGTGTCCAATACAGACTGGAGCTGGGCACCGTTACTGGCCGATTACGATAATGACGGGCTAAAAGATATTTTCGTTACCAACGGCTATCTGCGTGATTTCACAAACCTGGATTTTCTGAAATATACCGTGAGTGACATGACGAAGGAAGCGAACGATAATAATCGTCCGGTAAACCTGTTGGAGCAGATCCAGAAAATGTCGTCCACGAAAGTGCACAACTATATATTTCACAATACCGATGGTTTACATTTTACAGATGTATCTGCGGCCTGGGGCTTGGAACATAAAAATATATCGAATGCTGCAGCCTACGCAGACCTGGACAATGACGGTGACTATGACCTGGTTGTTAATAACCTGAACGAAGTAGCCAATGTTCTTCAGAACCATCAAAACGAAATTCAGAAGAATAACTATATCAAGCTCAAGTTAGCGGGAGAGAAACCAAATGTACAGGCACTCGGTTCAAAAGTATATATCAGGCTGAAGGAAGAAGAACTGTTCCATGAAGTATACTATGCCCGCGGCTATCAGTCGTCAGTAGAACCGCTGCTTACTGTAGGTGTAGGGAAAAACACCGTTATTCCAGAAGTAAAGATATACTGGCCGGATGGTCGTGTTTCGGCACTCACCAATGTCAACGCGAATCAAATGATAACCGTAAATCAGCAGGGCGCAACCGTTCATGAAAAACAACAGGCAGCCATTCAGCAACCGGTCATTAACGATAGAACAAATACAAGCGGCATTGCCTATAAGCACATGGAAAATCCCTTTGTGGATTTCAAAGTCCAACGCCTCGTGCCTTATCAGTTGTCTCGGTTGGGCGGCAAGTTTAGCGTAGCCGATGTTAATCATGATAAGAATGATGATGTGTTCTTTGAAGGTGCGCATGGTCAGGCGGGAAAACTATATATAGGGCACGATGATGGTTCATTTACAGAATCAGCCACTACACCGTGGGAAGCCGATAAATATTGTGAAGACCTTGGCTCTGTTTTCTTCGATGCCAATGGTGACGGACATGCTGATCTCTACGTGGTGAGTGGAGGGAATGAGTTCTTTTCCGGAGATACACTATACCAGGATCGCCTGTATATAGGAGACGGCAAAGGCGGGTATAAAAGAGACAGACATGCACTCCCCAGGGAAACTGCGAGTGGAGGTACTGTTGCAGCCGCGGATTTTGATCACGATGGTGATGAAGATCTGTTTGTAGGCGGAAGGCTGCTTCCTGATCAGTATCCCGTATCACCACAAAGTATGGTGCTTCGAAATGATTCTCACAGCGGCAAAGTAAAGTTTGTAGATGTCACGAATGAACTGAATCCATCATTACAAAAAGCCGGTATGGTAACGGATGCCCTATGGGCTGATGTGAATGGCGATACCTGGACGGATTTGATTCTCGTTGGCGAATGGATGCCAGTACGCATTTTTGTAAATGAAAAGGGCAAGACGCTGAAAGAGATCACCACGGAAGCAGGACTTGCCAACACACACGGATGGTGGAATACAGTATATACCGGAGACGTTGATCATGATGGTGACTTGGATATACTTGCCGGCAATGCCGGAGTAAATCTTTCATTGCATGCTTCGGATAAAGAGCCGGTGGAGTTATTCGCAGTGGATATGAACAAGGATGGAAAGATCGATCCGATCATCACATCCTATATACAGGGTAAACGTTATCCGTTGCCAAGCCGCGATGAGTTATTGGACCAGGTGACGCCACTCCGTAAAAAGTTTATTCGCTATGCACAATATGCCAACGCTTCCATTGAAGATATACTCGAAGGTGATCTGCTAAAGAATGCGTCCCTATACCGGGCAACGACCTTCGAATCAGTTTGGTTTGAAAATGACGGACACGGTAAATTTCAAATGAAGCCGTTGCCGGCTTTGGCACAATTATCCGCTGTACAGGCATTCGTGTCGTATGATTTTGATGGCGATGGTAACGAAGAAATACTGGCTGCCGGTAATTTTTATCCGTACCGTGTACAACTCGGACGTTGTGATGCATCGTATGGCGCGATACTGCAATTTAAGAATGGAACCGCTCATGTATATAACCCGGAACAACCGATATGGTTGTCGGGAGATATCCGTGCGGCTGGTGTTGCACGATCTGTTCAGTCATCACCGCGGATTATTGTATCGAGAAACAATGATGCTGCAGGAGTTTTTGTGCCAACATCAAAAAGCACACAGCACACTGAAACAATTACCAAAAAATAATCATGTAAAAGTTATAAACGAGTATAGTTAGTCGTTTGATCATCGTGCAAACGCATCTATATTTCGGTCAATCATTCTCTAACAACAAGGATTAATTTTACCAGATGAAAACACCATTCAAAATTTTTTCTCTTTCTCTGCTCGTGTTGCTGGCAGCATGCGCCAAGAAGGAAGTTACTGCTCCGCAGGCAGTATTGCCTGTACCGAATGATGCGCAGCTTGCGTGGCATGAAATGGAGCTGAATGCTTTTGTGCATTTTACCACCAATACATTTACAGATAAAGAGTGGGGCTTTGGCGATGAGAAACCATCGGTATTCAATCCTACAGCCGTTGATGTAAAACAGTGGGTAACTACACTGAAGGATGCAGGTTTTAAAGGTGTTATTCTCACGTGTAAACACCATGACGGATTTTGCCTCTGGCCAAGTAAATATACCGAGCACTCGGTAAAGAACAGTCCCTATAAAGAAGGCAAGGGCGATATTGTAAAAGAAGTATCCGATGCATGTAAGCAACACGGACTGAAGTTCGGTATATATATGTCACCTTGGGACAGAAACCGTGCAGACTACGGCTCGCCTTCCTATGTAGAATATTACCGTAACCAGTTGAAGGAATTATTTACAAGCTATGGTCCTGTATTCGAAATGTGGTTCGATGGTGCCAATGGTGGCGATGGTTACTACGGTGGTGCCAATGAGAAACGCAGAATAAACGGAGCTACCTATTACGACTGGCCAACAACACTGAACCTCGTTCGCGAAATGGAACCGAATGTAATTTTCTTTAGCGATGCTGGTCCGGGTGTACGCTGGGTTGGAAACGAGCGCGGTATAGCCGGTGAAACAAACTGGAACTCGATCACACCCGATACTTTATTTGCCGGTAAAGGTGGCATTGAACAATTACTGGGTACCGGAAATGAAAATGGTACACATTGGATTCCGGCAGAAGTAGATGTATCGATTCGTCCGGGATGGTTCTATCATGCGAAGGAAGATTCGCTGGTAAAAACACCACAGCAGTTGTTTGATATATACCTTACTTCTGTAGGACGTGGTTCAACCTTGTTGCTCAATGTACCGCCGGATAAGCGCGGTGTCGTTCATGAGAACGATGTGAAAGCATTAAAAGAGTGGCGTGCTTTACTGGACAGTGAATTTAAAACCAACGTTGCGGCCAAAGCTGAAGTAAAAGCAGATTCATACCGTGGCGAAGCCGATGCATACGCAGCCACGAATGTAACCGATGGTAACAAGGATACATATTGGGCAACCGATGATAATGTAACAACCGGAAGCCTGGAGATTTCCCTTGGTAAAGTGCAACCGGTGAAATATATCGTGCTGCAGGAGTATATTAAATTAGGACAGCGCGTGAAGTCGTTCAATGTGGAAGTGTGGAAGGACAACGCATGGCAGAAAGTAGCTGAAGCTACAACCATCGGCTATAAAAGAATTTTAAAACTTGATCTGATAGAAACTGATAAAGTACGCGTTACCATTACGGCTTCAAAAGCTTGTCCGGTAATTTCAGCAGTGGAAGTATATTAATGTGGGGGAGAATAGAAAACAGAACGTGCAACCAATAAAATCAATCATTATGGTAACGCTGGTATGTATAGCATCCAGCGTTACTGCTCAAAAGAAAAATCACACCTTCGAAGTAAAGGACGGCCAATTTGTGTACGATGGCAAACCGACCCAGATTCATTCAGGAGAAATACACTATGCGCGCATTCCGAAAGAGTATTGGAGACATCGTTTAAAAATGGCGAAGGCTATGGGACTGAATACCATCGCTACGTATGTATTCTGGAATTATCACAACACAGCTCCGGGTGTTTGGGATTTTAAAACCGGCAATCGTAATCTCGCTGAGTTTATATCTATAGCGAAGGAAGAGGGATTGCATGTTATACTTCGTCCGGGGCCGTATGCCTGTGCCGAGTGGGAGTTTGGCGGCTACCCGTGGTGGTTGCAGAAGAATAAAGATCTCGTGATCCGATCCAACAATAAACCATTCCTGGATTCCTGTAAAGTATATATCAACCGATTGGCGCGCGAAGTAAAACACCTGCAGATCAGCAAAGGCGGTCCGATCATTCTTGTACAGGTTGAAAATGAATTCGGTTCGTATGTGTCGCAACGAAAAGATATACCGCTCGATGAACACAAACAGTATAACATGGCCATTAAAAAGTTGCTGAGGGATGCGGGCTTTGAAGGTCCTTTCTTTACATCCGATGGTACCTGGTTGTTCGATGGTGGTTCAATCGCAGGTATATTACCGACTGCGAACGGAGAAGGTAATATTGATAATCTCAAGAAAGCGGTCAATAAGTATCACAACAATCAAGGCCCCTATATGGTGGCTGAGTTTTATCCGGGATGGCTCGATCATTGGGCTGAACCTTTTGTTCGCATTGGTGCAGATGAGATTGTAAAGCAAACCGAGAAGTATTTACAAAATAATGTACACTTCAATTTTTACATGGCACATGGCGGTACAAACTTCGGTTTTACATCCGGAGCGAACTATAACGATGAGCACGACATACAACCCGATATAACAAGCTATGATTACGATGCACCGATCAGCGAAGCTGGCTGGGCAACGCCTAAGTATACGGCTATTCGCGAGCTGATGAAAAAGTACGTGAAATATACTATCCCTGAAATTCCGGAGAAGATACCAGTATTAAAATTGCCGGATGTAGCCATAGCAAAAACAGTTGATTTCTTTGAATGGAAAAATTCAGTGAAGCCTGTGGTGAATGATACTCCGATGTCGTTTGAAGAATTAGGACAGGGGCATGGTTATGTGCTGTATAGTAAATCGTTTAATCAGCCGATACAAGGTCTCCTCCAGATCAATGGCTTGCGTGACTATGCACTCGTATACATTAACGGCAAGAAAGCAGGAGAGCTGAGCCGTCAGGATAAAAAGTATTACATGGAAGTAAATATACCTTTCAATGGCAGATTGGACATCCTGGTAGAGAATATGGGCCGCATCAATTACGGTGCTGATATTGTAAACAGTACCAAAGGAATTATTTCTCCTGTTACCATCAACGATTATGAAATTACCGGTGGGTGGAAAATGTATAGTCTGCCGTTTGATAAAGTGCCTGATCTTTCGAAGAGTGCCGCTAAGAATGTCGCTGGTCTTCCTGTGTTCTATTCCGCTACCGTTGCCGTTGATAAACCAGGCGATGTTTTCCTGGACATGCAAGGCTGGGGAAAGGGAATTGTCTTTGTGAATGGTATACATATAGGACGTTACTGGAAAGTCGGCCCGCAGCAAACCCTATATGTACCGGGATGCTGGTTGAAAAAAGGACAGAATGAAATAGTAATTTTTGAACAGCAGAACGATGTTGTCCAGAAAAATATAAAAACTGCAAGCGAGCCCGTATTGGAGACGCTGGTCTTTCCTCAGAACTGATTATAAATCAAAACGAAATTCTGCATGAAGTATACTGCTATAGCTGCTACGGCCCTCTCTATAATTTTAGTCGTAACGGGATGTAAGAAGGAAGCAACAACTGAACATACCGATGCTGTGACTTTGAAAAAGGATAGTATAATACTCTCGGGGCAGGATTTCGTTTTTGGTGACGATCGTCCGTTTCCACAATGCCATGCTTCAACACTCGTGCGGACAAATGATGATAATTTTCTGGTGGCATGGTTTGGAGGAACACACGAGAAGCATGACGATGTAGGTATATGGTTGTCCAAAGGTAACATGAAGCATTGGTCTCCTCCGATAGAAGTGGCCAAAGTGCGCGAAGAGCCACACTGGAATCCGGTGCTTCATAAAACTTCTTCCGGTGATATCATTCTATATTTCAAAGTTGGTAAACCTATCGATGTATGGGAAACATGGTATATGATCTCTCAGGATAATGGGACAACGTGGTCAGCACCTAGAGAACTTGTTCCCGGCGACAAGGGAGGTCGCGGACCCGTAAAGAATAAACTTATCGTATTGTCTAACGGTACATGGCTCGCCCCTGCATCCAACGAACTGAAAGGTGTATGGAATGCATTTGTCGATCGCAGTGAAGACAACGGTAAGACCTGGAATTCAACTCCATTCCTCACGTTCAACCGCGATTCTATTCCGGGTGAAGGTGTGATACAACCTACATTGTGGGAGTCGTCACCCGGTAAAGTACATATGTTGCTGAGAAGCTCGGCCGGAGTTATATGTCGCAGTGATTCCGAAGATTATGGTAAAACATGGTCACCGGTATATAAAACAAATTTACCCAATCCCAACAGCGGCATTGATCTCACGCGTTTGGACAATGGTATATTGGCGTTAGTATATAATCGTGATGGCAAGAACTGGGGAAATCGCAGACCGGTATCCATAGCACTGTCAAATGATAACGGTAAAACGTGGCCGGTAATTAAAGATATTGAGACAGGCCAGCAAGGCGATGAATTTTCGTATCCCGCTGTTATACACTACGGAGATACAATTGCGCTGACGTATACCTGGAAACGTCAGCGCATTGCATTCTGGAAAGCAAAAATCTTATAGTTAGCGTCAGCCCTCTCACAGCTGACAGCTAGTGGCTAGAAACTTTTCGAGGCTGCCCAGTCTTCTTTAGCCGTGCCCCATGTAGTGGAAGGTTTATTTGCCATCTCCAGTATCATGTCACCGCCATTCATGATATCGCTATAGCGGATGTATGATTTGGTATAGGGCTTGCCATTCAGCGTAACCTGCTGAATAAAAATGTTTGCAGCAGAATTATTCTTTACATCAATGGTAAATTTCTTCTTGCCCGGAAGATTGATCACGGCATGATCCATCGCCGGACTTCCAAATATATATATACCATTGGCCGGGTTCGCCTGGTAAAAGCCGAGTGATGAAAGTACATACCACGCAGACATCTGTCCTACATCTTCATTTCCGCTGAGACCATCCGGTTTGTCGGTATATAAACTGTCGATGATATAGCGAACCTTCTCCGCAGTTTTCCAAGGTTGTCCTGCGTAAGCATACAGGTACGGTATATGGTGGCTCGGCTCGTTGCCATGTGCATATTGTCCGATGAGGCCGGTTATATCATTCGAGGCTTCTTCACCCATATCACCTTGCACGGTAAATAATGAATCGAGCTTTGCGAGAAACGCCTGCTCACCGCCCATCAGTTTTATCAGTCCTTCTACATCGTGTGGTACAAGCCAGGTATACTGCCAGGAGTTTCCTTCGGCAAAATCGTCTTTCATGTGTCGCGCTGCAAACGGACTGAACGGTGTACGCCATTCTTTATCCGATATTCTTCCACGCACAAAGTTTATCGTAGTATCAAAATAGTGCTGATAGTTCTGTCCACGCTTGCTGAAGAATTCATACTCTTCTTTGTTCCCCAGAGCCTGTGCTAACTGCGCAGCACACCAGTCATCAATCGCGTACTCAAGTCCTTTGGCTACTGTTTCAGTTTCTGCATTGGCCGGTATATATCCTTGTTCGCGTACATATTTCAGTCCGCGATCATCGCGCATTACCGAAGCTTTCATAGCCTTCAGCGCGAGTGCACCATCAAATCCGCGGAAGCCTTTCAGGTATGCATCGGCGATAACCGGGAACGCACTGTTACCGGGCATGGTGTTGGTTTCGTTACCTACCAAGTGCCATACCGGAAGTTTACCTTGTTGTTCGTAGATCTTCAGCATGGAATTTACCATATCATCTACACGCTCCGGTTGTGTAAGGGTATATAGCGAATGGGCTGCACGATACGTATCCCACAATGAAAATGTAGTAAGATTCGTAAATGTAGTGTCGTGGTATACCTGCTTGTCAGTACCGCGATAGTCGCCATTGTGATCGTTGAAGATGGAAGGTGCGATCATGGTATGATAGAAAGCCGTATAAAACTTGCGCATACGTTCTTCACTTGCTTTGATCTGTACTTTGTTTAACTCCTTGTTCCAGGCAGCATCTGCTTCTTTCACAGTGTGATCAAAATCCCAGTGCGGTATTTCTGCTGCTATATTCTTCAAAGCATTCTCTGTACTTACCGGAGATATACCTACTTTGATGAGCAACGGTTTTTCAACAGCATTGCCAAAATGCAATACACCTTTTACTTTTTTGCCGCTGCCTTTTATTCCTTGTATAGGGTCGGTTCCTTCGTAAAGATCAAGTTGATTTACCGGAGCAGAGAACACAATAGCAAAGTAAAGGCGTTGATCTTCGGCCCATCCTTTTGAATGACGATAGCCGGTAATGGTAGTGTCATTTGTCTTTTCGATGAATGTCTCATAAGGCAAATCCCAACCTATACCTTCACGCAGATCGATCAATACTTTGGCATCGTCTGTTTTTGGAAATATATACTTATGGAAGCCTACACGTTCAGATGCAGTAAGTGCTACATCAACGTCATAGTCCTTCAGTTTTACACTATAGAAGCCAGGTTTAACTTTTTCATCTGCATGTGAGAAGAGCGAACCATAGCCGCTTCCCACAACACCAGGTTTACCTTTTACTAATTTAGTTTCCCCGGTAACGGGCATTAACAGAACATCACCGAGGTCGCCAATGCCGGTTCCACTCAGGTGCGTATGCGAAAAACCTATAATAACAGAATCAGAGTAATGATACCCGGAGCACCAGTCCCATCCTTCTGATAGTTGTGTTGGTCCAACCTGAACGGCACCAAAAGGAACGTTCGCTCCGACAAACACATGTCCATGAAATCCACTTCCAATCAACGGATCAACATATTGAGTAAGATTTAAAGTCGTGTCTGCCGTGTCTTTCTGTACAGCATCTTTACACGACAAAAATGTTAGCATCATCAGTGATAACAGAACTCCAGCGCGCATTTTCATACCATGTATTTTAGTGAGGGTGCAAGTATATTTAATGAAGACGGAAATTAATTGAGAGGTTAGAAATTTAGTTTACGACCGTTGCAGTCTCTCGCACACGGTTCGCTATACATAACGGGTAATGAGACCATGCTATGTAATGTTGGTTCCGTTTCTTCACGAAGGAATGAAAAATGTGTTTTTCGAATCTCTTTTGGAAAAATATTTCATCGTGCGATTTTAAAAGACACACGGCACAACTGCATTAATTCGGTCGTTTTACAGCCTTTTGTTATCAAACCCATTCATTTGATTTCTGTAATCCCGAAGATTATTAGGTTATGTAAATAATGTTTGCAATTAGATTTTATTTTTACCGTTAAAATATCCATTTTGTACTATGTTTCCGCACACGGAGCCATTTATAAGCTACTTATAACCCAGATTATAACCCATGGAAGCAGCGAGACAAATTGATAACGATGCACCTCAGCCAGCGCGGGGGAGTCGGTCAATTTCCATGAATGATTATATACTTTGGAAGGAGTTCAAGTCCGGTGATCTTGCTGCGTACGCCATGATATACCGGAAGTATTTTTTCGCGCTCTATAATTATGGCAAGAAGCTTAGTGCAGATGAAGATCAGATCAAGGATTGTATACAGGAGTTGTTTGTCAAGATATGGAACAACCGCGAGAACCTGAATGAGACAACCTCGATCAAGTATTATCTCTTTACGTCACTCAAACGAAAATTACTCGATACACTGAAGTCCCCTCACGTGCGCCTAAAGGCTGAAGAGGACTTCGCAGATTTTGATGTTGAGGATGGCAGTATACAGGATGATGAAGTAAGGCACTGGCAAAAAGAGCAAGTGCTCAAAGCGATGAGTTCATTGTCAGGCCATCAACGAAAGTTACTGCACATGAAATATTACCGGGAGCTCTCTAATAAGGAGATCTCAGACGAACTTGGTATAACCATTCAATCGGTTTACAATGCTGTATTCAAAGCGTTACGTTCATTGCGTAAACAGATGCAGACCATTGTATTGTTACTACTTTCCTGGTTCATGCTGTAAGTATTGCAGTTGCCACGCCTAATTACAGGCAAATAAATCTTATTTTTTTAAGGTATAGCAGAGTAGAATTATACAACGCTGTCGTTTATAGGCCAGTGCTACCACACAGTTTTGGTAACGTCTGTGTTGGTAGTTGGGTTTGGGAGTCCTCCTTGTTCTTCTATAAGAAGGGCGGGAGGATTCAAACTTTACAGGCATTCCTTATAATATCCGATGTGCCAGGGGTACCCTTTGTGCTGCTATAGAATGATTCAGGTATAGGTTGAAGAAATTGCCCGGTTGTATATATCTGAATTCATGTGCTGTTGAACGATCGTTTTTTGTTGCAGGTATCTGAAAATATACACCGCGCGTTATAATACTAAAGCAAGCATTACAAGAACTGTACATTGTCCTTGATAAAGATATGATCGGAAAGGATACGTTGCTTTCGCAAGTCTTTGTTGGTATAGAGCCGGCTGCCGCCCGAAAATACTGGGCGCTAAAAGGTATGCTGAATACTTTTCAGGAAGGCAATGGTATATTTCTGCAGTTGCAATTGCTGGATCTCGATAACCGGATACTCAGTGAGAATTTTTACTGGCTGCCCGTGAATAATGATTCCTATACAGGGCTTAACAATACGAAGGCATCCAGCATACAAGCGGAGGCTCGCTGGTTTGAGGGAAAGATAGAATTGAAGTTGTCGAATTTCTCGCCGGGTATAGTGGCCTTCTTTAGCCGGATATCCATGATGAATCCTCATTTCCGAAAGCGGCTCATGCCGGGATTCTATAGTGACAGCTATATATCCATCGCACCGGGAAGTCAGCGAACTATATACCTGGAGTATGATCCTGAAGAAGATACCGGAACTCCGTTGGTCTCCATCAGCGGATGGAACGTGAGCGAGTCACTATCGACTGTATAAATTAGTTCGATCAGATAGATTTTGTCCGCGTATTCCAGGTAGATTCTACCGAGGCTGCTTCCTTGCAGGCGGGTAGTATAATTTTGAATTCCGTTCCAAGATATATCGTACTCTCCACCACAATGCGTCCGTTCAGTTTGGACAATGCTTTTTGCACCAGGTGTAAGCCGAGACCGCTGCCGATAGAGCGATCGCTGTAGCGTGTATAGGGATTAAATATAGTCTTGAGATATTTTTGATCGATACCAATGCCGTTGTCTTTAAACACAATCTCCACGTGGCCGCTTGCGCGGGAAGACCGAACGCTTATCTCCGGGTCAATCTGGTTGTTGAATATACAGGCATTCTCGAAGATGTTAATGAAGATAATATCAAGAAGTCTGATGTTTGAATTTACAGTAATATCACCCTCCAGGTCGGCACGGAATGTTATCTCCGGATATAGTCCTTTGAATTGTTCCGTCAGCGACAAGATATAGTCTTTCATATTAACGGACTGGATGCCTTCAAGTTTATCCAGTTCATACGCCATGTGTATTTTAGACAGCATCTTGTCCATATCACGGGCGGTGAGATCAATCTTCTGCTGAATGGCTCTTCGTTCATTCTCATCGTGGGTTAACCCGGCAAGTTGTCCTAAACCTATAATGCTGAGAATCGGTCTCCGTACATCGTGAGACGCACGGTATAAATATGTATCAAGTTCGCTGTTGAGTTTTACAAGCTCAGCCGTGCGCGCTCTTACTTTATTTTCAAGTTCAGCATTGAGCGCACTCGTTTTACGGTAACTCCTGCGTATCGTGTATAGCAGTATACTGATCAGTACGAGTACTGCCAGAATGGATACGATCAGAACTCTGCTGGTATTGAGCTCACTGCTTCGCAGTTGATTTTCCGCACGCAGCAATGCCAGTTGTTTTTCAAATTGAAGTTGCTTCTGCAGTCGCAGCAGTTGCTGGCTCTGCGGACTTTGCACAGAGTCGCGCAAGGCTATATATCTTTCAAACGTGAGGTGTGCCGAATCGAATTGGTGGGTAAGTTCAAACCAGCTGTGCAGGCTTTTAAAGTAATCGAGCCAGATGGAAGGTCTTCGTTCAACGCGCATCAAATGCCATGCACTGTCATAGTATTGCTTGGCACGATCAAATTGTTTTTGCCTGACGTATACTTCTGCCAACCCGGTAAGTGCTTTACCGGCAGCTGCCCGTTCGTTGTATTTGAGACACACGGTAGCTTCCTGGGTATATTTTGCTATAGCAGCATCCAGGTTGCCGCGTATAAAATCAACGCGCGCTATATTTCCCACGACCAGGCCTTCCCATATATCGCTCTTGATATTCCGCGTAAGCGGAAGCGCTGCACCATAGCTTGTTGCTGCACTATCAATATGTTTAAGATGCACATACGACATGCCCATCGTATTATAGGCATTGATGATGTTGAGGGTATCTTCTCTTCGCATCTCTTTACTTTGCTTGAAAAGCACAATGGATTGCTTGGCGTTTTCCAGCGCGATCTCAAAGTTACCGGTGTTAAACTGCAGGTTGGCAATGGACAAGTGTTTGGCGGCTGCTTCTTTTGTAATCCCTAACTCCATCAGAATATCCGCAGATTGATATGCATCGTATGCAGCGAGTTGTGCATTGAAGTGATTCGTATGTATAAAACTTCGCAGCGATAAAAGTATGGCGCGCTCGTACAGGTAATTATAGTCTTCTGTTTCGGGCAGTATATGATTGATGATCTTGATAGCTTCTTCACCAAAATTATTTTCAGAAAGCGCATGTGCTTTCTTATAGTTAAGCCAGATCTCTTTTGTTTTGGCAGAAGGATTGACAGGCGTTGGTGAAGTGCTGATGTCGTCTACAGCTGCGCAGGTCAGAACCGAGTCGGCTGTGCTGTAGCGACAACGCCTCGCAGCTTCATCCATCCATTTGAAAACTTTGATCTTCTGATCGAGGGGAATAATATAGCCATTGTCCTCGCATGCAGAGACAATACATGTCAGGAGAAAAACAATACCTGCAAATCTATACGCTTGCATAGGACAATTTAATGTACAACAATTTTTAAACAAATGCTATGAGGAAACTGTTTTCGTAAACAGTTATAACCTATCTGGAGAAGAAAAAAATAGTAACCGCCTGAAGGATAAATAATTTTCGTTGTCAGCAACGCGCTGCAGTATAGTTGGCGCGACAAGTAAACATGCCATAAAAAAGCCCGGTGCTGATCCGGGCTTTCGTATTTTAAAAAGATATATATGTTTGAGAATCAGATACCATACTTCTCCATTCGGCGATAGAGTGAAGCGCGGGTAAGTCCTAATTCATCGGCAGCTTTTGAAATATTACCGTTGTGCATATTGAGTGCTTTCACGATCGCAGTCTTTTCCACTTCATCCAGATTCAGCGTGTTGCTATTGGAGTTGGATGAGACTGTGCGGCTCAGGAGAAAATCACTTTCCTGCAATGTTGCCGAGTCGGTCATGATCACGGCACGTTCAATGCCATGCTGTAACTCGCGGATGTTACCGGGCCATGCATAGCGCTTTAGTTTATCAATAGCTTCCGGGGTAATGGAAGTTACATGCTTGTGATACTTCTTGGCGTAGTAGTTAAGATAGTGTTGTGCCAGCATAGGTATATCTTCTACACGCTCAGCCAATGGTGGTACGTGGAGCTCTACCGTATTGATACGATAAAGTAAATCCTGCCGGAAGGTGCCTTCCTGCACCATCTTGTGAAGCGGCATATTGGTGGCACAGATCAACCGTAAATTTACCGGTAATGCCTGGTTTGCTCCCACACGCGTTACCTGGCGTGACTGAAGTGCACTCAGTAATTTACTCTGTAAACTCATGCTCAGGTTACCGATCTCATCGAGGAAGAGTGTACCGTTGTTGGCAAGCTCAAATCTTCCCGGGCGATCTTCACGCGCATCGGTAAAGGCTCCTTTCTTATGACCGAAGAGTTCACTTTCAAAAAGTGTCTCCGTTATAGCACCCATATCTACCGAAACAAAGCTGTTATCTTTTCGAAGCGAGCGTTGATGTATAGCGCGGGCTATAAGTTCTTTACCTGTTCCGTTCTCTCCGAGTATAAGTATATTTGCGTCTGTTTTGGCAACTTTATCTATCAGCGTAAATACTTCCTGTATAGCTTTACTCTGTCCTATAATTTCACCGAAGGGTCTGCTGATCTGCTCTTCCAGCATTTCTTTAGCCTTCTTCAGTTTATCTACTTCATTATAGGATTGCTTCAGGCGTATAGCTGTAGATATAGTGGCTACCAGCTTTTCATTTTGCCAGGGCTTCAGTATAAAATCAGTAGCGCCTGCTTTCAATGCACGCACCGCCATCTCTACATCGCCAAAGGCAGTAATGAGTATAACTACAGCAGAAGGATCGTGTCCTAAAATCTGCTCAAGCCAATAGAAACCTTCTTTACCACTGGTAATGTCTTTGCTGAAGTTCATGTCGAGCAGAATGACATCGTAGGTATCGTTATGAAGTAGAAAAGGAATTTTCTTGGGATTCTTTTCAATGATTACATGATGACCTTGTTTCTTCAGCAACATTTTGGCTGCGAGGAGTACATCCTCGTCATCATCGATCATTAGAATTTTGCCGCCTTCCAGATACACAATACAATAGATTTAGGTGAAACGCTTTTCAGTCAGAAATTTTATGCCAGATTTAGAAATGTGCGATTTTAAATCATATCAGGCACATTGCCGTTTCTGAGGATGCAAATATGTTCAAAAGTGAACAGTTTCAGAAATCTTTTGCTACGTATCTGATCTATTCTATTGTGCGCGGTATATTTCAATGATGTTTTTCCGGATTAAAAAGAATCGCTCATCGGTAATGAGCGCAAAGTTACCGGGTGTAGCCAGCTTCTGTTCGCGTGTTTCTGTGGTGAACAGATCGAAGAAGCGAAGCGTATCGCCTTGCAGGTAATAGAGCTCTTCACCCAGGAAATTAAAGTAACTGAGATTTTTTACTTCAATGGTTCGAATGTGTTTGCCAACGCTGTTGAAGATCAGAATGCCTTCGCTTACATCAAGCAGAAACACAAAGCCCTGGTATTCGCGAAGAAATGTATAGGTTGATTTTTGCCTGGACTTCGTTTCAATGGCTTCCTCTACGGATAGGGCTCCCGTTGTGGTATTTAATTTCTTGAGTGTCCAATCGGCTGCATCAAAGAGCCAGATGTTATGATCACCGGATACGCACGCAAGCCAGGGTTCTGTAGCAAACGATGAGTCAATGGAAAAAGCCTGCACGGCTTCGAACGATGGATTCAGAAAATTATACTGGCGTGTCTCACGAAAGAAAGCGAACAGCCGGCTGCCGTCTCGCGGATCGAACAACGTTGGTACAGGTTTGTCTTTATGCAATGCAACCAGTTTACCATCGGTATCAAATTTCTGAAGCTGTCCTGATGCGGTTACAATATATAGTTCTCCCGGGCGGTCCACAGCAGCATAGCGAATGGTGTCGCTCACTTCCAGTGTTTTGATCTTCCGCGTTTGAGCCGATGTAGAACCATAGAGCAGCATACCGGCTACTACCAGGATATATACTTTACTATATACCGGTATAGATGATAATTGCTGGAGGTATCGTGTTATTGTAAAGTTCACAAGTCAAAATGTTTTAAGCGCTACGGTTTTGCCATCGTACACAGCGTATGTGCTGAAATTTACCCACTCGCCCAGGTTAATATAGCGGCTATGTTCGCCGATAGGCAGATCGAGGGGTAAATGCCGGTGTCCAAATATATAATAGTCGTGATGCTGCTTTTGTTCTATCTCATTGCAATACACCCACAGAAACTCTTTTTCATTTCCCTGGTAGCCGTCTTCACGTTTCATATTAGTGAGCCGACTGCTCTTCGACCAGCGATTTGCAATACCAATGCCAAGATTGGGATGGAGGCGTGCAAACAACCACTGGCAGAAACTGCTGTTGAAAAACTTCTTGAGTATTTTATAGGTATGATCACCGGGACCTAAACCATCACCGTGTCCAATCAATAATCGTTGTGAGCCCACTTCCAATACAAGCGGATCGCGATACACCGGTATACCTAACTCTTTCGGGAAGTAATCGAACATCCACATATCATGATTGCCGGTAAAAAATACAATGGGTATACCGGCATCGCGCAGCTCGGCTAATTTACCCTGCAGCCTGATGTGTCCTTTCGGTATAGCATGTTTATACTCAAACCAGAAATCAAATATATCTCCCAGCAGATAGATAGTGTGCGCTTCATTCTTAATGGAATCAAGCCATGCCATGATCTTCTTCTCACGCGCTACACTTACTTCATGATTCGGCACGCCCAGGTGAAAGTCTGATGCAAAGAAGATCTTTTTATGCTGCAGGTCTGGAATTCTTTCAAGCATATCGTTCACGGATTACGCAGTAATAAAAAGAGCGGCACAACGCTTTAAGGCAAGCTGCATAAATATAGACCTGCTGTAAAAGGATGAAGTCGATCGGTTCATAGCAAAAGTTGCGTATAGAGGTATCGTAAAAAAAAATGGACTCAGGCACTTCGGTACCTGAGTCCAAAAATAAGAGTATTCTCTTTAAGTTCTATTGATTGGCCAGCTCATCCGGTTTATCACCTTCCAGGGTAGGAGTAGGATCAACACCAGGCTGTTCACCTTCCTGTTGCTTCTTCTCATATTTACCCTGTCCGTTGGTAAATTGCTGGTATGTAGTAAGCTTCTCGAACGGACGCTTTCCAATCAGTCTCTCAAGATCCGCCTGGAACAGAATTTCTTTCTCAAGCAACTCTTTCGCGATCACATCGAGGTATTGACGATGCTGCATCAGTAAAGATTTGGTACGCTCATACGCATCATCGATAATGCGTTTTACTTCGCGATCGATCTTCTCCGATGTAGCTTCTGAGTATGGCTTTTGGAAAGAGTAATCGTTAGCCTTGGAATCGTAGAACGACATGTTACCGATCTCTTTGTTCATACCATAAATGGTAACTATACTGTAAGCCATCTTTGTGATACGCTCCAGATCGCTCAATGCACCCGTTGATATTTTACCGAACACTATATCTTCTGCGGCACGACCACCAAAGGCCATGCACATTTCGTCCAGCATTTGTTCTGTCTGATAGAGGAACTGCTCCTTCGGCAAGTATTGCGCGTAACCTAATGCAGCTACACCGCGCGGTACTATACTTACTTTCACCAATGGATCAGCATGTTCCAGGAACCAGCCTGCTACTGCGTGACCTGCTTCGTGGAAGGCAACGATCTTCTTCTCTTCCGGAGATATAATTTTGTTCTTCTTTTCAAGACCACCGATCACACGGTCGATAGCATCCTGGAAGTCTTGCATATCTACAGCTTTCTTATCTCTGCGGGCAGCGATAAGAGCAGCTTCGTTACATACGTTGGCTATTTCTGCTCCGGCAAATCCAGGTGTCTGTGCTGAAAGTTTTTTAGCATCTACACTCGGATCAAGTTTGATTGGCTTGAGGTGTACTTTAAATATAGCCTCACGCCCTACGATATCTGGTTTGTCGATACTGATCTGACGATCGAAACGACCCGGACGAAGCAACGCAGAGTCCAATACATCCGGACGGTTTGTTGCTGCCAGTATAATTACTCCGGAGTCGGTAGCGAAACCATCCATCTCCACGAGTAACGAGTTCAATGTATTTTCGCGTTCATCGTTCGCGCCAGGTAATTGTCCACGACCACGTGAACGACCTATAGCATCAATCTCATCTATAAACACGATACAAGGAGCTTTTTCTTTTGCTTGTTTGAAGAGGTCGCGAACACGCGCAGCACCTACACCCACAAACATCTCCACGAAATCAGAACCTGATAATGAGAAGAATGGTACAGCTGCTTCACCTGCTACAGCTTTTGCAAGCAAGGTTTTACCGGTACCGGGAGGGCCTACCAAAAGAGCACCTTTTGGAATTTTACCACCAAGCTTGGTGAACTTGCCCGGATTTTTCAGGAAGTCAACAATCTCTTTTATTTCTTCTTTTGCTTCATCAAGACCAGCCACATTATCGAATGTGATCTTTACTTTGTTCTCTGCATCGAACAGTGCAGCCTTTGATTTACCAATGTTGAAGATCTGTCCGCCAGGGCCACCGCCTCCGGTCATTCTGCGCATCAGCATCCAGAATCCGAAAAGCAGGAGGAACAAAAGTCCCCACTGGAAAAGCTGGCTCACATAATCACCACGATCTTCCGTATCATACTCGGGACGCTGGCTTTGAGCAACCTGCTTGTCGAGGAAAGTACGGAACTCCTGGTCAAAATTACCAGCATCCACTACTTTCAAAACATAATGTGGACCTGAGTTTCCGGAACTGAGCGGACCATTATTGATATCTTGTTTATACTTTGCATTCTGCAGTGCAGCAGAGGTAAGTGTAACTTCAACAAACTTTTGGTTTTGTATCAATACGACTTTGCGCACATCGCCATTTTTTACCATCTCTTTGAAGTCATCGTAGCGGACGGTTTTAAGACTGCTTGCAGAGTTGAAATACATTACACCAAAGATCACAGCTATCGTTGCAATAATTACCCAGATCTGGTAATTACCTTTCGGTGGCTTTGTTGGTAACAGCGGTTTATTATTTTCTTTCTTGTCGGCCATTTCTTACGTTCTTATTCAATCAATTTAAAAATATCAAAACATTAACGAGTTAAAAAGCTTTTGGTTCAATCGCCATCAATTTCAGTGATTTCAGCATCGCCCCACAAGCGTTCAAGGGCATAAAATTCTCTGCGGTCTTTTCTGAAAACATGGGCAACTACATCTGTGTAGTCGAGTAGCATCCACTCTTTATTGTTTTTTCCTTCGATGTGCCAGGGATTTTCTTTCAGCGCCTTGAAAACTTCTGCGTCAATTGAGTCGGCAATGGCATCGAGCTGCTTATCAGAATTACCAGAGCAAACAATAAAGAAATCAGCCACAGCATTTTTTACTTTACGAAGATCCATGATAACGATGTCCAATGCTTTTTTTTCCTGCATGCCCTTCACAATCACTTCACTCAGTTTTTCTGAATTGGCTCCCTTTCTTTTTTTTGCCATTAAACTATATTCGTTTTTAGATTAACTCTCAAAATTAAACAAAATACCTTGTATAAAATTCCTGCCAATACCCTTTTCATGGGCGGCAACTTAGTTTTTGTGCCGGAATGTCACTCAACCAACACCCTTGCCCTGCAACTATGCCAGCAGTCTTCAACACCGGAAGGTACTGTGGTAATTACCAATAATCAAACTGCAGGCCGTGGTCAGCGCGGAAATTCATGGGAAGCAAAGCCGGGAATGAATCTTACTTTCTCCATTATTCTGAGACCGGTATTCCTTGATTTGAAAGATCAATTCTTTCTGAATATGATTATTTCTCTTGGCATTCACGATTACCTGGTAACAAAGAAAATTTCAAATAGTCACATCAAATGGCCCAACGATTTGATGGTCGGTAAAAAAAAGCTTTGTGGTATTTTAATTGAAAACCAGGTGCAGGGTTCGCGCTTCACCAATTCGGTTGCCGGTATTGGTATCAATATCAACCAGCAGGATTTTAATAACGATACAGCCACTTCGTTAAGTATAGTTACCGGGACTGAACATTTATTGCAAGACGAACTTGAACAACTCCTGCAAAAGGTTGAAGCGCGTTATCTGCAATTGCGTCAGAACTCGGTGGCTAAAATCAAAAGCGATTACCTCGATGCTTTATACTGGAAAGATGAAGTACATCAGTTCGCATCCCATGGCGAAAATTTTTCAGGTGTTATTCAGGGTATTGATGATAGCGGCAAACTGAACGTGCTGCGCAACGATACCGGGGAAGTAAAAACATTTGATCTGAAGGAAATCAGTTACCTGCAATAATGCAGGTGTAAATTATTCAAGCATCTTTGCAGCATGAATGTTTTTTCTGATCGCAGTCGTATCATCATTACGTGCAATAAACGGTTAACACCTTATCTCGAACTGGAGGTAACAGAACTTGGCTTTACGCTTACCCGAACTTTTCAAACAGGTGTCGAACTTGAAGGAACCATGGCCGATTGTATCCGGCTTAATCTCAACCTGCGTTGTGCCAGTCAGGTACATTATTCACTCAAGGAATTTCGTGCCGAGCATCCGGAAGAATTATACAATGTATTGGTACGGATGCCGTGGGAAAATATACTTAACAACACAGCCTATATATCTGTTACGTGCACGGTCGATCAACTCACTGTGAATAACGAGATGTTTGTTAACGTTAAAGTAAAAGATGCTATTGTAGATAAACTCCGAAGAGAAACCAGTGTGCGACCTGACTCGGGTCCTGATCTCACCGGAGTGGTAATTCATTTATACTGGAAAGACGATCGTGCCGAAGTATTTATCGATACTTCCGGTGAAACACTCGCGAAGCACGGCTATAGGAAGATACCGGGTAAAGCTCCCATGCTCGAAGCGCTGGCGGCATCAACGGTAATGGCTACCAAGTGGGATCGCCAGTCACCGTTCATCAACCCGATGTGTGGTTCCGGTACGGTAGCGATTGAAGCTGCATTACTCGCCACTAATCGCAGACCGGGTTTATATAGAACCAATTACTCCTTCATGCATCTGAAAGATTATGATGAGCAGGTATATCTGGCGGAGATGCAAAGGCTGCGCGATCAGATAAAAGAAGTGCCGGGATTACACGTGGAGGCAACGGACATCAGTGATGATGCGATCAATGTATCAAAGGTAAATGCAGGGATAGCCGGTGTTGAAAACCTGATTCACTTCAAGCGATGTGATTTTGCCTTGACAGATGTTCCCGAAGGTACAGAAGGCGTTGTTTACTTTAACCCCGAGTATGGCGAGCGCCTGGGCGATGTAAAGCAACTGGAAGAAACGTATGCACGCATGGGCGATTTTCTGAAACAGAAATGCAAAGGATATACCGGCTATATATTTACCGGTAATCTTGATCTCGCAAAAAAGATAGGACTCAAGGCTCGCCGAAGAATAGAATTCTACAACGCCAAAATTGATTGTCGTTTGCTGGAGTACGAGTTGTATGCCGGCAGTAAAGACAAGGATCGAAGAGAAAAAGTCAGCCAGGAATAACGATTCCGTAAAACATAACCTTCCGTTAATCACAGGAAGGTTTTTTATTTTCAACATCGCGCCTAAATTGAAAACACAATCAGTATAGTATGATTTCAGTTCAGAATCTTTCATTTCAATATGCTGCCGGTAATGCCATCCGGTTTCCTGATTTCCAGGTAAGGCGTTGCGAGCATTGTTTACTGTTGGGGGAATCCGGCAGTGGTAAGACAACGTTGCTTCATTTGCTGGGAGGGCTACTGCGTCATTACTCGGGCTCGGTTAAAATTGAAGACACTGAATTGGCGCAGTTATCCGAAACTTCGCTCGATCGTTTTCGCGGGCAGCATATAGGCTTTATCTTTCAACGCAACCATCTCATCAATGCACTAACCGTTGAAAAGAATTTAATGATGGCGCCTTACCTCGCGGGATTAAAAATAGAACGCGAAAGAATTACCGAAGTACTTTCGGGATTAGGACTTGCTGAAAAACGGAAGAGTCACGTTACGCAACTGAGCCACGGACAGGCACAACGTGTAGCGATTGCCCGCGCGGTGCTCAATAAACCTTCGATCATTTTTGCGGATGAACCAACGTCTGCGCTGGACGACAAAAACTGCGAGCGTGTTATACACCTGTTAATGGATGTAGCGAATCAGCATCAGTCTACATTGCTGGTGGCCACGCACGATCAGCGCCTCAAGGATAAAATATCAAATCAGGTTCGGTTATCATCCCTATAGAAAGTTATCTGCATTTATACTCATTGTATACTTTAATTATTGTAGCATGTCTATTTTCACACTCGTCTGGAATTATCTCAAGGCAAGACCTCTCAATACGGCTATTAACATTCTGCTGCTTTCACTGGGAATAGCGGTTATCACGATACTGCTGCTTTTCAATAAACAGCTCGAACAAAAAATTACCGAAAATGCGCGTGGTATAGATCTGGTAGTAGGAGCGAAGGGCAGCCCGCTGCAACTTATACTTTGTAATATATTTCATGTCGATTTCCCAACAGGCAACATCAAGCTGAATGAAGCAGAACGCTTTGCCAAACATCGCCTGGTAAAAAATGCTATACCGCTGGCATTGGGCGATAGCTATCAATCATATCGAATTATTGGTACCAGTCAAAAGTATGCAGCGCTGTACAAAGCCGAAATACAACAAGGCAACTGGTGGAAGAAGAACCTGGAAGTTACCATCGGTGCTAATGTGGCCATGCTTACGCAATTAAAGATAGGCGATAAATTTGCCAGTGCTCACGGACTTGCCGATGGTGGCCATACACACAACGAACATCAATATATAGTGGTTGGTATACTCAAGCCCACAAACAGCGTGTTGGACAATCTGATACTTACCAATGTAGAGAGCGTTTGGGAAATGCATGAAGAACACGGTGAAGAGGAAGAAGAACATGCCGAACATGAACATGCAGCTGATTCAAACTTTATACCGTCTCCTTTGGTGCCATCTGTAGCGAAAGGCGATTCACTGAAAGAAATTACGTCCATGCTCATTCAGTATCGTTCCCCGATGGGCGCTATACAGTTGCCGCGATTAGTAAACTCGCAAAGCAGTTTGCAGGCCGCATCTCCTGCATTTGAGACAGCACGTTTGTTTTCCATTCTCGGTGTAGGTGTAGATATACTCATGGGCTTTGCGTATGTGCTCATCGTTATATCGGGATTGAGTATATTTATTGCATTGTATAATTCGTTAAAAGAGCGTAGATACGATCTGGCTATTATGCGCTCGATGGGGGCATCGCGAACAAAACTATTTGTTTCGATTTTGCTGGAAGGCGGAGTGCTTACGGTGCTGGGAAGTCTCATCGGGTTGTTGATGGGACATGGTGTACTCGTTCTTTTATCGGGAATGGTTGAGGAAACACAGAAAGCCGGTATCAACGGATTTATTTTCTATCCGGAAGAATGGATAATTTTGGGCGGAAGTTTGTTACTGGGTTTGATATGTGCTGTGATTCCGGCCATACAAGCGTATCGTACCGATATATCAAAAGTACTCGGAGGGAATTAAAATTCAATTCCCGCAGAAGGCACAGATTTACGCAGAAGAAATTTGCATTTAAAGTCTGCGTCCATCTGCGATATCGGCGGGAAATAAAAAACGAATAAACTAGAAGAATATAAAGCTATGAAGAAGATCAGTTTGCTGGGAGCATTTATACTGTGTGCAGGAAGTTTACTGGCGCAGGGAAAAACGGATATGTGGGAGACGTTTGCCAAAACGAAGTTCGAACCAAAGTACTATGAAAAACTTGGTGAGTATCTTTTCTACCCGACTTTCCCGGCCGAGATCAAAGCGCTGGAAGGTAAAGAGATTACCGTGCAGGGATTTTATGTTCCCTTCGCTCCGGAAGACGGCACCTATATCATCATCTCCAAATATCCAATGAGTCAGTGTTTCTTTTGTGGCGGAGGTGGCCCCGAATCTATAGCAGAAGTTAACTTCGCGAAAGAGCCGCGTAAATTCCAGGTAGATGATCTGATCACCGTGAAAGGTAAATTAAAGCTGAACGCTGAAAACCTCGATCACGTAAATTTCATTTTAACCGATGCTGTATTGGTAAGTAAATAACTGCCGCATACAGACGATCGGTTTCCTCTAAACTATATATAGCATGACGAAACCGAAGATCAAGGAAAAGACAATCAGTATACCGGTCTCCGAAAGTATAGGAGCGGTATCGGCAGTTATTGTGGAACCAGCATCATGCACAGCGATGATGACACTTGCCCACGGTGCAGGTGCCGGAATGAATCATATGTTTATGGTGCGTCTGGCCCAGGCGTTGGCAGAGCGTTCCATTGGCACGGTACGTTTTAACTTTCCCTATATGGAGAACGGAAAGAAACGACCTGATGTACCGGCCACTGCCCACAAAACTATTGAGCAGGTAATCGGGTATACATCGAAACATTATCCAGCCCTGCCGTTGTATGTAAGCGGTAAATCATTTGGTGGTCGCATGACGTCTCAATTGCTTGCCAAACAACAGTTCAGTTCCGTGAAGGGTATAATTTTCTATGGCTTTCCGTTACATCCTGCGGGCGCGCCTGCTATAGATCGCTCAGAACATCTGCATGACATTACTATACCGATGCTATTTCTGCAAGGCACACGCGATGCCCTGGCTGAATGGAGCCTGATCACGAAAGTTACTTCATCACTCGCGAACGCGAAACTGGTTTCCTTCGAAGGAGCCGATCATAGCTTCAAAGCAAAAAAGATTGAGTTGATTCCCGAACTCGCAGACGCTACGCAGTCATTCATCGAATCCATTTAATCCACCCATCAAGCTGGAAAAGTTACTTGCAACTATGTTGCATTTAATTTTTATGTTTCTATATTTGCAACGTTGTTGCATTTATGAGAAGGCTATTATTTATACCATTGCTGTTTGTGCAGGTGTCCTTTGGACAGGCTGCTTTATCGGATGACGGCTGGGATATACTGGCGCGTGTAAAGTTTACCGAAAAGTATTTCAAGGAAGAGAACGAGTATTACCTCTATCCATTCTTTGATACTAAGATCCGTGCACTCGAAGGGAAGGAGTTTACATTGAAAGGACATTATCTCCCCATGGATCTTGATGATAGACGGATGATCATTCTGTCCAAATTTCCGTATTCCATGTGTTTTTTCTGTGGAGGTGCAAGTCCTGCATCGGTAGCGGAAATATACTTTAAAGTAAAACCACCGCGTTTCAAGGCCGATCAGATCATTGCTGTAAAAGGTATACTGAAGCTGAACGACAGCGATATCGATCACATGAATTTTATTCTGAACGATGCTGAACTGATAACCGGAAAATGATGTGCACCTATACCGCTATATATTGATCTGTGCATGGATATTAGTTGCGTGCACGCAAGGAAAGGATGACGAAAAACTATGGAAGGAAGCTGCTGCGATCCACAATGCAGCTATACAAACTGCTTCGAAGCTTGAGGATAGTCTTTATGTGCTGTCAACGGATACAGCGATACAGGATTCCGTAAAGCTATATATTAAGGCAATTCAAAACTGGAAAGCTGATTTGGTTGAAGTTCCGGGTAACGAAGCAGATCATCATGGTGAATTTCACCATCATCATGCACCGGCCGAAAGTATAACGATAACAGCAGCAGAAATGGTGGCTGTACAAAGAACATTGAAGGTAAAGATCGATTCCATCGCGACCCGCGTACGGCAGTTTCATGGTCATTAAGAAATCAATGTCCTGCTAGCAAATATATACCCTTTACGATATGATGAATTTTTTTAAACCGCGGAGGAAACTTCCGGTAACGGTACTCTCTGGCTTTTTGGGAGCCGGTAAAACTACATTGCTGAACCATGTGCTCAACAATCGTCACGGGTTGAAAGTAGCCGTTATCGTAAATGATATGAGCGAAGTAAATATTGATGCGCGTCTGGTGGCAAACGAAGTACAGCTGTCGCGTACCGAAGAGAAACTGGTAGAGCTGAGCAATGGCTGTATTTGCTGTACCCTGCGCGATGACCTGATTCGCGAAGTGCAAAAGCTTGTAGCGCAACATAAATTTGATTACCTGCTTATTGAAAGTACGGGTATATCAGAGCCTGTGCCCGTTGCCCAAACGTTTAGTTTTGATATAGGGGATACGTTGTATGATTTGTCGGCGATTACGCGCCTTGATACGATGGTAACTGTAGTAGATGCGTTTAACTTCTTTAAGGACTTTGGCAGCGCCGATACTTTATTGAAGCGTAAACTTACTGATGATACACAGGACCAGCGTACCATTGTGAACCTGCTGACCGATCAGATTGAATTTGCCAATGTCATTATACTCAACAAGACCGATCTTGTATCCGTGCGCGAACTGAAGTTACTGGAAGGTATATTGATAAAACTTAATCCTGGTGCCAGAATTATCAAGTCCGTATTGGGCAGGATCGATCCGCGCGATATACTGGATACGCAATCCTTTAATTATGAAAAAGCATCGCAGGCTGCCGGCTGGATTCGTGAGTTGAATAACGAGCACACACCGGAGACAGAAGAATACGGCATCAGCTCGTTTGTTTTTCGTACACACAGACCTTTTCACCCGGAGCGTTTCTGGCGATATGTCCAAACTGAATTTCCCGGAAATATAGTTCGGAGTAAAGGTATATTCTGGCTGGCATCGCGGCCGGACGATGCGTTGGTGTGGAGCCAGGCGGGCGGTTCTTCGCAGGCAGAACTATATGGTAAATGGTGGGCTTCCGTCCCCGAAGCGGAGCGTGTACGCAACCCTGCCTATATCCAAGACGAAAAAAGTATTCGCAAGAAGTGGGATGAAGAATGGAGCGATCGTATGAATGAGCTGGTATTTATAGGCACGCAAATGAACGCCCGGCAGGTGCGCGATGAATTATATACCTGTATATTAACCGATGAAGAAGTATATAGCTTTCATGCCGGTAGAAAGTTTAATGACCCGTGGCCGCTGTAATCAGAATGTAAAACCGATGTTTACATAGCCAAGTACTTTATTCGACTGATCGCTATACATCACAGAAAGGCTGATGGGACCTATACCGGAATCATATCCAATGGACAATCCATAGCCTGAGAGGTATCTTGTTCTCCGGTTATCATCTTCGAGAAAATCATATACCGCTCCGTTGATCCGTGCTGTAGCATATAAACTTTTGGAAATCTGGTATTGCAGGCCGGTCATCAGTACACCAACACTATGTGTGGTAAGTTGATATTCATTGAGACCGGTGAACGGTACCTGGTTGCGTATAAAATCGTTGATGCCCCCTATATTAAAGAAGTTGAGATAGGCTTCGCGCGGTGAGAAGTTAATCGCTGTGTTGAACTGTGTAAGCAAGGTGATGCGAGGCGACAGTGGTTTGAAGTTTTCTGCTTTGAAACGAAACTGTGCATAGCCATGCAGGTTGGTAGTATCAGACTGTGTAAGGGAGTCGGTTTCGAAAGCGATGCTTCGTGGTTCCTGTGCATATACCCATCCCAGCTGGCCTTTAACATTCCAGCCGCGCGTGGAGAAGTTTCGCTTGTTGAGTGTATTGAGTTGATAGTATATATAGTTTGTCAGGTAACTGTTGCTGGCTTCTGCGGCTACATCGGCACGCATCTTCGGTTTGATTTTAAAATACTCCAGCGATGCCCCTATACCAATCGCCTGGCTGAACCCGAATGTATGCTGAAGGCGCGCGTCAAAGTCGGCATAGCGGCTGCGGTATATATGTGTCTGTTCAAAATCAGCATAGATCGGAAACCGAAAACGCTCGTGATACATGGAAAGTATCAGGTTGTTATTCTCTGATTCACCGAAGGTTTGATTGTGCTCGATGAGAAAACGAAAGTTCTCGCTGATGTTTGCCTTGACCGTTGTCTTCGATCGATCGAACAACAGGTTCTTGGATGTTACGGCTGCAATGAGTGCTACGTTACTAAACGTATGGTAATGTATACCGACCTTGAAATAGGTGAGAGGCTGCTCAATCACATTGAATTTGAGATTGGCTTTGCCGGGGCTGGTGGGTTGCCACTCATAGGCTATACGCCTGTAGTTTTGTGAACCGTATACTCTGCGAATGGCATCAGCCACTTCAACACCATCATACGCTTTTCCTTTTTCAAGATGCAGACGGTTTATGAACGATGTCTTCGTGGTGTGGTGAAGTCCTTCAACCTTCATGTCATCCACCGTTATCTTTTTGATGGCCGGTAAACGTTTGGCGGTCACTTTATACTTGGGGTATATCTGGCGAAGGGAGTCTGCCAGTCGTTTGAACACCGGGTAAAATTTGTTGCCTGTATCTTTACCACGTTCAATAATACTATCGGCACTATTGAAACTGGCGGCAGTAAAATCTTTCAGATCAGGTTCAATGAGTATATCACAGAGTTTGCGTTCGCGCTCAAAGTCGTCAGCATCTTTATAGAAGCCGATCTGGTATAGTATATCTATAGCACTGTTGAGCTCTTTAGCCGGCCGAAGCCCTTGCGAAAGATTTACACCGATGAGTATATCTGCGCCCATCGCTTTGGCATCGCGCACCGGGAAGTTTCGTACTACACCACCATCTACCAGTTTGGTGCCGTTGTAATCGATGGCCGTAAACACAGAAGGTATAGCCATGCTCGATCGTATCGCGGTAACAAGTTCGCCCTGGTCGAGCAGTACAGCTTTACCGGTACCTACATCGGTAGCAACACATTTGAACGGTATCGGAAATTTTGAAAAGTCTTTGACATCGTATACCGGTAGCAACAGTTCCTGAAACTTCAGCCAGATCTCCTGACCTTCAATAATTCCGGAAGCGATCTTGAACTTTCCATTTTCGAACGGTATCTCGATCGCATAATTGCCAAACTCATTCTTCTCGTCAATGTTGACATTACTGATGGAAGGCTTGCCTGAGAAAAGAACTCCCCAATCCATAGCGCGTGCAATCTTCTCAATCTCTTTACCAGAATAGCCGGCAGCATACAAGGCACCGATGATGCTGCCCATGCTGGTGCCAGTGAGATAATCAACCTTAAGTCCCGCGCTGTCAATGGCTTCGAGTATACCAATATGCGCGAGACCTTTTGCGCCACCGCCACTCAGCGTCAGCCCGATTTTTGGTTGGGCTGCTGTTAAACTTACAACGAACAAAAAGACAATTGTGATCGGGTACTTCACCATGAGGGCTTCAAAATACTATTATTCATTTACTGGCTAAAGATACGTCCGATAAAGTGTCACTTTTTGGAGGATAGACTTAACAAAAAGCTACCAGAACAATACACCAAATGGGAATATTGCTTTCAGTTTTGTTATTTTGCGCAACTTTTGCCTAAATCTTAGTTAGTATGATCACTGTTGGGAACAGAAAATTGTCTGTTGACGATTTCGAAAAATTACTTTATCAGAATGATAAAGTAGAATTGGACAACACGGCCCGCGAAAAAGTAGTAGTGAACTTTGACTTTCTGCAGTCTTACGCGCAGAACAAAGTCATTTACGGTATCAATACCGGCTTTGGACCGATGGCTCAATATAAAATCAGTGAAGAGGACCAGCGTCAGCTTCAGTTTAATCTTATCCGAAGTCACAGTGCGGGCTCGGGTCAACCCTTCACAGAAGAACTTTCGCGTGCTACCATGCTCGCCCGACTGAACAGCCTGATGCAGGGTGTCTCGGGTGTACACGTTGAGACAGCGGAATTGATTCGTGACTTGCTCAACAAAAAAATCAGTGCGTGTATTTTCGAACGCGGTGGTGTAGGTGCCAGCGGTGACCTCGTGCAGTTAGCACACCTGGCGCTCAACCTGATAGGCGAAGGGGAAGTATTGGTGGACGGTAAACTTCGTCCGGCAAAGGAAGTATATTCTGAAAACGGTCTCAAGCCATTGGACATTTACTTGCGTGAAGGACTCGGTCTTATGAACGGAACTTCCGCCATGACCGGTGTCGGTATGGTTAACATTATTCAGGCGAAGCGTCTGCTTTCATGTGCTACTATTCTTTCCGCGATCACCAATGAACTGATGAAGTCGTTTGACGATCACTTCTCGGAAGAACTCAACCACGTAAAACTTCACAACGGACAAACAAAGATTGCGGCCGGTATCCGTACCGTGTTGGCCGACAGTAAATTGATTCGTAAACGTCCGGAACATTTATACCATAGAAAGATTGTAGAAGCTGTATTTACTGACAAAGTGCAGGAGTATTACTCACTGCGTTGTGTGCCGCAGATCCTCGGACCGGTATACGATACGTTGGTTGAAGTACAGCGCGTGCTGGAAGATGAAGTGAACTCGGCCAACGACAACCCTGTGATCGATCACGAACGCGAAATGGTATACCACGGTGGTAACTTCCACGGTGACTATGTTTCGCTGGCTATGGATAAACTGAAGATCGTTATCACGAAGCTTACCATGCTTTCAGAACGGCAGTTGAATTACCTGCTCAACGATAAACTCAATCAGAAACTTCCTCCGTTCATCAACCTTGGAACACTCGGTTTGAATTTCGGTTTGCAGGGTATGCAGTTCATGGCAACATCTACAACGGCCGAGAACCAGACGTTATCGTTCCCGATGTATCTCCACAGCATTTCCAATAACAATGACAACCAGGATATTGTTAGTATGGGATGTAACGCTGCACTGATGACAAAACGCGTAATCGACAACAGTTTTGATGTGCTTACCATTCAGCTCTTTGCTGTAGTGCAGGCTATCGATTTCCTGAAATGTCATACACGTCTTTCGTCATTTACTACCAAAGTATATGATGAGTTCCGCGCGCTGGTAGGACCGGTGCTCGAAGATAAACCACGGTATAACGATATACAGACAATACGCAAGTACCTGGTAAATCTTGGCGCTACGTTTCCGTTGAACTAAATATTGTCCCACACATCCACTATAAAAACTGTTAAATGAAATACGCACTCGTTACAGGAGGTTCACGTGGCATTGGTCGTTCCATTGCCATTAAACTTGCCGAACAAGGATATAATATACTCATCAACTACAAGAGCAACGAAGCAGAAGCATTGAACACGCAGAAGCTCGTGCAGGAGAAAAATGTTACCGGTGAACTGTTGAAGTTTGATGTTTCGAATAAAGAAGAGGTAGCCACTGCGTTGGGTGGATGGATGGAAAAGAATGCTGACAAGCAGATCGAAATCCTGGTAAACAATGCTGGTATACGTCAGGACACATTGCTGATGTGGATGACCGATGAGCAGTGGGATGGTGTGTTGGGATCGAGCCTCGATGGCTTCTTCTATGTAACGCGACTGGTTGTAAACAGCATGTTGAAAAAGCGTTATGGCAGAATTGTAAATGTGGTTTCACTGTCCGGTATAAAAGGTATGCCGGGCCAGGTAAATTACTCAGCAGCGAAAGCCGGTGTGATCGGTGCTACCAAAGCATTGGCGCAGGAAGTTGCCCGCAGAAACATAACTGTTAACGCTGTTGCACCTGGTTTTATTCGTACCGATATGACGCAGGATCTGAATGAGCAGGAACTGAAAGCACTTATACCGATGCAACGCTTTGGTGAACCGGAAGAAGTAGCTGAAGCAATTGTATTTCTGGCATCACCTAAAGCATCCTATATCACGGGTACAGTACTCTCTATCAACGGAGGCCTTTATTCGTAGATAATTCTCTAAAAAGGTACATCACTGCTAATCTTTGTAGCACTACATGGGTTAATGGTGGCAATCAGAATTAAAAAAATTATTTTTGCCAAAATAAAACATTACCTGCCCCTGGCCGGGAAGGTAAACATTTAAAAAAACCTTGACCTCTCTATGAATAGAGTTGTTATTACGGGCATCGGTATCTATTCCTGCATCGGCAAAGACCTGGCGGAAGTAACGCAATCACTTTATGATGGTAAATCTGGTATATGGCTGGATCCTGCCAGGAAGGAAATGGGGTATCGTTCGGGGCTTACCGGTAAAGTAGAGAAACCTTCTCTGAAGGGTGTGCTCGACAGACGTGCGCGCATCATGTTACCGGAGCAAGGTGAATATGCTTTCATGTCTACAACAGAAGCATTGAAGAACGCAGGTCTTGATCAGGACTATATCGACCAGCACGAGATCGGAATTATTTTCGGTAACGACAGTTCTGCCCAGCCGGTTATCGAAGCAACGGATATCATCCGCGAGAAAAAAGATACAATGCTTATCGGATCAGGTTCAGTATTTCAGTCACTGAACTCAACGGTAAACATGAACCTGGCCACGATCTTCAGGTTAAAGGGTATAAACTTTACCGTGAGTGCTGCCTGTGCCAGTGGTTCGCATTCTATAGGGCTCGCTGCCATGTTTATCAAGAACGGCATGCAGGACTGCATCATCTGTGGCGGAGCGCAAGAGACTAATAAGTATTCGATGGGAAACTTTGATGCGTTGAGTGCATTCTCGATCCGCGAGAATAATCCGACTGCAGCATCAAGACCATTTGATAAGAACCGCGATGGTTTGGTACCCAGCGGAGGTGCGGCAACTGTTATCCTCGAAAGCCTGGAGTCTGCACAACGAAGAGGCGCAAAAATATTGGGAGAGGTGATTGGCTATGGTTTCTCCTCGAACGGTGAGCACATCTCCAACCCAACCGTTCAGGGGCCGGCCCGATCACTTCGCATCGCGATGAAGGATTCCGGTTTGAAGGCTTCTGAGATAGACTATATCAACGCACATGCAACCTCTACACCGGCAGGAGATGCAAGCGAAGCGAAAGCTATATTCGATGTGTTTGGTGACGTAAATACACCGGTGAGTTCAACCAAATCAATGACTGGCCACGAATGTTGGATGGCTGGTGCGAGTGAAATTGTATACTCGTTGCTGATGATGCAAAATTCGTTCATGGCACCGAATATCAATTTCGAAACTCCTGACGAAGACTCTGAGCGCCTGAATATTATCACGAAGGCCCAGAATAAAAATATTGACGTATTTTTGTCTAATTCTTTCGGATTCGGAGGAACAAACTCGACCTTAATTGTTAAAAAGTGGAAGCAATAGCGATGAATCAAACAGCAATCATTGAAAAAATCAATGGGTTTTTAGTAGAAGAATTTGAGGTAGAGGCCGGCAAAATTGTTCCGGAAGCCAACCTGCGCGAAACGCTTGAGCTGGATAGCCTCGACTACATTGACCTGGTGGTGGTAATTGAAAGTAACTTCGGTTTTAAAGTAAAGCCGGAAGACTTCGTGAACATTGTTACTTTTCAGAACTTCTATGACTACGTGACGAACCGCGTAGGAGAGAAAGTAACTTCATGAGCCTATGCCGCGATGGCAAGGTAAATCGAAAGGTAACAAACTAGGTTATAGGATATTCGTCTATGTAATAAAGTACATGGGAGTGAAACCCGCGTACTTTTTACTAAGGTTTGTTGCCGGTTATTATTTTCTGGTCTCCTGGAGTTCATCAAAGCATATCTATGCCTACTTCAGAAAGCGACTCAAGTACGGAAAGCTTTCCTCGCTGCTGAAGATATATAGTAACTATTACGTTTTTGGTCAGACGTTACTGGACAAGGTCATTGTAATGGCCGGCATCGATAATAAGTTTACCTATAATTTTGATGGTGAAGAAAATCTCCGCGACATCGTAAAAGGTGGCCGTGGCGGTATATTACTCAGTGGCCACGTAGGCAACTGGGAGGCAGCCGGTCATTTGTTAAAACGTCTGAATACGCGTGTTAACGTAGTGATGTTTGATGGCGAACATGAACGCATCAAACAATACCTGCAGGAAGTTACCGGTGGTCATAACTTCAACGTGATCGTTATCAAGAACGACATCTCGCACGTATATGCAATAGGCCAGGCGTTGCAACGCAATGAATTGATCTGTCTGCATGCCGATCGTTTTCTCGAAGGCAATAAAACACTTGCATTGGATTTTCTCGGAGACAAAGCGTTGTTTCCGCTGGGGCCGTTTCAACTTGCTGCAGGTTTCAAAGTACCGGTATCCATCGTATTTGCCTTTAAGGAATCGCCTACACATTATCATTTTTTTGGTAGCGACCTTTATGAACGCAAGGATGACGAGCCCAAACAGGAGTTTACAGAAAAACTGATGAAGGCTTTTGTCGCGGAGCTCGAGCAAAAAGTATTTCTATACCCGATACAGTGGTTTAATTATTATAACTTTTGGGGAAAATAAGAGTCGGCCATACCGCACATGTACCGTCAGAAAAGTAAACATCATGCTTGCAACCAAATCCAACATTACAAACTATATCCCGCAGCGCGAACCAATTGTGATGATCCACAACCTGGTGGAAGTAAGCGATGAGCATGCTGTGACACAACTCGCAATAGAGCCTGATAATGTATTTGTAAGTGAAGGATACTTTGCAGAACCCGGACTTGTGGAAAATATAGCACAAACGGCTGCCGTACATGTTGGGTATCAATGTCAACAAAAAAATATACCGGTACCCATCGGATATATAGCGGCTGTCAGAGATTTAAAAATCAATGCGTTGCCGCGCGAGAACTCGACTATAACAACTTCTATTCGCATTGTTAACCAGGTGCTGGAGTTAACTATAGCACAGGGTAAAGTTGAGCAGGACGGGCAACTGTTGTGCTCTTGCGAAATGAGAATTTTTGCTAAAATTGAAATGCCTTAATTCTATAGGCACCTTAACGCTACAGGAAATAACGCGTAAACTATATTCTTAAACACGAACTATGAAACAACTCAAAACCCTCATCGTCCTCTTGTTTGTTGCTTCTATAGCGGTTGCTCAGGATCGCAGCGATGTATTCAGGGAAGATGCAAAAATTACCTGGCTTGGTCTTGACTTTTCGCAGGCAAAATTAATCGGCGATCGCGAGAAGCTTGGCTCCGAATCAGACATACGTCACCTGGTGGAGGCGTGGAATAATCTCATGGTTACAGAAGGTGAAAAGTATGATATTGCTTTGGCGATTGAGAAAAAGAAGATCGATAAAAACATTCAGCCTACACTTGATAACAATGCATCACTCGATGTATTGTCCATGCTCTCGAACTCAGACAAAGATTATATACACCTGAACAGAGATGGTGTAGCGGCAATCGTTTCATCGTACGACTTCAAAGGTTTATCCGGTATCGGTATGATGTTCAACGTAGAGAGCTTCAGCAAATTAAATGAAGAAGCATCGGTGTGGGTAACGTTCATCAAACTGGACACCAAAGAGGTTCTGTTTTCAGAACGTGTAACCGGAGTACCAAGAGGATTTGGAATGCGTAACTTCTGGGGAGGGGCACTCTTCGTGATTTTAGAACGCATCAAGAAGAAAGAATATCCGATGTGGCGCAAAAAATACTATCGCCCGTAAGATCATCCGATAAAAAGTAAGATTCTAAAGGCACAAAGCTGAAAGTTTTCTCAAATAAGCTTTTAGCTTTGTGCTTTTGTTTAAATACCCCCCAAATTGTGCTGATTTACCGAACAGAAGTTATCGTGCGATTCAATGAGGCCGACCCGCTCGGCATTGTGTGGCATGGCCATTACCTCCGATATTTTGAAGATGGCCGTGAAGCATTCGGTATGAAATATGGAATTTCCTATCTCGACTTTTACAAGAACGGATTAGCAGTGCCGGTGGTTTCAGCACAGTGCGATTATAAGAAGCCTCTTCGTTACGGTAATTCAGTTATTGTAGAATCTATATACGAGCCTACCAACGCAGCGAAACTTAAATTCAGTTACAACATGTACGAGTCGGTATCAAACGACCTTGTAGCTGTAGGCAGTACCATGCAGGTATTTGTAGACATTAAGAATTTTCAATTGCAACTCACCGTGCCTGAATTTTTTCAAGCCTGGAAAAACAAGATGGAGGTATAATGGCACGAGCAGTATGGTCAGTAGCAGATAGTATCGTTTCTCCGCTGGGTGCTACCAGCGAAGACAACTACAGCGCTATACGCAATGGTATATCAGGCGTGAAGTCGGTTAACAATACTTCATGGAACGATAAACCTTTCATGGCATCTGCTATCGACAACCTGGCACCCGCTGACACACATACACGTTTTGAAGAGATCAGTATAAAAGCACTGGATGCCGCATTGAAGAAGTTTACCCTTCCGGCAGATAAAACAATTTTTATTCTGTCAACCACAAAGGGAAATATAGATCAACTCGATCACGAGAACGCCAATCATCCACGAATACATTTGCACGCAGTAGCAGAGTATCTCGGTGGTATATTTGGTTTTAAGAAAAATATAGTGGTGTCCAACGCCTGTATATCCGGGGTGCTGGCGCTGATTATAGCGAAACGCTTCCTGGAAAATGGACAGTACGATCATGCTGTTATACTTGGTGCCGATGTCTTAAGTCGCTTTGTAGTATCGGGGTTTCAAAGTCTGCAGGCAATAAGTCCTGCGCACTGTAAACCTTTTGATGCCAATCGTACCGGTATAAATCTCGGTGAAGCTGCCGGTGTTATGATACTGTCGGCAGATCCTGCATCACTCGGTATAACTCCTGAAGTGCGTTTACTGGGAAGTGGTGTGAGCAACGATGCGAACCATATATCGGGTCCTTCGCGTACCGGTGAAGAGCTTGCCTTTGCAATCACACATGCACTTCAGACATCAGAGCTTACTCCGGCAGATATAGACTTTGTATCGGCTCACGGAACCGCTACTATATATAATGACGAGATGGAAGCGAAAGCCTTTAATTATGCAGGCTTGAGTAAAACTCCACTCAACAGTTTGAAAGGATACTACGGCCACACACTGGGTGCAGCCGGTGTTATTGAAACGATCATAACCATACATGGTCTCTTGAAGAACGAATTGATACCCACGCGCGGTTTCGATACGTTTGGCGTTCCAAAAGAGATAAATGTTTGCAGTACGTTTCAATCCAAACCACTGAAAAGAATTTTAAAAACTGCTTCCGGCTTTGGCGGATGCAATGCCGCACTTGTTGTGGAAAAAGTCAATCAATAAACCTGCTTATGAATTTTTTTGAAGAAGACAAACTCACAGCTCTACAGTCAATTGAAAAGGCACAATGGATAGCGTTTGCTCCAGCCGTTTTTCAGACAACCCGCGTACTGCGCGACACTGGTATACTGCAACTCATTCAACAACATGCTGACGGTCTTACGCAGGAGCAGGTGGTTGAAAAAACAAATGTATCCAAATACGGTGTACGCGTATTGATGGAAGCGGCACTGGGTATAGGGTTGCTCACTTGCAAGGAGGGTATATATAAAGTAACGAAGACAGCAACCTTCATACTGAATGATAAACTTACACAAGTGAACTTCGATTTCATGAACGATGTATGCTATCAGGGTTTATTTACATTGGACAAGAGTATAGAGAACGGTAAGCCGGAAGGATTAAAAGTGTTTGGTGACTGGCCTACACTATACCGTGCGCTTGCACACTTTCCTCCGAAAGTAAGAGAGAGCTGGCTGGCGTTTGATCATTACTATTCAGATGCGTCTTTTGCAGATGTATTGCCAATCGTGTTCAAGCATAAACCGAAATCATTACTGGATATAGGTGGTAACACCGGTAAGTGGGCGTTGGAATGTTTCCAGCACGATCCGGATGTTATCGTTACAATTTTTGATTTACCGGGCCAGGTAAATATGGCCAATAAAAATATTACTGCGAGAGGCTTTGGCGATCGTATCCGTTTCCACGAAAGTGATATACTCGTTGAATCGCTTCCGTTCCCGAAAGGTTTTGATGCTATATGGATGAGTCAGTTCCTCGATTGTTTCTCCGATGAGCAGATCATATCCATTCTGAAACGCTGCCGCCAGGCGTTGAACCCGGGCGGAAGTGTATATATACTTGAACCGTTCTGGGATTGCCAGCGATTCCAGGTAGGAGCGTTTGCATTGCAGCAAACTTCTATATACTTCACCGCCATGGCTAATGGTAACAGCCAGATGTATCACTCTGATATATTTAAAGGCTTTATCAAAGAAGCAGGCTTCGAAGTAGCAGAGCAGAAAGATATGCTGGGAGTAGGTAACACCCTGCTGGTGTGTAAGCCGGTATAGTAAATGAAGTGCTATATATAGCCCACGTTAAGAAAGAATCAGACATATAGAAAATAAAGTCCCAACTAGAACTGTAGCAATGAAAGAAAAAATTGACGTTTTGGTAATTGGAGCAGGCCCTGCTGGTAGCATCGCAGCTTCTATCATTCACAAAGCCGGATTGAGTGTGCGAGTTGTTGAACGTGAAAAGTTTCCGCGTTTTGTTATCGGAGAAAGTTTATTACCGCGTTGCATGGAAGTATTGGATGATGCCGGTTTACTGGAAGCAGTAAAGGCAAAGAACTTTCAGCAAAAGTTTGGTGCTAAATTTTTGAAAGGAGAGAATGTATCAGACTTCAATTTCAGCGATCAGTTTTCAAAAGGTTGGAACTGGACCTGGCAGGTGCAACGTGCCGAGTTCGACCTGACGCTCGCGACAGAAGTACAACGCAAAGGTGTACAGGTAGATTTTGAGACAACGGTTACAGCCATCGAATTTTTTGAAGACGAAAGCTCGGTTACAACCGTACAGCGACTCGATGGTTCTACCGAAAAAATAGCAGCGCGTTTCATCATTGATGCCAGTGGATATGGTCGCGTTATACCAAGGTTATTTAACCTGGATAAACCGTCCAACCTGGACCCGCGCAAGGCTGTATTCGCGCATGTACACGATGTGCACCGCGATAACTTTGACGAACCGAACCGTATCATCGCGATCATGTATGCACCGGGCTTCTGGACATGGATCATTCCATTCTCCAACGGTGTTACATCCCTCGGCTTTGTAGGGGGCTTCGACTACTTCAACAATATACCGGGCGATCTTTCGGCACAATACAAAGCGTGCATCGAAGGACACCCGTACTTGAAGAAACGTTTCGGTGATGTGAAATGGGTATGGGACGAACCACGCAAACTCGAAGCATGGTCTGCCACTACCGATAAGTTCTACGGAAAAGGATTTGTGTTAACCGGTAACGTTACGGAATTCCTCGACCCGATCTTCTCGTCAGGTGTAATGTTCGCTACAGTGTCCAGCCATTTGGCAAGTAAGCAGGTGGTGCGTAAACTGAAAGGCGAGTCTGTTGATTGGGACAGAGACTATACGAAAGTAGTGCAGCAGGGTGTAGATGTATTTCGCACGTATGTAATGGCCTGGTATGATGGTACGTTGGAGAAAGTATTCTTCTCTAAAAATCCGGATCCGGTTATCAAGAGTCAGATCTGTTCTGTACTCGCAGGGTATGTGTGGGATCAAAACAACCCGTATGTGAGCGATCACAGCAATTCGCTCAAGCGCCTGGTAAAACTGATTGATGTAAACGAGCGCATGTCTCGTAACTAAAGTATATATATGTTTATTTCGGGCAGCAGTAAAATTCGTAAGCAGGCTATTTATCATCAGGGCACGTTGGCATTTGAGAATACATCCGTTCCCCTGGATGATTTTCTGACGGGCGCTTACGATCACTTCTCCCCGGAGTATCCTAAATTTTATAAAATGGATCGGCTCGCCAAGCTGGGCTTTCTGGCAACAGAAGTGCTGCTTCGCGATTTGCCGATAAAGCAATACGCTCCCGAAACGGTGTCGCTGGTACTGTCCAATGCACACGCAAGTCTCGATACCGATGTGCGGTATCACGAAGCTGCCAAAACATCTTCAAGTCCTGCGTTGTTTGTATATACACTGCCTAACATCGTATCTGGCGAAATTTGCATCAGGCATAAAATTAAAGGTGAGACTACGTTTTTTGTATCACCTTCTTTTGATGCCGGGCTGCACGAAGCGTATGTAAACCAGGTGATGCAACAACCATCGGTGCAGGCTTGTATAGCCGGGTGGATCGATGTAATGGACAGTCACCATGATGTTTTCTTATATTTGATAGAGAAAGAAAAACGGGGACTAGCGTTGCCCCACACAGCAGAAGAATTAACAAAACTATACCGGTAGGAACTATGGAACAGTTGATGGCAGATCTGAAAAAACAGATCATTGAAGCTTTGAATTTAAAACACCTGAAACCAGAAAATATAGGCGATGATCAGCCTTTGTTTGGTGATGGATTAGGTCTTGATTCGATTGATGCGCTCGAGCTCATCGTTCTGTTACAGCAGAACTATAAGGTAAAGATTGATAATCCACAGGATGGACCTTCAATCTTCCGCTCAGTGAAATCTATCGCGGAGTATATCCGTGCGAATCAAACTGCCTGATCGTTTTGAAAGGCACGATACATGTTGCTGGTCTTGGTGTAATTACCTCCATTGGAAATGGTGTGGAGGAGTGCATGCATTCTTTTCGGCAACATACTTCCGGTATAGGTGATATTACGTTGTTCGATTCGGTATATCGTGGCGTGCTGCCCGTAGGGGAAGTAAAGATCACGAACGAGGCACTCGCACAAAAATTAGGTTTAGCGAAATATACCAGTCGTACAGCACTGCTGGCACTGCAGGCTGCCCGCGAAGCGGTGGCACATGCAGGCATCGATCTTAAAAAATGGCGCACGGGTTTGATCTCGGCTACAACTGTAGGCGGTATGGATCGAACCGAAAATTTCTTTCCCGCATTTCATCAGAATCCGTCCAAAGGTAAACTGCACGATGTGGTAAATCACGAGTGCGGAAGATCAACCGAGATTGTCGCGGACGATCTGGGTATACATCATTTCATTTCTACAATCAACACTGCATGTTCGTCATCGGTAAATGCTATAGCATTAGGATCGCGACTCATCAACCATGGTATGTTGGATGTAGTGGTAGCCGGTGGAACGGATGCTCTCTCTAAATTTACCCTCAACGGTTTCAATAGCCTCATGATCCTCGACAAAGAACCTTGCAGACCCTTCGATGCTACACGCAAAGGTCTCAACCTGGGTGAAGGTGCAGGGTTTGTGGTAATTGTTTCCGATCGTGTTCTTCAACAGGAGAAAAAGAAATCGCTGGCTACGGTAGCCGGTTATGGTAATACGAATGATGCCTATCATCAGACAGCATCATCGCCGGAAGGACGAGGCTCGTATGCTGCCATGCAAAAAGCACTGGCCATGAGTGGACTTTCGGCAACAGCTATAGACTATATTAACCTGCATGGTACCGGTACATTGAATAACGATGTTTCAGAAGGCACAGCGGTGAAACGATTCTTCGGTGATCAGCTTCCGCGCATGAGTTCTACCAAAGCATTTACCGGGCACACACTGGGCGCAAGCGGAGGTATAGAAGCCGTATTCTCAGTATTGGCGATCATGCATCAATGCGTGTTTCCCAACCTGCGTTTCGAAACCACGATGCCTGAAGTTGAAATTATACCACAACAGAAATTTGAGCAGACAACGGTTAATCATGTTATGAGCAATTCCTTCGGTTTTGGCGGGAACTGTTCATCCATTATTTTCTCGAAGTAAATCTGCATATACTATATATACCTATATATCGAAATGGCTAGCATCTTCATTACAGGCATGGGTACTATATCGCCACAGAAAACATGGGGCGGTGCACCGTTGTTATCGGAAGTGACCGAACACAACTCGGAGCGCCTGGCTTGTGTTGAACCTGACTATACCCAGTGGTTCGATCCGCGCCAGTTACGCAGAATGAGCCGCGTATTGAAAATGGGTGTAGCAGCCGGATCGATCGCGTTGAAAGATGCCAACATTGCTGTGCCGGACGCTATCATTACCGGAACCGGGTATGGCTGCCTTGAAGACACCGGTATATTTCTCACCAAGATGGTTGAGAACAATGAAGAAGCACTCAATCCTACACCCTTTATACAATCGACACACAATACCATTGGTTCGCTCATCGCGTTGATGTTGCAGTGCCAGGGGTATAATCAGACGTATACACAAGGTGCGTTCTCATTCGAGAATTCATTGCTGGATGCATTGATGATGATAAAGGAAGAACCCGAACTGAAAGTATTGGTAGGAGGAGTTGATGAAATTACAGACCTCAGTCACACCATACAAAAACGCTTCGGTATATTTCGTCAGCAACCCGAGTCGAACCTGAAACTGTTCACAACCGGCAAGGGTACCGTTAACGGAGAAGGCGCTGCCTATTTTGTTCTGTCTGGTGAAAAGGCCCATGACAATGCTGTAGGTGTTGAAGGCGTAGCAACATTTTACAAGGCCGATGAACAAACGCTGAAGCAAGGTTTGGACAACTTACTTCGCGATGCAAATCTTAAGATCAACGATATAGATTTTGTTTTGCTGGGCACCAGCGGTGATGCCGGTATAGATACAACGTTACTGGACTATACAGTAAAGATGTTCCCCGAAAGTTCTACCGGTGTGTTCAAGCACCTGAGTGGCGAGCATCCCGTTGCATCTTCATTTGCATTTTGGCTCGCTGCTAAAATGATACAGGAGCAAACCATCCCTTCGGTTGTCATGCTGCATGATACCGGTCGCAAGCCGAAGAACGTGCTGATCTTTAATCAGTATTTTGGAACACACCATTCATTCATCCTGCTGAAGTCATGTCGCGCTTCTGGATAGTCAATATTGTCTTTCTGATTTTATTGATCGTCCTGCTTGCGTTGGATGCCACCTATAGTATGTCTGCCTGGTGGTATGTTGCGCTTATAGCGCCACTCATTGCTCTTCACACGTTTGGTTCTTTATACTTATCGATGCAGTTCTTTATCCCGGCAAAATGCCAGGGTAAACCACAGCAAGCTATAGCCATTACATTTGATGACGGCCCGATTGCCGGTATGACTGAAAAGATATTGGCTATATTGGATAAGCATAACGTAAAAGCATCATTCTTTTGCATTGGTCATCGTGTAGCGCGTGAGCCTGAACTGGCAAGGCGCTTACACAATGAAGGACACCTGATCGGCAATCACACCTACTGGCACAAAGCTACGTTCGACCTGCAATCCGGCGGTAGTATAGCCCGGGAGTTGGCAGATACCGACAAAGCCATTGTAAAAGCAGTGGGTGTTAAGCCAAAATTTTTCAGACCACCGTATGGTGTTACCAACCCGATGGTAGCAAAAGGCATTCGCAGCGGTGATTATACGGTTATCGGCTGGAGTGTACGCTCGTTCGATACGGTGATAAAAGATCGCGCAAAGCTCTTCAATCGCGTTACCCGATCGCTGAAAGGTGGCGATATTGTTTTGTTTCACGATTACAGCGAAAGCACACACGATATACTCGATGACTTTCTGAAACACGTTTCCAAACTTGGTTTAAAAGTTGTAAGAGTAGATGAGTTGTTAAACGAGAAGGCATATGTTTAGAAAATTCATACAGAGCAGAACCATAGATGTAGCGAAATATACACTGTTGCTGGCCGGTTGTCTCATGTTTACGTTGCAGGCATCCGCACAATATGCAGGCTATAAATCGATAAGCGATCTGGCAGCGTTCAAAAAACAGTTTGCTACCGAATCTGCCAAAGTCCAATCTATTACGAGCGATTTCGTGCAGCAGAAAGAATTGCTGGCGCTTACGGAGACCATTACATCGTCTGGTAAATTCTGGTTCAAGCGCAGCAACCGTGTTCGTATAGACTATACCAAGCCCTTTACATACCGCATGGTTATGAATGGCGACAAGATGCTGGTGAAAGATGATCAGAAAGAAAGTCGCATCAATGTAAAGTCCAACAAACTGTTTCAGCAGGTAAACAAGATCATGATTGATTGTGTGCAGGGGACTATACTGGACAGTAAAGATTTTACAACACGCGTTTTTGAAAACGACAAAACATATTTGCTGGAAATGACACCGGTGTCCAAAACACTCAAAGAATTTTTTCATACGATCGTGTTGAGTGTCGAGAAGAAAGATTACTCGGTGAAGTCCATTGATATGAACGAACCATCAGGCGATAAAACCACGATCACGTTTTCCAATAAAGTGCTGAATGCACAGGTAGCCGATGAAGTTTTTGCACTATAGTATAGTACTGTTACTGGTTGCAGCCTGTGCTTCAGACTATAAAGCGCGCAAGGCAGTTGCAATTGATCAGGTTTGTGCTGATAAGATTAAACCGGTCGGTATAAAAACAGCATGGTATACTACACACATTGATGTGATTGGAAAACATATCAGCGGATTATTGCTGGTGAAACAAATGCCTGACTCTTCGAAGCGTGTTGTTTTTACCAACGAAGCCGGTGTTACTTTTCTGGATTTTGAGTTCCGTGCCGATGGATCGTTCCAGGTAAAACAGGTGATCAAACAACTGGACCGGAAAGCTGTTGTACAATTACTGCGGAAAGACTTTGAATTGATGTTGGGTATTCCGTTCCGCAAGGGAGTTTATGAGTCGTGGCAAATGAATGATGAGCGCTATTTTGGAGTGCCTCAAAAAAAGGAAACGGCCTATTTCATTACCGGTGCAGATTGTGCTTCTTTGCGAAGAATAGAGCTCGGATCTAAACGCAAAAAGAAAGTAACAGTTGAAATGTGGGGCGATAATCTGGCTACTCCGGACTCTGTAAAAGTAAAGCACTATACTTTCAACATGGTGATTGGTTTGAAAAAAATTGAACGCTGAAATGTTACTGGATAATTTCTATAGCATCGTAAAAAAAGAATTCACTCCCGCAGGAGGCAGTGCTGTTATTGCCATTGATGCTGAGCATAAAATACTGAAAGGACATTTCCCCGGGCAGCCGGTAGTGCCGGGCGTTTGCATGATGCAGATCGTGCGCGAGCTTACCGAGTTGGCTACAAACAAGAAACTGAAGATAGTGGAAGGCGATAATCTTAAATTCCTTTCCATTATCGATCCACGACAAAACCGCGAAGTGGAGGTAACACTCACCAACAAGGAAGAAGGTGACAGCTATATAGTAAATGCCACACTGTTCGCAGGTGCAGTTACATTTTTTAAATTCAAGGGAACACTGCAAGCCGTATGATGAACGAAGCATTTGAACAGCATAAGGTTTGTGTTCTTATACCCACCTATAACAATAACCAGACACTGGAAAATGTACTGCAGGATGTGATGCGCTTCACTACGCACATCATTGTAGTAAATGACGGCTCTACCGATAACACCGCAGATATACTCGCTAAATATCCATCGTTACGAACGGTACAGTATACCAACAACCAGGGCAAGGGACATGCGCTTCGTCTTGGATTTAAGAAAGCCGTGGAGTATGGATATGATTATGCGATCACCATCGATTCGGACGGACAACATTTTGCGGAAGACCTCCCTAAATTTCTAGAGAAGCTCAAGCAGCATCCCAGGGCAATCATTATGGGTGCGCGCAATATGGACCAGGCAAGTGTGCCGGGTAAAAGCAGCTTCGGACATAAGTTTTCAAACTTCTGGTTCAAAGTGGAAACCGGTGTCGAGATGGGCGACACGCAAAGTGGTTACAGACTATATCCCGTTAAGCTGTTGCAGAATTTCAGGTTCATGACGAAGAAGTTTGAATTTGAAATTGAAGTAATGGTACGCGCAGTATGGAGTGGTATAGAAATTACGGAAGTACCAGTGCGCGTGTTCTATGCCGAGAAGGGTAAACGCGTTTCGCACTTCAGGCCGTTCAAGGATTTTACGCGCATCAGTATTTTGAATACGGTGCTGGTTACGCTGGCATTGCTATACTATAAACCACGCGATTTTTTCCGGAGCATTAAAAAAAAAACTTCAGGCAGATAATCCGCGAACAGATCTTCAATCCGGAAGAGTCTGATGCTGTAAAGGCAAGTTCTGTGGGCTTCGGTATATTTATGGGCATTGTACCCCTGTGGGGATTTCAACTTGCTATAGCCATTGCGCTGTCTATCGTATTTCGACTTAACAAGGCACTGGTCATTATTGCAGCCAACATCAGTATACCACCCATGATTCCGTTAGTTCTTTTTTTGAGTCACCGTACGGGAGCGATCTGGATGGGCGATCAGGCAAAAATGATCTCCTTTACAGATGGTATAACGCTCGAAGTGGTGCATAATAACTTTATACAATATGTAGTGGGAGGTATAACACTTTCCATTCTGGCCGGATTGGGTTTCGGGCTGGTAACATTTATACTCCTGAAGATTTTCAGGAAACGATAAACGAAGATTTGACTATATACCGGGAGAAGGTATAGCGATATGGAGCAGATATTTTTAGCCATCTATAATTTTTTCAAAGAGCGTAAAAAGGTCTTCTGGACATTCTTTGTCTTTACCCTGGCGTTGATCGGCTGGAGTGCATCCCGTATCGAACTTGAAGAAGATATTACCAAATTTTTCCCCGATGATGCTCGCGTTGAAAAACTAAACTATATATTCCGTAACTCCAAGTTTGTGGAGCGCGTGGTGGTAATGGTGTCGATGAAAGACAGCACTTCACAGCCGCAGCCGGATAGCCTGGTGGTATTTGCCGATTCGCTGGTGGCGCGTATGGAGCGCGACCTGCAGCCATACGTTAAGAAAATCACTGCACAGGTAAATGACGAAAAGGTAATGGAGGTCTTCAGCTCCGTGCAACAATCATTACCGATATACCTGGACGAGAAGGACTATATAGTACTCGATTCACTTACCCGTCCTGAAGTTGCACGCGAAGTGTTGCAGCGTAATTATCAGCAACTGATCTCGCCTTCCGGTATAGTAACCAAACGCATTATTGTTCAGGACCCGCTAGGTTTTTCGTTTCTTGCACTGAAGAAGTTACAGCAGCTTCAATACGATGAGAATTTTGAATTGTATGATAATTATATCATCACCAAAGATCATCGCCATATACTTTTCTTTTTGCAACCGGCCTATCCGCCAGCGGAGACCAAGCACAACTCAGAGTTTGTTGATGCGCTGAACACCATTGTATCGGAGACTTCTGCAGGACATGAACAACTCATGGCTTCCTATTTCGGAGCTTCGATAGTGGCTGTAGGAAATGCAAAGCAACTGCGCAGCGATACCATCATTACGCTCAGCATCATGATGGTTTTACTGATGGTAGTAATCCTTGGCTTCTTCCGCAAGAAACGCGTGCCACTCCTCATGATGGTGCCGGTAATTTTCGGAGCATTCTTTTCATTGGGATGTATAGCATTTTTACAGGGAACATTGTCCATACTCGCGCTGGCCGTGGGAGCGATCGTGCTCGGTATAGCAGTAAATTACTCTTTGCATTACCTCACAATTTTGAAGCATGAACATTCTGCCAAGCATGTTATTCAGGAATTAGCAAAGCCACTTACTATAGGGAGTACTACAACGGTGCTGGCATTTCTGTGTCTTCAGTTTACCAATGCGACTGTATTGGGAGATATAGGTTTATTTGCCGGATTGAGTCTGGTAGGAGCCGCGTTGTGCTCGCTTATTTTCCTACCGCACCTGGTGCGTGAAAATCTGTTTGTAAACCAGGCAACGGATAGTAAGCTTGAAAAGGTTACAGCATTTTCATTTGAATCTAATAAGTACCTGGTATACGGCATACTGATCTTAACACCGGTGTTCTTTTACTTTGCCGGCAGCGTCAAGTTCAATTCGGACATGAGCAAGCTTAACTTCATGAACGAAGAAACGCAGCAGGCGCAAACGCGTTTGGAAACGATCAGCAAATCATCGCTCACCGCGGTATATATAGTATCAGACGGCAATACGCTGGAGAAAGCACTGCGAAGCAATGAACAGGCTATGCCGGTATTGGATAAACTGAAGACCACAGGTCTTGTTACAAAACTATCGTCTGTATCATCGTTCATGATTTCCGATTCATTGCAACAGGTTCGCATTGAACGCTGGAATTCGTTTTGGAATGCAAAGCGCAGAGAAGATCTTCAGAAAGCAGTACATGAAGAAGGAGAGAAGCTGCATTTTTCTCAGCGTGTATTGCAAAATTTTGATACGCTGATCACACGTAAATTTCAACCTATACCTTCGGGAGAGGCCAACCCGTTGCGCACCGCTTTCTTTGACGATTTCATCATTGAAAAAGATGGTATGGCTACGGTTATCACGTTGGCCAATGTAAAGCCTGAGAACAAAGCCGCAGTATACCAGCAACTGGAAAAGACACCCGCACATGGTGTTGACCGCCAGATGATGACGAACCTGTTTGTAGAGTATATACACAGCGATTTCAATTTCATCGTAACCTTTACCTCTATACTGGTATTCATGGCGCTGCTCATCTCGTACGGGCGTATAGAGCTTACGTTGATCACGTTTGTGCCGATGCTGATCACCTGGATCTGGATTCTGGGCATCATGGCACTCGCAGGTATCGAATTCAATATCATCAACGTGATGATCTCAACCTTCATCTTTGGTCTTGGTGACGACTATTCCATCTTTACCATGGATGGATTGCAGCAGGAATATCAAACCGGCAAGAAGGTACTCGGTACAATACGCACCTCTATATTTCTTTCAGCCGTCACTACCATCTGTGGATTAGGCGTACTCATTTTTGCCAAACACCCTGCGTTACGCTCTATCGCAGCGATCTCGATTATCGGTATAGTATGCGTATTCATCATGGCGCAAACCATTATGCCGTTTTTGTTTCGCATGCTGATCACAAACCGGACAAAAAAAGGATTTACACCAGTTACACTCTTCAGCTTCTTCAGAACGTTTGTTACCTATACATTTTTTGTAGGCGGAGCTATACTTCTCACCATCGTAGGTTTTGTTCTCAAGCTTATTCCGATAGGCAGGCAACGTATAAAAATTATATACCATTCCCTGCTTCGCGCATGTGCATGGTTTGTGATCTATGTAGAACCGAATGTAAAGAAGAGAATTATAGGTATAACATCAGAAACATTTTCACGCCCTAGCGTGATCATTGCCAATCATGCTTCTTTCCTGGATATACTCCTGACGGTAATGCTGCATCCGAAATTGATTTTGCTTACGAATCAGTGGGTGTGGGATTCGCCCGTGTTCGGTGGTGTTGTTCGCCTTGCAGATTATTACCCGGTGAGCGAAGGTGCCGAAGACAGCGTTGAGCGATTGAGACATCGCGTGCAGGAAGGTTACTCCATTGTAGTGTTTCCCGAAGGATCGCGTTCAACCGATGGAAAGATCAAGCGCTTTCATAAAGGAGCATTTTATCTGGCTGAAACATTTAATATACCGATACGTCCATTACTGATTCACGGTGCCGGTGATGCTATACCGAAAGGAAGTTTTATACTGAATGAAGGACAACTCACCCTGAAGTTTTTACCGCCTATAGAGCCGGACGACACACGCTATGGCGACAAGTATGCGCAACGCACCAAAGAGATCAGCCGGTATTTTAAAGCGGAGTATAAAACGCTCGCCCGGGAGATTGAGATAAACGACTATTTTGCCAAGAGACTTATCACCAACTATATCTACAAAGGTCCGGTACTCGAGTGGTATATGCGTGTAAAACTCAGGCTGGAAAAGAACTATGCACCTTTCGAAAAGCTGATTCCTAAAAAAGCATCTATACTCGACCTCGGTTGTGGTTATGGATTTCTGAGCTATATGCTTCAGTTCCTTTCCGAAGATCGCATGATTACCGGTGTTGATTACGATGAACAGAAAATAGCCACTGCCAACAACGGTTATCTGAAAACAGAACGCCTGCAGTTTTTTCATGGCGATGCTACTACGTTCCCGGTAGAAGGATATGATGTTATTATCATCAGCGATGTGTTGCATTACCTGACGGTAGAAGCGCAGGATGCTTTACTGGTAAAATGTTTCCAGGGGCTGAATGCCGGTGGTATGTTAATTCTCCGCGATGGCAATGCCGACCTGCAGGAGCGCCACAAGGGAACAAAGCTTACCGAGTTCTTTTCCATCAAAGTGCTCGGGTTCAATAAATCTCAAAACGAACTGAATTTCATTTCAGGTAAGAAAATAAGACATTTAGCAGGAGAATACGGTATGAAAGTGGAAGAGGTAGATGATACAAAGTATACTTCCAATGTTATTTTTGTGATTCGGAAAAACGCATAGAGAAAACAATAAGCGCAGATAAATTAGTTAGTATTCTAATCGACCCAAATTTGAAATGCAACAGTACGATGTAGTAATTATTGGAAGCGGTTTAGGCGGTTTGGCCTGCGGCACGATCCTGGCCAAAGAAGGGTATAACGTCTGCGTGCTTGAAAAGAACAAGCAGATAGGCGGTATGCTACAGACCTTTGCCCGCGATAAAGTTATATTCGATACCGGTGTGCATTATGTCGGTGGTCTGAACGAAGGGCAGAACCTCTACCAGTTCTTCAAGTACTTCGGCATTATGGACAAGCTGAAGCTGCGCAAAATGGATGAAGATTTTGTGGATGGGTTGATGTTCGCAGACGATCCAACAGTATATAAATACGCGCAGGGTTATGATAACTTCATCCGCCAGATGCTGGAATATTTTCCGGACGAAGAGCCTGCTATTCGCAAGTATTGTGAAACGATCCAGGATATCTGTAAGAACTTCCCGCTTTACAACGTACAGGCTGGTTCCTATAGCGACTCTGCAAAAGCTTATCAAACCGACACGCAAGAATTTCTTGAATCGTTAACAACCAATAAAAAGCTACAGACCGTTTTGGCGGGCACCAACCTGCTCTATGCGGGTGACGCTTATAAAACACCCTTGTTTGTTCATGCATTGATCGTGAATCACTACGTAGAGAGCTCGTGGAAATTTGTAGATGGCGGCTCGCAGATTGCACGCTTGCTGGCGCGTGAAATTACTTCGCGCGGCGGTAAAGTTATCAAGCACGTAAAGATTGTAAAGCTTAAAGAAGAAGATCGTAAGGTCACATATGCAGAAGCGGAGAATGGTGATCGCTATTATGCAAAGACATTTATCTCCAACGTGCATCCGTTGAAGACTGTCGAGATGACGGATACGCAGATGATCAAGAATGCATATCGCACCCGGTTGAAAAGTCTGGAGAGTACCATATCCGTTTTCTACGCGAACGTGGTGATGAAGAAAGATTCTTTCAAATATATCAACAGTAACTTTTACTATTTCGCGGAAGAGAATGCATGGTGTGGCGATAAGTATACAGAGTCAACTTGGCCACGCGGATATGCGTTATTCTTTACGACATCATCCCGCTCTCCGGATTATGCAGAAGGAATTACGGTTATGTCGTATATGCGCATGGAAGATGTGAAGCAGTGGCAGGAGACTTTTAATACCGTTTCGCATGAAACCGATCGTGGTGCAGACTATGAGGAGTTCAAACGCGAGAAGGCCGAAAAACTTTTTGACATGGTGGAGAAACATTTCCCCGGTTTTAAAGCGAACATCAAGTCATACACCTGTGCAACGCCACTTTCTGCACGAGACTATATCGGCACAGATGATGGTTCCCTCTACGGATACGCCAAAGATTACCGCGAGCCGTTGAAGACATTCATCGCGCCTCAAACCAAAATTCCAAATCTGTTGTTGACAGGACAAAACATCAATATGCACGGTGTACTGGGAGTAACAATCAGCGCTATTATGACATGCTCCAATCTTTTAGGTCTTGAATACTTGATTCAAAAAATCAGAGATGCTCAGAAAGTTAGCTAAGATCATCGGCTGGATATTCGTTACACTGATCGTGTTGATCGTGATTCTGCTGATCTATGTACGCAGCGTTGCCACCGTTGATCCACCAGTGCCGGCTTCGCTCGCTATACTCGATGCAAAAGTGGAGCAGCCCGACTCAGGTTTATATACCATTGGCAACAATTGGTTTCGTAAAAGTGAAAGCGGCTTATACGAACTATATGTAGAAGGAACTCCGTTCGAGCGTGGTGTAGTAAATGGTAAACTTACGCACGAGCTGGTGCAATACCAGGAAGAAGTATTTACAGGACAACTTCATCGCCTGGTGCCTTCTTCGTTTTACTTAAATATACTCAAGTATTTTGTAGGATGGTTTAACCGTGACCTGGACAAGCATATATCCGAGGAATATAAACAGGAGATCTACGGTATATCACAAGTAGCCTCTCATGATTTTGATGATATAGCACCACCGTACCAGCGGATACTCAACTATCACGCAGCACATGATATAGGCCATGCGTTGCAGAACATGTCGCTGGTAGGATGTACTGCCTTTGCTACGTGGGATTCTCATTCAGAGGACAGCACACTTATCATTGGTCGTAATTTTGATTTTTATGTAGGTGATGATTTTGCGCGTGACAAGATCATGGCTTTCTACAATCCCGATAAGGGCTATAAATTCATGATGGTAACATTCGGAGGAATGACCGGTGTGTTATCCGGTATGAATGCCGAAGGACTTACGGTTACAATCAACGCAGCCAAATCAGATGTACCATCAGCATCGGCCACACCGGTTTCATTGGTGGCACGCGAAATTCTACAGTATGCATCTACGATTAAAGAAGCGTATGCTATAGCAGAGAAGCATAAGATGTTTGTAGCGGAATCATTTTTAATCGGTTCTGCCAAAGATGGTAAAGCAGCACTCATCGAGAAGACTCCCGAAGGTATAGATTTCTATGAGGCAGCGGGCGATCAGCTCGTAAGCACCAATCATTTTCAGGGAAAGACATTAGGACAAACCGAACTCAACCGCGAACACATGCGCACCAGTGCATCGCCTTATCGCTACCAGCGTATAGAGGAACTGTTGCAACAGAACGGAAAGAACTCAGTGTTGAAGACTGCATCTATACTACGCAATCAAAAAGGATTGGGCGGAGCAGATATAGGTATGGGCAATGAAAAACTGGTGAACCAGTTAGTCGCCCATCATGGTATAATCTTTCAACCGGAGAAACGATTGGTGTGGATCTCAACAGCTCCCTGGCAACTGGGTAAATTTGTTTGTTACGATCTTAACAAAGTGTTTGCCCGCAAGATGACGAAGAACGAAGAGATATACGAAACAACATTGACGATTCCCGCAGACACATTCCTGACAACAAAAGACTATACGCGTTATACCAAATTTCATCCGTATCGTTTTCCGTTCAATCCAAGAACAGATATACAACCGGATAGTCTGGTGGCGTGGAACCCGAACTCATACCATGCCTATATGCTGGCGGGCGATTATTACCTCGACCATGAACAATACCAGAAAGCCGTTGAAATCTATACGCTGGGATTGACCAAGGAAATTGCTACGTTGCAGGAGAAAGAGCACATGGAGAAGAATCGGAAGAAAGCTGAAGAGAAACTCAAATGATTCTGGGCACGGGTATAGATATCATTGAAGTAGAGCGTGTAGCCGAACGCGTAGCCCGGAATAATGGCTTTACCGAAAAGGTTTTTTCTCCGGCAGAGATTTCGTTTTGTGAATCCATGTCTAACAAAGGACAACACTATGCCGTGCGCTTTGCCGCGAAGGAGGCCTTTCTGAAAGCAACGGGAAAAGGTTTGCTGGCCGGACATGATTTGTGTGAAGTTGAAATTGTGAGTGATGAACTGGGCAAGCCGGGAATTAAACTGCATGGTAATTTTTACGAACAGGCAGTTAAAAACAATTGGAATAAAATACATGTATCACTCTCGCACCTGAAAGATATGGCGTGCGCAGTAGTTATTATCGAGCAATGAAATACACACCGGAAATAGAGTTCAAACCAGCGGCAGAGATCAAAAATTTTCAGGAAGGTAAACTGAAAGAGCTGCTGGCATACCTGCAGAAGCATTCTCTCTTTTATCAACGACATTTCACGAACAACAGTATAGATATAGCGTCTATAAAAAACCTGGAAGATCTGCAGCGCATTCCGCCTACTACAAAAGATGATCTTCAGCAAAACAACTGGGATTTTTTAGCGGCTCCGAAAAGTGATATCGTGGAGTTTGCCAGTACATCCGGTACACTGGGTAAACCCGTAACGCTTGCTTTAACGGACAACGATCTTCACCGCCTCGCCTATAACGAATGTATTTCCTTTGCGTGTGCCGATGGTACACCCGATGATCTATACCAATTGATGTTAACACTCGACCGCCAGTTTATGGCTGGTATAGCCTACTATGAAGGTATTAGAAAACTGGGTGCCGGACTGGTGCGTGTAGGCCCCGGGTTGCCGGCCATGCAGTGGGAAACCATTGAACGGTTACAACCGACAGCGCTTGTCGCAGTGCCATCATTCATCGTAAAGCTGATCGAGTATGCAAAGCAGAATGGCATAGATCCGAACAAGAGCTCTGTAAAGAAAGCTATATGTATAGGGGAGGGGTTACGCACCGCTGCATTTGACCTGAATATTATCGGGCAGAAAATAAAGGATGCCTGGAATATAGATTTGTATAGCACGTACGCTTCATCTGAAATGCAAACGGCCTTTACAGAATGTACGAAAGGCGTAGGTGGACATCATCACCCGGAATTACTGATTGTAGAAATATTGGATGATGAAGGAAAACCGGTAGCAGCCGGAGAGCCGGGAGAAGTAACCATTACAACACTCGGTGTTGAAGGTATGCCACTGCTGCGCTACAAAACCGGAGATATAGCCGTAGCCCATACCGAACCGTGTGCATGCGGAAGAACAACGCTTCGCCTCGGACCCGTGCTTGGCCGCAAGCAACAGCTTATTAAACTAAAGGGAACCACCATTTACCCGCCCGGTATATTTGAACTATTGAACGAGATGTCGTCCATTCGTGATTATGTTGTGGAGGCTTCTACGGGAGAACTCGGTACGGATGAACTGAAACTACATCTGCTGGTAAGCGAGGAAATGAAAGACGATATCAGGAAGCGGTTGTCCACTATATTTCAATCACGACTGCGTGTTGTTCCCGAGATATACTTTGCAACAGCACAGGAACTGGAAAAGCTTCAGTTCGGCAAAATGGATCGCAAGATCCGGAAGTTTATCGATAATCGCAGCATTTAATATATAGCCATATATAGGAGTTGCTTCTGCTATCGGTAGCACACTCTATATACTGCCTTAAAATAAGAAAAGGTGCCTCCCCACCTGGGAGCCACCTTAACTCTACTCTAACCTACCTGTCTGAGCAATTTTAACCTAACCTACTACTTTTTCAAGCTCATCTATTTTAGTCTGAGCTTCGGTTTTACCGAGCGATAAAGACAACTTGTAAAGTTCAAGAGCTTCACGCTGTGTTTCTTTTTTCTTCTTAGGAGCAAACTTGGTACGGGAAGCCGCAGTTTCTAAAGCAGCCGCCTGTGCGAAGTACATATCAGCCTGAGTTTTGTTAGCCTGTGCGTTGATCTCAACTACCTTGTTCTCAAGGTTAGCAACATCCTGTTCACGCATCTTGATCACACCTTCTCTTTCAGTAAGTGTAGAATCACGTTGGCTTACAGTCATAGCCAGTTGCTGATTTTCAGAGCGCATTTTTTCAACTTCTGTTTGCAGTGAAGCGATCTGTTGTGTGCTTACTTCAAGGTCGTTTTTCAGACGCTTGATCGTAGCGTTGTAACCAGCAGATGCGTTCTTAGAAGTTTTAACCGACTTTTCGAGTTCAGCGATTTTTGCTTCGGTGTCTCTTATGTGACGGTTAATAGCCGAAAGGCGGCTCTTGTAGTCTTTGTAAGAAGTACCTTCTACAACATCGGTGCGCAGCAATTGACGGCTGGCATCAATGGAGTCGATTAATGATCCTACTTCTTCCAAAGTCGCAGCAGTTTGCTGACTCATTTGTAATTCAGTGCGCAGTGAGTCTACTTGCGCGAGGAGTTGTTCTTTCTCTTTGGTGCCACAACTCCAAAGCATACCTATAACGGGTAGTGCAAATACTATTCTTTTGATCATAGCCATATTGTTTATGTTCTGCCAAAGCCTTCTTCAAACTTTTGTACAACTCGCATGGCTGATTCGGAAACGAAGGTCGAACTGCTATATATGGCGATTGATTAAGTATTATAGCTTTAAACGGATGTGCTATGAAAAATGCGAGTTTCGCAACGTTGTGTAAATGTTACTCACATTGGGGAGAATTCTGTGAAAAAATGAGGGCAGCTCTATGGCTGCCCTCTATAGATATACTATATAAATATCGACTACTTAGTCTCTTTCGCGATAAGCTTACCGAGTTCTTTACCAGCTTTCGCGTAAGCTTCCTGCAGACGAACTCCGGTTTCGAAGTCCATACCCATAACTTGGGATCCAGGTGATTTTAACATTGTGATTTTAGCAACAATCTTAGAAGGATCGGCCGTTTCAACAACGGTGATCTCAGTATCTATATAAGCAGGCTTGCTGGCAACCCCAACGTTAAAACCAACTTCTGTACGCGTTGTATGGATGATGATGGTATACTGAGCTTTCTCATCTACCGAAGACATTTCAGAATGCTTGGCGAACAGTTCGCGGAATTGTGGCTCGAAGCGCTCTTTGCGATCAGCATACCATGCTGCTTCAAACTTGTCACCTCTGCCTGGTTCTTTTTCATCAAGCTCTTTCTTTCTTTTTTCGATGTAAGCTTTTTCCTCTAAGTCCTTACCACCAATCAGCATATTGTCATACGTGAATTGTGTGTTCACAGACTTCTGGCCTTTCAGGGGCTTCAGGCTTCCTTCTGTGATCTTGATTTTCTGGGCATAACTGGTCAATGACACAGCCACTAACATGATTGTAAAAATTCGTTTTAGCATAGTGATTAAGTTTTGTGTCAAGAAAAGTAAAGTTCCGCACTAACACAATACGGTAGGGGGGATAATTAGAATATAAAGGTACACCCTTATTACATTACCAGAGACATAATCTGTAAATTGGAAATGATGCAACTCTTTATCCCGGAATTGGAATTTCTATAAACATGAAAATGTGAAAAGATTCGTTTCCAGCGTTTAAACCCAACAATTACTTTTTGTTACCAAAGTTGCAGTATGTGTTTCGTACGATCTAACCAAAGTAATTATGAACAAGTATTCTGCTACCCTCTTAATCGTTTTCTTCGCGATTGTTAAGCCGTTCCATGCATCAGCTTATACGTCAGTAAGTATAAATAACTACGTGAGTCAATCCAAAAAACCTGCAGCGGGTAAGATCACGATTCTTTCCAGCAATCTGTCAGGTGACAGTGTTAGTGTAGAGAATGCCGATCGCTATAGCGTGATTCTGACCAAGCAGGATGATGGTAGCCTCGATCTCAGCCTCGATCAGATCGAAGTAAGCACCAAGGCAGGTAAATCAGTGAACGATAAAGTTGTTGTTCATATACTCAGCATGTCAAAATTTGAGATTGATATGTCCGCACTGCCTGCAGGAGTATACGTGATCAAAACAAAAACAGGTTCTTTCACTGTAGCGAAGAAGTAGTACCGTTAACGGGAGAAAGTGTAGATGAAATTCTGAATATCTTCTACATGAAAATGTTATAGTTAACGTGTTGTACATTACTTTAGCGAATAGGTAAAATATCACCTATGCACAAAGTATCTACTACTCTCCTTATTCTTCTGAATGTTGTTTGTTCTATAGCCCAGGTTAAAAACACACGGATCATTGAAACGGAAAACCCGGGCAACGTCAGCATCGCTTTCAATGAAAAAAATAGTCAGAATGTAACGGCCGCGCTGGGCAACGTTGTATATTATAGTATAGATGGCGGAGTAGCATGGGAGCGAAGCGCCACAACCTTTCCAACCGGTGCGCAGTCTACATTGATCGCCGACAGCAAAGGTGACTTGTATTTCTTCCTTCAAAGTACAGAGGGCGGCACTAGCAAAATTATAAGCTATACCTCCGGCGATGGCGGAAAAAGCTGGAGTGAAGGCGTGCCCGTAAATGCAGCATCTGCAAAAGACCAGGTGGCTCCCAGTGTTACCCTGGATGACAAGAATAATATTTACCTCACCTATACACAGTTTGATAAATATAGCAGCAGCGATGCCAGCTGTCTCTCACATGTGCAACTCACCACGTCCTCAAGCGGCAAAAAATGGAGTACACCGCTCGAGCTTTCGCAAACGCCGGGCAATTGTATAGACGATCACAATACCGTAGCGGGTAGTATGGCCGTTGTGAGCTCCGATGGTAAAGAGTATTGCACGTGGTCTAATCAGAATAAAATATACCTCGACCGTTCCTTCAATGGTAAAATATGGTTGACAAATGATATTGCGATCATCCGGCAGTCGGAAGGCTGCGATGATCATTTAGCCGGAGGAAAACGCTGTGCTACCGTACCGGTTATTTCAACCGACCGAAGTAAAAGTCCTTATAAAGGAAGCCTGTACCTGGTATGGTCTGACTGGATGCGCAGCGATCAGGATGTGTTATTTGTACGCTCGCATAACTTTGGAGATAACTGGACATCCCTTTTAAAAATAAATGATGTGGAGGCCGGCCATCAGTATAATCCATGGCTGGCAGTAGACCAGACTACAGGGTATGTATATATACTATATTTCAATCGTAATGAGGAGGGCATGACTGATGTATACCTGTCGTATTCAATAGATGGTGGCTCCAGTTTCAAGAATGTAAAAGTCAGTGAAAGCACTTTTAAGACAGAAGGTGCTGCGAATGTAAGTTGCCATATAACGGCTGGTAAAGGAACGATTGTAACGGCATGGACGCGAATTGACCAAGGGAAAACATCTATACTGACATCGGTTATCAAACACGAGGATCTCGCAAAAATAAAGTGATCGTTATCAACTCGCAGGAGTTGATAACGATCAATATTCTACTAACAGTTTTTGCCGTCTACATCACAAGCTTCTCCCGTAGTTACTTCCTGACTCACTTCTTTGAACACTTGTACAAAGGTCTCCGGAGTCTGCGCGCCTGAAACTCCATATTTACTGTTGATGATATAGAACGGAACTCCGCTAATGCCCAGCTTGGACATTTCTTTTTCCATTGCCGCTATATTTTTCAATGCATTTTCGTCTGCTAAAAGTAACGCTACCGATTCGCGTTCAAGACCGGCCTGCACGGCTACTGCGATCAGATTTTCATCATTACTCAGATCAACGCCTTCTGTAAAATATGCTTTAAAGAGATCCTCAACAACGGCCAGTTCTTTACCCTTCAGCTTGGCAAGCTGTACAATAGCATGGGCTTTGCGCGTATTGGGAGATATGTTTTGTTTATCGAAATTAAAAGTTAATCCTTCCGTAGCAGCTACTTGTGTGGTATGATTGGTGATCTGCTCGTAACGATCTTCGCTTCCGAATTTATCTATGAGGTAAGCTCTTTGGTTGGTACCCTGTGCAGGCATCTGCGGGTTAAGTTCAAACGGATGATACTCCACTTCGAAAGTATATTCAGAGGAAAGTTGCTGCATCGCTTTCTCCAGCCTGCGTTTACCAATGTAACACCACGGGCATACTACATCTGAAACGACATCGATCTTAATAACCGGCTTGTTTAAAATTGTTATAGGCTTATTCATGTATATTTCTTTGTTCACTGTCAACATGGAACGTATTTCAATAGTTCAGTCCAGAGGCTGTTGTCAAGGTTTTGAGGACGTTTCCCTTCATGAAATATCAAACCTTTGTTGTACTTTTGTGTTCCCAGTTAAAAGAAAAAATCCATATATAACATGACCGTAGACGAAAAACTCAATTTCAAGGTAAAAGACCTGTCCCTGGCGGCCTGGGGTCGTAAAGAAATCACGTTAGCAGAGGCTGAAATGCCGGGTTTGATGGCTCTTCGCGAAGAGTTTGGTAAACAGAAACCATTGAAGGATGCGCGCATCGCGGGCTGTCTTCACATGACGATCCAGACTGCTGTATTGATCGAAACACTGGTTGAGCTTGGTGCAGAAGTATCGTGGTCATCCTGCAATATTTTCTCTACGCAGGATCATGCCGCGGCTGCTATTGCTGCTGCCGGAATCCCTGTATTTGCCTGGAAAGGTATGAATGAAAAAGAGTTTGACTGGTGTATCGAGCAAACGCTTCATGCTTTTAAAGGTGGCAAGCCTTTGAATATGATCCTGGATGATGGCGGTGATCTTACCAACATGGTACTCGATCGTTTCCCTGAACTCGTTGCCGGTATCCGCGGTATATCTGAAGAAACAACTACCGGTGTACACCGTCTTGTAGAGCGTATGCACAATGGTAAACTTCCATTGCCTGCTATCAACATCAACGACTCGGTAACAAAATCAAAATTCGATAACAAATACGGCTGTAAAGAATCTTGTGTGGATGCTATCCGCAGAGCAACCGATGTTATGATTGCTGGTAAAGTAGCAGTTGTAGCAGGATATGGCGATGTAGGTAAAGGTTCTGCTGCTTCGTTGCGTGGTGCCGGTGCCCGCGTTATTGTAACGGAGATCGATCCGATCTGTGCACTGCAGGCCGCTATGGACGGCTATGCTGTGAAGAAGATGGATGATGCCGTGAAAGAAGCCGACATCGTAGTTACTGCAACCGGTAACTTCAACATCGTGGTTGAGCGTCACTTCCTCAGCATGAAAGACAAAGCTATTGTTTGTAACATCGGGCACTTCGATAACGAGATCGATGTAGCATGGCTTAACAAGAACGCAACAAAAGACGAGATCAAACCACAGGTAGATCTATATACTTTGAAGAACGGCCGTCAGGTAATTCTGTTGGCTGAAGGCCGCCTCGTAAACCTGGGTTGTGCTATGGGACACCCTTCATTCGTAATGTCTAACTCGTTCACGAACCAGACACTGGCACAGTTAGAACTTTGGAATCACTCCGACAAGTATGAGAACAAAGTATATATGCTGCCGAAACACCTCGATGAAAAAGTGGCATCATTGCACCTGAAGAAAATCGGTGTAGAGCTTGATGTTCTTTCCGATGCTCAGGCTAAATACATTGGCGTAGAGACAAAAGGTCCGTTCAAACCGGATTACTATCGCTATTAATCAGCATTTGGTTACAATACGAAGCCCGCGGTTATACTGCGGGCTTTTTTGTTTACAAAGCAGGTACAGTCGCCTAACGGTTGCCTGGCGTGTTTATATTACCTGAAGTCTTTTCTACCTTTGGTACATACCTTCAAATGGATGCCTACTATGAAAACTGCTTTTTATTGTATACTTCTCTCGTTCATTGCATTAACCGGATTCACAAACTACTACCAGGGAGAAAATATAGAGTTCTCGTGCATGAAGACTCACAAAGCGTCTAACACCTGTCATTTTAATTTCAAGGTAGACGGAGCCAAGTATCGTTATGTAGATATAGGTTGCAAATTCAGCAGCAAGCGCGATGAAGTAATCAAAAAAGCAAAAGAAGGAACCATCGCCCTTTCCAAAGACTGGAAGATAGAATGCCCCGAACCCAAAGAACAAAAACCCGAAGGCGGCCTCTAAACAGGTATATACAGATATACCATTAAAGTATAGTATATCTTCGCCTCAACGAACATCAACACCCAACACATCAACACCTCAACACAACATCTACGCTTGCATCCTGCGTTGGAAGTAGGGCCGTAATATAGCCTTGTCCAGTAATATCCATCCCACCACAATGTTGAGCATGATAATAATGTTCATGATCAGTTTGCCGCTGAATGTAAAGGCCGGAATCTCCTGCTGAATAATTTTCTGTGGTAAAGAAGAATCATCCAGACTGATGCTGGTGGTACCGTCAAATACACCGGAGGCAATGAGCACAGATATAGTACCAATCGCAGTCAATACACCGATCAGCAGAAATATAGCATTGCGTATAGACCAACGGGAAGGTGAGGGCAGCGGAGCTGTATCGAGCTTCTGCATAACACGCTCTGTAAAATCGCGCGAGGGCTGTTCAAAAGATGTGTGTTGAAATATAGTGTGCACCGCACGCAATTCATCCAGTCGCGACCGGAGCAACACATTTGTGCGAAGCTCTTCTTCAAGTTTTATTTTTTCGGAAGAAGCCAGCGTACCATCCAGGTATTCCAGCAGTATATCTTCCTGAGCTTGCGATAGTCTGTTCATGGTCCTACAAAGTTAACGCTTCGTGGTTCAATAATATTTTCAATTCATCGGCCAGTCGCTGTCGCGCGCGGTGTATGCGCACCTTCACCGTATTGGCCTGCATACCGGTGATGTCAGCAATCTCATCCAGCGAAAATTCATCCAGGTAAAACAGCGTCAGTGCCGTGCGGTCTGCTTCATTCAGCTTCATCATGGCCTGGTTAAGATAGCGCGTCTTGTCTGTCTTTTCCAGCGATACTTCACCTTCCTGGTTATATGCGATTACCGTGTTCTCTATACTTTGGAAAACTTTGTTATTCTTTCTTTTATAGCTGATGGAAGTATTGAAAACAATACGGTATAGCCAGGTGGAGAATCGTGCCTGCCGGTTAAATCCCGCCAGGTTCTGATATGCTTTAATAAAAGCATCCTGCGCAGCCTCTTCGGCCTCCGGTCTGTTTTGCAGAATCTTGAAGGCAATAGTATATGCATACTGCTTGTGCCGGTTTATGAGCTCGGCAAAAACATTCTGCTCACCTGCCAGAATTCTGTCAATTAGCGGTAGATCCGGATCGAATATCATGTTGCGCGGTTTGACGCAGCGTCTTCAACCGAAGTTACAGCTTCCATACTATATTTTCTCACAATTTATAGTTGAATAACTTTTTGATGAAAGATGTGTAACGCGAGGGTAAATGCCTGCGTCAAAGCTGCAAATCTCAAATAATAAAGTATATGAATATCGAATTCCTCGCAATCATGATTCCGATCATTTCCATCATTGGATTCTTTATAATGATCATTTACCTGCGCAAGTATGAGAATACAGAACGAATGGCTATGATCGAGAAGGGTGTAGGTCCGGAGTTTCTCAATGTTCGCAAAGTACGGAATACATCATTTCCATTGCGCGCTTCGTTGCTGCTGATAGGAGCGGGGTTAGGCTTGCTATTGGGGCATATCCTCGAGCGTAACCTCGGGCTTGAGGAAGAAGTAGCGTACTTCTCCATGCTGTTCATCTTCGGTGGTATAGGCCTCGGCCTCGCGTACGTTATAGAAGAGAGCAAGAACGCGAAGGAAAAGCAAGTATAATTCTGCTTTGTTGTCGTAACATGTACAAAGGGACTGGCATATATATTGGCCGGTCCTTTTGTGTTTATACCGTGCTGTGCGTGAGGTAGCGATATAGCGTGTGTATATCGTGTGGTAAACGTATATGTTTTCCAACACGTTGTAGAAGAATTCAACAGTATAGCGTGCCTATAAAAACTTTCAATGTTTGTAAGTGGTTGTTGAGCAGTAATTTATTAGCAGGTGCATGGGCTTGGCATATAATTGTAACAGGAGGAGACAGAATGAATGTTTAACTTAATTTTTTAAAACCATGAAAAAAGTATTGTTCGTTTTCGCATTAGTTGCAGGTATAGGTGCTGCAAACGCTCAAGTAGCAAGTGATCCAGCTCCGGCAGCTACTGAGTCAACACAAATGCAGGATGAGAAAGTAAAGATTAAGGCAGAAGAACTTCCTCAAACTATCAAGAAACAATTGGAAGGTGAAGATTACCGCGGATGGTTGATCAACGCTGCTTATCACAACAAAGCAAAAAATACATACGAAGTTGAACTGAAAAACGGTGCTGAAACTAAAACTGTGAAGTTCGACAAAGAAGGTAAAAAGGTAGATTAATTCGCCCTCCAAACAATCCCTATTTGTTAATTTGAGAAAGCCGGAATTATTCCGGCTTTCTTTTTTATTTTTCGGCCAGTATGGCGAATATCCTAGTAATTGAAGATGATCTGACCTTTTCCAGAATACTGGAAGGCTTTTTGAAAAAACATAAATATTCAGTTCAGCTGAGTCATAAAGGAAAGGATGGATTAAAGACGTTTACGTCAGGTACATTTGACCTGGTGCTGGTGGACTACCGCCTGCCCGATGCTACCGGTATGGATGTATTGCTTGATATAAAGAATACATCGCCGGATATACCGGTAATTATCATGACCAGTTTCTCGGATATACGTACGGCTGTCAAGGCGATCAAGGCCGGTGCCTTCGAGTATATAACCAAGCCGGTAAACCCGGATGAGTTACTCATGATCGTTTCGCAGGCCCTCAAGAAAGAAAAACGAAAAGTTTCTGAAGTCGTGGCTGCTCCCGTAGCCAGCAGCAGTGCGTTTGTGCAAGGTAAAAGTGTGCAGTCGCAGCAACTGCATGAGTATATACGACTCGTTGCTCCTACCGATATGTCGGTGATCATTGAAGGTGAAAGCGGTACCGGTAAAGAATATGTAGCGCGTTCCATTCATCAGCATAGCAAGCGTGCCTCACAGACTTTTGTCGCTGTGGATTGTGGCGCTCTCTCAAAAGATCTTGCTGCCAGTGAATTGTTCGGTCATGTAAAAGGCGCTTTTACCGGTGCGTTACAAGACAAGACAGGCCAGTTTGAAATGGCGAACGGTGGTACTTTGTTCCTGGATGAAGTGGGAAATCTTTCATACGAAGTACAGGTAAAATTACTGCGTGCTATACAGGAGCGTATCATTAGCCCGGTTGGCAGTAACAAAGAATCACGCGTAGATGTACGCATTATTACAGCTACTAACGATGACCTTGCCGAGAGTGTTCGTAAAGGACAGTTTCGTGAAGATCTATACCACCGCCTGAACGAATTTAAAATGCGGGTGCCTGCGCTGCGCGAACGTAACGATGATGTAGAAGAATTCCTGACCTTCTTCCGTACAGGCGCGAATAAAGAACTCGGTAAAAATGTAATAGGCTTTGATGATGAAGTACTCGCCATCTTTGCTTCGTACGACTGGCCCGGCAACTTGCGCGAATTAAAGAATGTTGTGAAGCGTGCTGTGCTGCTTACAACAGGCGATCGCGTACAAATGGATGCTATACCAGTAGAGATGATTACGGCTGTTAAAGAGCTGCAGGCGAAAGGTAAACCTGCTGCACCGGTATACGATCTCAAAGCGTTACAGGAGGTACAGGAACGCGAAATGATAATGCGCACGTTGAAGGAAGCACGCTATAATAAATCCAAAGCGGCTCGTATTCTTAACATCGACCGGAAAACGCTTTATCTGAAGATGGAGAAGTATGGGATTGAGTAATTAGAAGTAAGAAGTAAGAAGTAAGAAGTAAGAAGTAAGAAGTACGAAGTAAGAAGTAAGAAGTAAGAAGTAAGAAGTAAGAAGTAAGAAGTAAGAAGT